>NZ_JAFMZG010000038.1:0-191479 GCF_049132125.1 Pseudomonas sp. NFX5
AACTGGAGACCCTGGGCATGGAGCCGCAGCTGCTGGCGCGCCTCGACACCTTGATCCGCCAGCCCCATGGCATCGTGCTGGTCACCGGGCCTACGGGCAGCGGCAAGACCACCAGCCTGTACGCCGCGCTGGCGCGGCTGGATGCGAGCACCAGCAATATCCTCACCGTGGAGGACCCGGTGGAATACGACCTGCCGGGCATCAGCCAGATCCAGGTCAACGCCAAGATCGATATGACTTTCGGCCTGGCCCTGCGGGCGATCCTGCGCCAGGACCCGGACATCATCATGATCGGTGAAATCCGCGACCTGGAGACCGCGCAAATCGCGGTGCAGGCCTCGCTCACCGGGCACCTGGTGCTGGCGACCCTGCACACCAACGATGCGGTGTCGGCGGTCAACCGCCTGATCGACATGGGCGTCGAGCCGTTCCTGCTGGCCTCGTCACTGCTGGGGGTCTTGGCGCAACGCCTGGTCCGCCGCCTGTGCCCGCATTGCAAGCAGGAAGACCCGGCCGCGCCCGGCACCTGGCGCCCGGTGGGCTGCGCGCAGTGCAACCAGATCGGCTACAGCGGGCGTACCGGTATCCATGAATTGTTTTGCGTCGACGACGAGGTGCGCAGCCTGATCCACCAGGGCGCCGGCGAGCAGGATCTGCGCGTGGCGGCACGCCGTGCGGGGATGTTCAGCATGCGTGAAGACGGCGAGCGCTGGGTGCGCAGCGGCGCCACCGCGCCGGAAGAAATCCTGCGCGTGACACGGGACGCCTGATGAATCGCTACCGCTATGAAGCCGCCGATGCCAGCGGCAAAGTCGAGGCCGGGCACCTGGAGGCCGACAGCCAGAGCGGGGCGTTTGCCGTGTTGCGCAGCCGTGGCCTGACCGCGCTGCTGGTGCAGGTCGAGGGCGGCCAGCAAAGCGCCGCCGGCAGCAGCCTGTTCAGCGCCAAGCTGTCGGATAACGACCTGGCCTGGGCCACGCGGCAACTGGCGAGCCTGCTCGGCGCCAGCCTGCCCCTGGAGGCGGCATTAAGCGCCACGGTGGAACAGGCGGAGAAAAAACACATCGCCCAGACCCTGGCCGCCGTGCGTGCCGACGTGCGCGGCGGCATGCGTCTGGCGGATGCGCTGGCGGCGCGGCCACGGGACTTTCCGTCGATCTACCGCGCACTGATCGCGGCGGGGGAGGAGTCCGGCGACCTGGCTCAGGTGATGGAACGCCTGGCCGACTACATCGAGGAGCGCAACAACCTGCGCGGCAAGATCCTCACCGCGTTTATCTACCCCGGTGTGGTCGGGCTGGTGTCCATCGGTATCGTGATTTTTTTGCTCAGCTACGTGGTGCCCCAGGTGGTCAGCGCGTTTTCCCAGGCGCGCCAGGACTTGCCCGGGCTGACATTGGCGATGCTCAACGCCAGCGACTTTATCCGCGCCTGGGGCTGGCTGTGTTTCGGCGGGATTGTCGGTGGGTTCTGGGGCTGGCGCCTGTACCTGCGCAACCCGGTGGCGCGCTTGAACTGGCACAGCCGCGTGCTACGCCTGCCGCTGATCGGGCGTTTTGTGCTGGGCCTGAACACCGCGCGCTTCGCCTCGACCCTGGCGATCCTCGGCGGTGCTGGCGTGCCGTTGCTGCGGGCCCTGGAAGCGGCGCGGCAAACCCTGTCCAATGAGCGCTTGAGCCAATGCGTCAACGATGCCACGGCCAAGGTGCGTGAGGGCGTCAACCTGGCCCCGGCACTGGCGGTGGAAAAGGTCTTCCCGCCGGTGCTGATCCACCTGATCGCCAGCGGCGAAAAAACCGGCTCGCTGCCCCCGATGCTGGAGCGGGCGGCGCAGACGTTGTCACGGGATATCGAACGGCGGGCCATGGGCATGACGGCGTTGCTGGAGCCGCTGATGATCGTGGTGATGGGCGCGGTGGTGCTGGTGATCGTGATGGCGGTGCTGTTGCCGATCATCGAGATCAACCAACTCGTTACCTGAATGCATGCGGTTAAAAAATGTGGGAGGGGCGGTGCGACGATTCGACTTGCTCCCGATAGCGGTGGGTCAGTCACCTCAGTTATTGCTGACATACCGCAATCGGGGGCAAGCCCCCTCCCACATTGAACCCTGTCTGTTCAGTTGATGTTGGGGCAGGCCGATATCGCCGGCTCCCAACCTCGGGTTCCTCATTCCGTCACATCCAGGCCCCGCGCCACAGCCCGCGCCACCTTGGCGAAACCCCCGCTGAAACCTCGCTGTCACCTGCCGCCAAACCGCTCACAATCATGACCAAAACACCCGAGAATCTTTTTAAAAATCAAGCCCTTCCTCCCGAGGTTTTTTCCTTTTGCTGTCATCGGAAACTGCGAAATTTCCTACCCATGGCCTCACCCCTCGCCACCCCCGAGACCCGGCCTGGGACCGAAGCCATGGCGTCATGCAAGAGCCATCTACCCCAACGTACAAACACGACGAAAGGAGATTCTTCATGTTTAAGCGCAACGTTCTCGCGGTATCCATGACCCTCGCTGCACTGTGCTCGGCACAGGCTGCAATGGCTGACATCAACGGCGGTGGTGCCACCCTGCCACAAGCGCTGTACCAGACCTCCGGCGTGCTGACGGCCGGTTTCGCCCAGTACATCGGTGTCGGCAGCGGCAACGGCAAGGCAGCCTTCCTGAACAACGACTACACCAAGTTCCAGGCGGGCGTGACGAACAAGAACGTGCACTGGGCCGGCAGCGACTCCAAGCTGAGCGCCACTGAGTTGTCGACCTACGCCTCTGCCAAGCAACCGACCTGGGGCAAGTTGATTCAGGTGCCATCGGTGGGGACTTCGGTTGCCATTCCTTTCAATAAAAGCGGTTCCGCCGCTGTAGACCTGAGCGTTCAAGAGTTGTGCGGCGTGTTCTCGGGCCGTATCAATACCTGGGACGGGATTTCCGGTTCTGGCCGTACCGGTCCGATCGTTGTGGTTTATCGCAGCGAAAGCAGTGGTACCACTGAGCTGTTCACCCGTTTCCTCAATGCCAAGTGCAACGCAGAAACAGGCAACTTCGCCGTCACCACCACCTTCGGCACCAGCTTCTCCGGCGGCTTGCCTGCCGGCGCCGTTGCTGCTACTGGCAGCCAAGGTGTAATGACTGCCCTGGCCGCCGGCGATGGCCGCATCACCTACATGAGCCCTGACTTCGCCGCCCCGACATTGGCCGGCCTGGACGACGCCACCAAAGTGGCTCGCGTGGGCAAAAACGTCGCCACCAACACCCAGGGCGTTTCGCCTGCCGCCGCCAACGTGTCTGCCGCCATCGGCGCAGTACCGGTACCGGCTGCCGCTGATCGTTCCAACCCGGACGCCTGGGTTCCAGTCTTCGGTCCGGACAACACCGCCGGTGTACAGCCTTACCCAACCTCGGGCTACCCGATCCTGGGCTTTACCAACCTGATCTTCAGCCAGTGCTACGCCGACGCGACCCAGACCAGCCAAGTGCGTGATTTCTTCACCAAGCACTACGGCGCCTCCAACAACAACGATGCAGCCATCACCGCCAACGCTTTCGTTCCGCTGCCAACCGCTTGGAAAGCCACCGTTCGCGCCAGCTTCCTGACCGCGAGCAACGCCCTGAGCATCGGCAACACCAACGTCTGCAACGGTATCGGTCGTCCGCTGTAACCCTCGCTTTCAACGACCTGCACCACCTGATCAGCAACGGCCTGTGCCGTTGCTGATTTTTGCGTTTGTGCGGTTTTTTCGAGCCGTTAACAGCCCTCTATGAACTTTGCGTGACAGAAGTTCAGTCCCGTCCCTCGCCAACCGCCTAACCCTCATACGTGAGCCTGTCTTGCTCCCTGCGTGATAACAAAGAAGGAAGATCCCCGATGGTCCGCTGCAAATCGCCGGTTAACCTGAAAGCCCAAGAAACTGTGCTGCGCCTCAAGCCCCTGGCCCAGGCCATCGCCTTGTTGATGGTGGCGGGCAATGCCCATGCGGCCACGGCGTTCAGTTCCAGCTGGTTTGCCGATAAAGGTGCGACCCAGGCGGCGACGGCGGCGCGGATCAGTGCCGGGCAGGTGCAGGGGATTCCTTCGCTGAACCAGCAGGCGCGGGTCAACCAGCAGTTGGCGCGTTCCATCAGCACTTTGAACACCAGTGTGGCGGCGATTGCCGCGCAGCAGGCGGCGCAGGCCGCCGGGCGCCAGGCTGCGTTCGGCCAGGTCTCGACCATTCCCGATGGCCTGGGCAAGGGTGGCCTGCAGGTGGATAACAGCCTGACCCAGGGCTGGACCAACGCCAAGGGCCCGGTGCAGACCCAGGCCGGCGGCAAGACCACGGTGACCATCGAACAGACCGCCGACAAGGCCATCCTCAATTGGGAAACCTTCAACGTCGGGCGCAACACCAGCGTCGACTTCCAGCAGCAGTCGAGCTGGGCCGTGCTCAACCGCGTCAACGACCCGAATGCGCGCCCGAGCGAAATCCAGGGCCAGATCAACGGCGCCGGTACGGTGATGATCGTGAACCGCAACGGCGTGGTGTTCAGTGGCACCAGCCAGGTCAACGTGCGCAATCTGGTGGCGGCGGCGGCGAACATCACCGATGAGCAGTTCACCCAGCGCGGTATCTACGTGGACGCCACCGGCACCCAGCCGACCTTCACTGACGCGGCCGGCAAGGTCGAGGTGCAGCGCGGCGCATTGATCCAGACCCACAACCCCGCCACCTCCACCGACGCCGGCGGCTATGCCTTGCTGCTGGGCTCGGAAGTGGAAAACGCCGGTACCCTCACTACCGCCAAGGGCCAGACCACCCTGGCCGCCGGCGACAGCTTTTACATCCGCAAGGGTGTCGGCACCACCGGCAATGACCGCTCCACCACCCGTGGCAATGAAGTGGCCACCAGCCTCAAGGCCGGCAGCAGCGCAGGCAAGGTCAGCAACACGGGCCTGATCATGGCGTCCACCGGTGACATCACCCTGACCGGGCACCAGGTGCAGCAAAATGGCGTGGCCTTGGCCAGCACGTCAGTGGACGCCCGTGGCACCATCCATTTGCTAAATTCCGCTACCGACACCACCAGCAGCGTGATCCTGGGGGAGGGCAGCACCACCGCGATCCTGCTCGACAGCAGCGGCAGCACCGCGCTCAACGGCCAGAAGGACAACGGCCTGATCAAGCTCGACGGCACGCCCGCCAACCTGATCACCGGCCAGTTCAACAACCTCAGCGCCGTGGCCGACCGCACCGACCAATCACGCATCGAGATCGTCAGCGGCGGCACCGTGGACTTCCAGAAAGGCTCGATCACCCTGGCTACCGGTGGGCAGGTCGCGGTCAGTGCCACCGGGCGCAGCCTGGTACGCGACGGGGCGATGATCGATGTCTCCGGGGCGGTCGGTGTCAAGGTGTCGATGGAATCCAACAACATCAAGATCAACGTACAGGGCAACGAGCAGCGCGACGCACCGGTCAACCGTGACGATGGGCAGTTGATCAATAACGATGTGTGGGTCGACCTGCGCGAGCTGGTGTTTGTGCCCGCAGGCACCAACGGCTACGCGACGGATCGCTGGTACACCGCTGGCGGCTTGCTGGAAGTGGGCGGCTACCTGGGCACCCAAGGCCACTCGGTGGGTGAGTGGATGGCCCAGGGCGGTACCGTGACGTTTACCGGCAAGGACGTGGTGACCCAGAAGGACGCGCAGATCAACCTGTCGGGCGGCACCGTGGATGTGCAGGCCGGGTATATCCGGCAGACCTGGCTCAAGGGCCCGGACGGGCGCCTGTATGAACTGTCCAACGCGCCGGGCGACATTCTCTATTCCGGGTTCTACAAGGGGTATGAAGACACCAGCAAGCGCTGGGGCCAGACCGATTACTACTACAACCCGATGATCGCCAAGCAGCGTCGTTATGAGAGCGGTTACACGGTGGGCCGCGATGCCGGCAAGCTGGTGATCGGTACCACCAGCGCGGTGCTCGAGGGCCAGGTGATCAGTGACGTGTTCCAGGACGATCGCCAGACCCAGGCGCCGAACATCAACCTCGACGGTTACCAGCAGTCGCAGAAGGCCATGGCCCAGCGCGCGCAATTGATCATTGGCGGCTACACGCCTATCTACAACAAGACCACCGGCACCCTGCGCTATGCCCTGGGCGCAAACGCGGACGAGGTATTGATCGAGGGCGGTACGCAAAAAATCGCCGATGGCCTGGACCTCACCACCGCGCTGCCCGCGGACCGCCAGGGCAAGATGGTACTCGACAGCGACCAGCTCAATGGCTATCAGTTGGGCGCGATCAAGATCGCGGCCAAGCAGCAGGTCACCGTCAACGGAGCGCTCAAGGTGGCCGATGGCGGCGATATCACCCTGTTCGGGCCAAGGGTCGACATCAACGCCAACCTCACGGCCCACGGCGGCAGCCTCTATGCGGGCAATATCCTCAGCCAGGTCGACCCGCTTAAAGGCGGTGCGGTAGGCGACAGCATCCTCAACGGCGGCGGCACGCTGAACGTGGCCAGCGGGGTCATGCTGGATGCCACCGGGCGCTGGAACAATCTGCTGCTGGAACCGGCCAACAGCAGCGGCTTGGCCTATGTGAACGGCGGCAAGGTGTCGCTGCGCAGCACTGGTAGTGTGAACCTGGCGGCCGGCAGCGTGGTGGACACCTCCTCCGGTGGCACCCTCGGCTTGGATGGCAAGCTCAACGGTGGCAAGGGCGGCGACGTGACCTTGGCGTCTCTCGGTACCCTGGGTTTGGACGGCGAGATTCGCGGTTATGGCGTGAGCGGTGGCGGCACCCTGGCGTTACAGGCGCGCAAAGTACAGATCGGCGACAGCGCCACGGCGCCCGATGTTGGCACCGTGCAACTGGCGGGGGATTTTTTCAACAAGGGCTTCTCGGCCTATGACATCACCGGCAATGAAGGGCTGCTGGTCACGGACGGTACCCAGGTCGACGTCACGACGCCGGTCTACCGTATTGGCGAGCGGACCTCGGCCGCTCCCACGGGCAGCGACCCGGCCACCGCCCTTGAACGCTGGACGCCGGCGCTGTACCAGGAAGACGCTGCCAAAGGCGTACTGACCCAGCGCCGTGGCGCCAGCCTGACCTTGACCGCCGGCAATCTAAATTCCACGGCGGCTGAACTGGCCACCACAGCCTTGAGCGTGGGGCAGGGCGCGGTGATCACTGTCGACCCAGGCCAGGCCATTAACCTGCGCAGCGTCGGCCAGTTGACCATGAACGGCCGCCTCAACGCCTGGGGCGGCAGCGTCAGCCTGGGCGGCCTGACGGCGACGGGCTCGGAAGCGGCCAACGCCGCCGGCCATAGCCGTTCGATCTGGGTGGGTGAAAACGCGCTGATCGACGTGGCGTCGCGTGGGGTCACGGCGGTGAGCAACCGTGGCAATGTCTACGGCCAGGTGCGCAATGGGGGCACTATCAGCATCGGCGGCGACATCAACCTGGCCACCGGTATCGCCAAGGCCAGTGACCTGTTTGTGGTGGTGCGCGACGGCGCGCGCCTGGACGCGTCCGGTGCCCAGGCGATGCTGGATGTTCCCGGCCAGGGCCGCGTGCCGGTGGCCAGCAATGGCGGCAGCATCAGCTTTGCGTCGAACAACGGCCTGTACCTGGACGGCAGCTTCGTTGCCCGCGCGGGTGGCGCAGGTGCTGCGGGCGGTAGCCTGGCCCTGGCCCTGGAAAGCCCGTATTACCTCAAGGCCGGCGTCAACGACAGTGTGCTCAAGGTGCGTGAACTGGTGCTCAGCCAGACCCATCAAGCCAGCCCGACTTCCAGCCTCGAGTACGGCCATGGCCGCCTCGGCGTGGACCAGATCAGCGCCGGCGGCTTTGACAACCTGGCGCTGCTCAGCAACGGCTTGCTGAGTTTCGACGGTGACGTGTCGTTGAGCATGGGCCAGAGCCTGCGCCTGTACGGTGGCAGCTATAACCTCAGTGAAAACGCGGCGGCCAGTTCGCGGGTCAACCTGTCGGCGCCATACCTGCTGTTGGCCGGCATCCTCGCGCCGGCAGAATCCGGCAAGGAAGCCTATACCCGCGCGGTGCCGGTGTTGCCCAATCCCTCCGCGCTGGCCACCACGGAGCAGTTCAACGCCAACGCCAACCTGATCGACGTGCGTGGCAATGTGTTGTTCGGCAACAAGAGCTATCTGTTGCGGCCCGACAACAGCCAGGTCAGCCTCGAACGGCGGGGGTTTGATGATGTGCAACTGACCAGCCAGGGCGACTTGCGCTTCCTGGCGGGGGCGGGGGCAGATGTGATTGCCCAGGGCATTAGCACGCAATTAGTGACCAGTGGTGACATGACCCTGCGCGCGGCGCAGTTGTATCCGGCGACTGAAGTCGGCGCCCGGGTACTGGCGGGCTATCTGAATAATGCTGCCAGCAATGACACAGGCTTCAATTACGATCCGACACGCACCCTGACCATCGCACGCACCGCCAATAGCAATGCCGCCATGCCTTACTCGGCCTTTGGTCGTCTGCAATTGGGCGGGCCCACCATCAGGCAGGGCGGGGTGGTGCGTGCGCCACTGGGGCTGATCGAGATTGGCAACCTGGGCTCTACCAACGTGCAACTGCTGCCGGGCAGCCTCACGTCGGTGAGTGGCAAGGGCCTGGTATTGCCTTACGGCGGTACCGTGGACGGCCAGATCTACAAGTACAACGGCAAGACAGTGACGTTTGTCGGCCAGGGTGGCGGCAACAGTGCGGGCAGCCTGAACGTTGGGGTGATTCTCGGTGGCCAGCAGTTGACGGTGCTGCCGCAGGCGACGGTGGATCTGTCCGGCGGTGGCGAACTGCTCGGCGCCGGATTTATTTCCGGGCGCGGGGGCTCTACGGATGCACGTTACAACCCACTGGTACAGTTCGGTGCCAACGGCGGGTTTGTACTGCCGGGTCTGAGCACCAACCCGATCTATGCGATTGTGCCGGGCGTGCAACCGGGCTATGCACCGGTGGCGCCGGAAGGTGGCGCGGTCGATCCGTTGATCGGCCAGCAGATCACAATCGGCGCCGGCGTGCCGGGCCTGGCGGCCGGCACCTATACCCTGATGCCGTCCACCTATGCTTTGATGCCTGGGGCTTTCCGGCTCGAGATCAACGGCCTGGCCGGGTTGGGCACCGACGGTGCGACCCAGGCGTTGCGTAATGGCTCATGGGCCACGGCAGGGCGCTTGTCCATCGCCAATACCGGTATCAACAACAGTACGGCCAGCCAGGTAATTCTCACGTCGGCCGATATGTTGCGTCGTTACTCCCAATACAACGAAACCGGCTACGCACAGTTCGCCGTGGCCGACGCCACCAGGCTTGGTGTACCTCGGGCACTGCTGCCGGTGGATGCCAAGACCCTGCAACTGGCCCTGCGGCCAGGCGCAGGTGCGGACGCCTTTTCGTTCCAGGGGATCGGCCGCTTCGAGGCCGCTGACGGCGGTTACGGCGGTACCGTATCGCTGATAAACGAAGAAAAGGGCAGCTTGGGAAGGGACATCGAAATTGTCGCGGCAGGCAACGCGGCTACCGCCAATTTCAAAGGCATTACGGTGGATGCGGACAGCCTGAATGCAATGGGCGCGGCTCGCCTGTTGATCGGTGGAATGACCTATGTCACGTACGGCCAGGGTGGCAACTACATCAACCTCCCCAGCAGCATCATCAGTTCCATCATCCTGCGCGACGGCGCGAAACTGGCGGCACCGGAGGTATTACTGGTGACCTCCACCGGAAAAATTACGCTCGAACAAGGCGCCTCGATCAACACGATAGGCCAGGGCAAGGCCAGCTACGACGCACGTGACGGTTTTATCTACAACCTGAGCAATGTGCTGGCGGTGTCCAATGGTTTGCTCAACGTAATCGCCGCGCCGTCATTGGGCGAAGTCATCAGTGGGGGCATCCAGTTAGGCGTGTGCAACAGCGCGCCCTGCAGCGGCCAGACAGCCCTGTATTCCGAAGGCAGCATCGTTACCTTGACCGACAGCTCCCTGCAGATGGGCGATGAGGTGCGCTATGGCACCCGCCACCTGAACCTGGGCGTGTCCAGCATCAACGTCGGCAGCCCCGAAGCCCTGGCCGCTGCAGCCGCCAACAATCGCCTGCCGGTGGGCATGACCCTCAACCAGCAAGTGCTGGAACGCCTGCTGCGCGGCGACACCCAATTCGGCGCCCCGGCCCTGGAAACCCTGCAGCTGTCGGCGCGTGACAGCTTTAACTTCTACGGCACCACCACCCTGGATACTTATGACGCCGTGACCGGCAAGTCGTTGCTGAGCAACCTGATGCTGTCCACGCCGGCGATCTACGGCTCTGGCGGCATGAACGACGTGGCGACTATCCACACCGCCAACCTGATCTGGCAAGGTGCCGTCGCGCCGCCTGTGGCGGCGGTGACCGGCGGTGCCGGCAGCGGCAGCGGGCGCCTGGACATCAATGCCGAGCGTATCGAATTCGGCTATGGGGATTTTGCCCAGCCGAGCACGACCAATACCTTCGACCGCCTCGCCCTGGGCTTTGCCAACGTCAACCTCAATGCCAGTGAGCGCATCACCGCCAACCACAAGGGCAGCCTCTCGGTGTACCAGAGCCAGGGCGCGTTTGATGCGATCAAGGGCTTTGCCTACAGCGGCGGCAACCTGAATATCCTCACGCCGCTGATGACCGGTGAGGCCGGCTCGGTCAACCGTATTACCGCCGGTGGCGCGATTGATGTCAGCGCCTCGGCTGGCGCAGTAGGCAAGGTGGACGGCATCGGCGGCGAATTGTCATTGCAAGGCGATAGCCTTCGCCTGGCCACTGCCGTGGTGCTGCCCAGCGGCAAGGTCACTTTGGGCGCGCGGGGCGACGTGGTGTTGACCGATGCCGCCTCGATTGATGTGTCCGGCCGGGCCATTGCCTTCAATGACTTGACCAAATACAGCGCAGGCGGCGAGGTTTTGCTGGAGAGCCGTGCCGGCAATGTGCAGCAGGCCGCCGCTTCGACCATCAACCTGTCGGCGCAGCACAACCAGGCGGGCAAGTTGCGCGCGGTGGCGGTGGACGGCGCTGCGGGGATCGTCGACCTGGCAGGCAAGATCATCGCCGGCAGCAGCGGTGACTACGATTCCGGTGGTACGCGGGTGCCATACCTCGCGGGTGCGGTGGAGATCCAGGCCCAGCGCCTGGGCGGCAGCGGTACGCTCAGCGACCAGTTCGCAGCGCTCAACCAACGCCTCAACCAAGGCCAGGTCTACGGTGCACGCAGCTTCCAGCTCAAGCAGGGCGACCTGACCATCGGCAATGACGTCAAGGCCAACAGCGTCAACGTCTCGATCGACAATGGCAGCCTGCGCGTGACCGGCCTGGTGGATGCCAGCGGCGAGCGCGTGGGCAGCATAAACCTGGCCGCCAAGCAGGGCCTGAGCCTGGACGGCACGGCGGTGCTCGATGCCCATGGCAGCCAACTTCGGGTGGACAGCTACGGCAAGATCATCGATTCGCCTAACCGCGCCATCGTGGTCCTCGGCTCTGGCCAGGGCCAGTTGACCCTGGCCGAGGGGGCGCGCATCGACCTGCGTCACGGTACTGCTGCCGCGACCGGCAATGACGGCCGCAACCGTGGCACGCTGGAACTCAACGCGCCGCGCGTGGGCGGCAATGACATCGCCATTGATGCCAGTGGGCAGTTGACTATCCAGGGCGCGCGTTCGATTGCGCTCAATGGCATGAGAACCTACGACGATGCCCCGACCAACACCGATGAAACGCCCAATGGGCGCCCGTACCAAGTGATTGATCATGACTACCTCACGAAAGTCGTCGATCCAGCAAATACGAATTTCATCAACGCCGCGCGTGTTAACAGCAACTTGCTGCGCAAGCTCGCCGGCTTGAACAACGCCACGTACGGCGATGTGTTCCACCTGCGCCCCGGCGTAGAGATCATCAGCAAAACCCCGGATGGCGACCTGGTGGTGCAGGGCGACCTGGACCTCTCCAGCTATCGCTACGCCAGCCTCAAATCAACGGCCAAGACCGAGTCCGGCAGCCTGACCCTGCGCGCCGGTGGCGACCTGAATATCTATGGCAGCATCAACGACGGCTTTGCCGCGCCACCGGCCACCGACGATGACAATGGCTGGGTGCTGCGCGCCGGTATCGACTACACCGGCGGCACCGTGGTGGTACCGGGCAGCGGCGTGACCCTGGAGGTGGGCACCGTGTTCCCCGCGGGCGCTGCGCTTAATTTCGATGTACTGACCAACCCCCTGTTTCTGCCGCCGGGCACCCGATTGCCCGTCGCGGCTACGCTCAAACAACCGTTGGTACTCCCGGCGGGTACTGTGTTGGCGGCGGCTGTTCGGGATGCCTCGGGCAATGTGCTGTTCGCGGCGGGCACGTTGCTGACTCAGAGCCAGACCCTCGCCATCGGCAGTGTCCTGGATGCCGGCAGCCTGTTGAGCACGTCAGCCAGTGTCGACGGCTTGATCTGGCCCAAGGGCGTGCCATTGGCCACCAAGGTGACGTTGACCGCCAGCCAAGTGCTGCCCCGGGGCGCCCTGTTGCCGTCGGGAACAGACGTGAAGCTGCCGGGCGGCGTGGAGTCGGTGACGTTGCGTGACGCCGGCCACCCAGGCAAGAACTGGGCAATTGCACCCATGCTGGAGGAGGGTGCGCAGTCGTGGTCGATTCGCCTGGTTGCGGGGGCCGACACCGAGGCAGCCGACAGTCGCCTGCTGCAACCGCATCCGGTAAGCGGCAATCTGCGCTTGGCGGACAGTCACTATGGGACGTTCGGGAAAGGAGCCCAGGTCTGGACCGAGGAGGGCTCCATGGGGTGGTTCGGCGATGACAGCATGGTAGGCCAACCGGTTGATTTCGACGCAATACAATACCCAGGCGTATGTGACGACTTCCCGGAATACTGCGTTATCAGTGGTGAGGCCTACACGCTGCTGGTGGGCGGCAGTACTCGCTTCAGCGTAATCCGCACCGGCGCCGCAGACCTTGACCTGCTGGCCGCCGGCAACCTGAGCATGGAGTCGCTGTTCGGCGTATACACGGCAGGCAGCTCGTCCACCGGCACCTCGACCAACGATCCGTATAACCTCAAGCGAGCCCTGGGCAGCAATGGCAAGGTATTGGCTAACGCCGGGGGCAACGAAAAGCTGGTCAACGCAGACACCGGCAGCCTGTACCGCGCCTGGTACCCGGATACGGGCGGCAACTTGCTGCTTAAAGTGGGCGGCAACCTGACGGGCAATATCACCAGCCCGGCGCAGAATGGCGTTGGTCGTCCGGTACCCAGCGACCAGGGTCAGGATTCAGCCAACGTCGGCAACTGGCTGTGGCGTCAGGGCAATGGGCTCAGTGGGAGCCAGGCGCAAGCTACCGCCTGGTGGATCAATTTTGGTTCCTACGTCGCCAGCGACCGTTCGGACCAGATGGTCGGGTTCACCGGGTTTGGCACCCTGGGAGGCGGCAACCTGAATGTTGATGTGGGTGGCGATGCAGGACTCATCAGCCCTGTCTCGTCAACAGCTCTGAACGTCAGTCGCCGCAGCCAAGGCCTGGTACTGGCAGTCGGCAGCACCGGTCGGGTCGGGGCCGATGGCAGTGTGCAACTGACGGGGGGCGGTGATCTGAACCTGCGGGTCGGCGGAGCGGTGAACCCCGCCAGCCAGACCTTCGCAGACCACCTCAATGGTGCGCTGGTGAACCTGCGTGGGCACGTGCAATTGACCGGTGGCGCCCTGGGCAGCCTGACGCTGCGTTATGGCAACCGGTTCACAGACCAGAGCCCCAGCGAAGTGCGCGCCTACGATCCTTTACGTTCCACTTCGGCCATGGCCTCGGGTGGTTTGAGCCTGTTGCCGGGCGATGCCACTTTCAGCCTGTCCACCCGTGGCGACCTGGTGTTGCAGGACGTCGCCGACCCTGGGCGCGCGCCGCAGATGAACGCCTTGACCTTCGTCAATAAGGGGGTCAACGGGATCGGACAAAGCTGGTTCAGCTTGTGGACCGACCGCACAGCAGTGGACCTGTTCTCTGCCGGGGGCAACCTCACGCCGCTGACCCAGACCCTGGAAACCGATATGGCGGCGGTCTATCCCGCGACATTGCGTGCGGTTGCCGCTAACGGCAGTCTCTATTACGGCAGCGCCTCGACCAGTAATCCTGGCGACGTGCAGCCGCTCAGGGCGTTGGTACTCGCACCTTCGTCCAATGGGCAACTGGAATTGCTGGCCGGGGATTCGATCTCCGGCGGCGATCTGACGATCAGCCGCTCCAGTGCGGCACCCAATAGCCTGGCGACTATTCTGCGTCCGGCCTTCGCCGGTTTCCTGACGGATCAAAAAACGGCAATAGTGGGCAGTGGCAATCTTTCCAGCGATGGAAACCTTGCCACCTTGACGGTTTCCCCGCTGTTTGCCTTTGGCCCCAACACCGCCAGCATGGCCTGGGGTGACGCCCTGGAACCTGCGCGTTTCTATGCGCTGAGCGGGGACCTGCTGGGCGTCAATAGTGGGCGCGCCCTCACCATCACGGGGGTGGGTGACGCTCGGTTCGGGCAAACCTTTTACGAAGGCGCAGGCCCGGTATGGATGCAAGCCGGACGCGATATTGTTGGCAGCGGCACGCGCTTGAGCGGTGCCAGCGCAGGTGTCATCGTTACGGGGCAATACACCTTTACCGGCAACCTGTTCGTGCACAACAGCCCCACCGATATCTCCATCGCCAGCGCCGGCCGCGACATCCTCTACAGCAGCTTTAACATTGCCGGCCCCGGTACGCTGGAACTGACGGCGGGGCGCAACATCCAGATGGAAGACAAAGTCGCGGTGAACAGCCTGGGTGCTGTGGCGGCGGGCGACAGCCGCCCTGGCGCAAGCATCGTCATGCAAGCCGGCATGGGCGCCAATGGCCCGGATTACCGCCGCTTCGTCGAGGCCTACCTGAATCCCGCCAACCTGGCTCAAGCGGGTGAGTCGTTGCAGGGCAGCAAAGTCGCCAAGACCTACGAGAATGAACTGGTGTCCTGGCTCACCGAACGCTTCGGCTTCGCCGGCGACAGCGAACAGGCCCGGACCTACTACGCCGCACTGCCCGCCGAACAACAACGGATCTTCGCCCGCGACGTGTACTTTGCCGAACTCAAGGCCGCCGGCCGTGAGCACAACCAGGACGGCAGTGTGCGCCAGGGCAGCTATGTGCGTGGTCGTGCCGCGATTGCCCGGTTGTTCCCCGAGACCGACGTGGCCGGCAACCCGATCACCTACAAAGGCGATATCACGATGTTCGGCGGTGCCGGCGTGCACACCAACTTCGGTGGCTCGATCCAGATGCTCACGCCGGGCGGCCGCCAGACGTTCGGCATCGAAGGTTTCGCACCGCCGTCCACGGCTGGGGTGATCACCCAGGGCGCGGGAGATATCCAGCTGTACTCCCTGGGCAGTATCCTGCTTGGCCAGAGCCGCATCATGACCACCTTCGGCGGCTCGATCATGGCCTGGACCGCCCAAGGCGACATCAACGCCGGTCGCGGCTCCAAGACCACCGTGGTGTACACGCCGCCCAAGCGCGTCTATGACAACTGGGGCAACGTGAGCCTGTCGCCGTCGGTGCCGAGCACCGGTGCGGGGATCGCCACGCTCAACCCGATCCCGGAAGTGCCGGCGGGGGATATCGACCTGATCGCGCCGCTGGGCACCATCGATGCGGGGGAGGCGGGCATTCGGGTGTCGGGTAACGTCAACATCGCCGCCCTGCGGGTGGTGAACGCGGCGAACATCCAGACCCAGGGCAAGTCGTCCGGGGTGCCGGTGTCGGCCACCGTCAATACCGGCGCCATGAGCTCGGCCAGCGCAGCGGGCGCGGCGGCGTCCCAGGCCGCAGAAGACGCGGCGCGCAGCCAGCAGGCGGCGGCCAAACAGGGCCGGCCGTCGATCATGACCGTGGAGGTGCTGAGCCTGGGCACCGAGCCGTTGCCGCGTGAACCGGAACCTCGGAAAACCTCGGGCTACAACCCCGACAGCCCGGTGCAGGTGCTGGGCGCGGGGCCGCTGAGTGATCAGGCGCGGGCGCGGTTGACGGATGAGGAGCGTAAGCAGATCAGTTTGTAGAACTTCAGAAGGACCTCTCGATGTACCGTTCGGGGCGATCAGTGATCGCCCCATTTTTTTGCGCAAGCAGAAGGGTGGCGAGCTTCTTATTAGCCGACCGGTATGGTGGGGGAGACTCGGTTAAAACTGTGGGTCCGACGATTCGACTTGCTCCCGATGGCGGCCTTTGGGTCGACCATTTGTTGGAGTTGGAATGAGTACATATCCGTTGCTGCGGTAACGGCTGCCTATGGTTCCGCTCTTACAGCGGGTCACTTTTGGCAAACGCCCCAAAAGTAACCAAAAGGTCTTGCCCCACCACTTGGTGCCTCGCCTAGGCTCGGCATGCCCTCACTCCGGCTTGAATCCGTGGGCCGCCGTCATGGGCCATCCCTGGCCCAGGACGGCTAACCCGGCGTCCTGCCGGGTTACCCACGGATTCAAGCCTGCGTTCGGCCAGCGTGGTTGACGGGGCGCCTAGGATCAAGATCAAAAGCCAGAGCAAAAGCAGAGCAAAAGCAGACCGAGGTCCATCTGATATATGGAGATCCAAATGTGGGAGGGGGCTTGCCCCCGATGAGGGAGTGTCAGTTGATGGATTTGGTACTGACCCACTGCAATCGGGGGCAAGCCCCCTCCCACATTTACCCAGTACACCAGACCCAACTCCGGTCGGCTCCAGGGCCGCACATGCCGACCCGGAAAAATTGCCCCCCTCACAATCCCAAATGAAGCTTTCATGACAAAAGTTCGGTAGCTCATCGCCACTTCCGTCTTGCCTATGTAACGCGCTGGAGGCCGCCACGAGCCGCCTCCCCAGCCGTCAGCGGGACGCCAGGAGTGGGGCAATGGGAACTATGGAACGTTACTCGAAAGTTGGCATGCAGGAGCTCGACCAGCGCCTGTCGAAGATCGTCGAGGCTGCGCGCAAGAAGCCGGTTTCGGTGTACCGCTACGGCGCGCCGTGGGTGTGGATCGTCTCCCAGGACGACTGGCAGGGCGCCTTGAAGGAAGTGTCCAGCTACATCCCGGCGGGGCATTCGCTGGTGTTGTTGCGCCCGCAGATCGACGAGGTGCTCGAGCAGCATCGCGACCTGCTCCAGGCCGCGCCGGGCATGGCGATCGCGCCGCAGACCGTGGTGCAGATCCTGCTGCTGCAACTGCTGTATTCGGTGCCCAGCGAACAGCAGCTGCACGAGCAACTGAACTACAACCTGCTGTTCCGCTGGTTCGTCGGCCTGGAGCTGAACCAGAAGGTGTGGAGCATCCACGCTTTGCAGCGCGACATCGCCAGCCTGTTGAACAACCCGCAGGCCGTGCAGTTGATCCAGACCATCATCGGTGACGTGTTCTGTGGCGCCTTGCTGCACATGCCGGAGTTCTCTCTGAACTTCGCCTTGCTGCACACCTGGCTGGCGCGGCACAGCCATCTTTCGACCAGCAGCAATTGAGCAGGCCAGACGCCGTGCAATCGGCGACGGCGCAAAATCTTAGACAGTTAGGGGGCGGTGTGGAGCATCTGTTCAAATCAACGCTGGCGTTGTGCTGCCTGACGCTGGGCGTCCTGGCGCAAGCGGTGTGGGCCGAGGAGGGCGATGAGGCCCCGGCGCGCAAGGTGGACGTCAACGAGTACTTCGTGCGCGGCAATACCGTGCTCGATGCGGCGACGATCGAGGAGGCGGTGTACCCGTTCCTTGGCCCGCAAAAGACCCTGGACGATATCGAAGGCGCGCGCGATGCGTTGCAGAAGATCTACCAGGCGCGTGGCTACCAGTCGGTGTTTGTCGAGCTGCCGGAACAGAAGGTCGATGACGGCATCGTCTATCTGCAGGTCAGCGAAACCAAGGTCGGCCGCGTGCGTGTGGTCGGCGCCAAGCACTACTCGCCGGTGGAGATCCGCGAGGAAGTGCCGGGGCTCAAGGAAGGCGCGGTGCCGGATTTCACCACGGTGCAAACCCAGCTGGCCGGGCTCAACCGCAGTGCCGGCCGGCAGGTCACGCCACTGGTCCGCGAAGGCCAGCGCCCGGGCACCATGGACGTGGATCTGCAGGTCGAAGACCAGAACCCCTGGCACGCCAGCCAAGGCCTGAACAACGACTACAGCGCCGACACCGAAAAGCTGCGCTCGGTCGCCACCCTGGGCTACGACAACCTCTGGCAACTGGGCCACAGCATTTCCCTGACCTACTTCACCGCGCCCCAGGACACCGAGAATGCCAAGGTCTGGTCGGGCTCCTACAGTGCGCCGCTGAACGAACGCTGGACCTTGCAGTTCTCCGGTTACCAGTCCGACAGCAACATCGCCACCATCGGCGGCAGCAACGTGTTGGGCAAGGGCCATTCCTACGGCGTATCCGCCATCTACAGCTTGCCGGCGGCGGGCAACTGGGCCAATTCGTTTTCGTTCGGTGTGGACTTCAAGGATTTCGACGAGCAGATGAAGTTCGGCGCCAGCAGCGACCAGGTGCCGCTCAAGTACGCGCCGTTCACCCTGGGCTACAACGGCTATCGCTACACCGAGCAATCCCAGCTGGGGCTGGGCTTGAACCTGGTGGTCGGCACCCGTGCATTTTTTGGCTACGGCAGCGACGCCGAGGAGTTCGATTACAAGCGCTACAAGGCCAGTGCCAGTTTCGCCGTGCTCAAGGGCGACCTGAATTACACCTACACCTTCGCCAACGATTGGCAGTCGGCCTCCAAGGGCGCTTTCCAGCTGGCCTCCGGGCCGCTGGTGTCCAACGAGCAGTATTCCGCCGGCGGCGCCACCTCGGTGCGTGGCTACCTGGCGGCCGAGCGCACCGGGGACGAGGGCTATTTGCTCTCCCAGGAACTGCGCACGCCGTCCCTGGCCAAGTTCCTCGGCAGTTATGTGCAGGAGTGGCGCTTCTATGCGTTCGCCGAAGGCGCGCGCATGCGCCTGCACGACCCGCTGCCCGAGCAGGAAGACGAATACAGCCTGGCCAGTGTCGGCCTGGGCACCCGCGCCAGTTTGAGCAAGTGGTTGTCCGGCAGCCTGGATTGGGGTTACCCGCTGCTCGATGGACCGAACACCCAGAAACAGGACTCGCGACTGCACTTCAGTGTGCAGGCGACTTTCTGACTTTTTCTTCCGGAGACTTCACCCATGCAACGCCTATTCCTGAGCCTGTTGATCTGCCTGGGCTTCGCGCTCCCGGCCACTGCCCACGCCTGGTGGCAGGACGATTGGCACTACCGCAAACAGATTTCGGTGGACACCACCGCCCAGGGCGCCGCGATCAGCCAGGCCCTGGGCCGCACCGCGTTGCTGGTGCGCCTGCACACCGGCAACTTCACCTTTGACGGGGTCAAGGACGACGGCGCCGACCTGCGCTTTGTGAGTGCCGATGACAAGACCGTGTTCAATCACCAGATCGAAAGCTTCGACCCGTTGATGGGCATGGCGTTGATCTGGGTCGATGTGCCCAAGGTCGAAGGCGGCCAGCGCCAGGACTTCTGGATGTACTACGGCAACCAGAAGGCCCCGGCCACCGCCAATGGCCAGCTGACGTTCGATCCGAATTACACCGCGCTCTATCACTTCGATGGCGCCAACGCGACGCCGCCACGGGACACCACGGCCTACGCCAACACCGCGTTGAACGCCACCGGCGCGAGCATCGACGGCGTGATCGGCCGCGCCTTGCAGTTCGGCGGCCAGCCGCTGCTGTTGCCGGCCAGCCCGTCGCTGCAACACGCCGCCGGCGCTGCCTTCACGTTCAGCGCCTGGCTGCGCCTGGACCAGGCCAGCGGTGAGCAAATCGTGCTGGCCCGACGTGACGGTGCCCACAGCCTGTTGCTGGGCCTGAATCAGGGCTCGCCGTTTGTGGAGATCGACGGCCAGCGCGCGGTGTCGACCCAACCGCTGAACCCAGGCCAATGGCAGCACCTGGCGTTCACCGCCGAGGGCGACAAGGTCACGCTGTATGTGAATGGCCGTGAAAGCGCCACGCTCGCCGTGGCCATGCCTGGGTTCAACACGCAGCTGGCGGTCGGCGCCGACCTGCCGGAAGCCGGCAGCACGCACCTGCCGTTCGCCGGGGCCATGGATGAGCTGCGCCTGTCCAAGGTGGCGCGCCCGGCTGCGCTGTTGCTGGCTGACGCGAGCGCCCAGGGCGCCGAGTCGAAACTGGTGGCCTACGGCGTGGATGAAGAACAGTCCGGCTTCGGCTTCGGCAGCCTGGGCTTTTTGCTCAACGCCGTACCGGTGGACGCCTGGGTGATCATCCTGGTGCTGGTGGCGATGATGTTCCAGTCGTGGGTCATCATGCTGCGCAAGAACCGTCAGGTCGGCCGCCTCAGCAGTGCCAACGAAGTGTTCCGCGAGCACTTCGCCCAGATCGGCACGCGCCTGGAGATGTATGCCGACGACGCGCAGTTGGCTGAGCGCCTGAGCCACTCTTCGCTGTGGCGCCTGTACCTGGTGGCGGTCAAGGAGATCCGTACCCGGCGTGCCCAGGGCGCCGACACCTCGTCGGTGTCGGCGGCCACCATCGAAGCGATCCGCTGCTCCATGGACGGCGTGCGCACCCGTGAGAACCAGGCCCTGAGTTCCAAATTGTCGACCCTGTCCAACGCCATCGCCGGCGGCCCGTATATCGGCCTGCTCGGTACGGTGCTGGGGATCATGGTGGTGTTCCTCGGCACGGCCATGGCCGGCGACGTGAACATCAACGCCATCGCTCCGGGCATGGCGGCGGCCTTGCTGGCCACGGCCATGGGCCTGTTCGTCGCGATCCCCGCGTTGTTTGGCTACAACCGCCTGATCACGCGCAACAAGGAAGTCAGCGCCGACATGCGCGTGTTCGTCGACGAGTTCATCACCCGCCTGGCGGAGATGCACGGCGAGAGCCAGCACAGTGAAACCGCGCACCGCCGCGACCATCACGCATCGGTTCCGGCCTGAGGAGAATCGCCATGGCTTCCGTAAATGCCTCCCACGACGATGACGATGATGCCGCCGTCGACAGCATCAACATCACGCCCCTGGTGGACGTACTGATGGTGGTGCTGGTGATGTTTATCCTCACCGCCACCGCCCAGGTCTCGGGGATCCAGATCCACCTGCCCAAGGCCAGCGCCTCGGTGTCGCTGTCGGAGGCCAAGACCAAGGCCATCTCCGTGAATGACGGAGGCCAGGTGTTCCTCGACGCGTACCCGGTGACCCTCGGCGAACTGGAGGAGCGCCTGCGCATCGAGAAAGCGCTGAACCCGGACTTCCCGGTGATCGTGCGCGGCGATGCGATGGTGCAGTACCAGAAAGTCATCGAGGTGCTCGACCTGCTGCGCCGGCTGGAGCTGTCCCAGGTCGGGCTGGTCACCGGCAAACCGAGCCAGGGCTGAGTGATGACCGCACAGATCCCGATCGCGCCATTGCCGGTGAAGAACAAACCGCCGTTGCGCCCGTTGAAGTGGGGCGCCGGCCTGTTGCTGGGCGCCGTGGCGGCCTGGTTTCTCTGGCAGTGGGCCAATGACATGAGTGGCGTACGCCGTGAAGCGCCGAAGGTGCCGACGATTATTCCGTTGCCGCCACCGCCGCCGCCACCCCCGGAAAAACCCAAGGAACCCGAGCCCCAGGTTGAAGAGAAGGTCCCGGAACCGGTGCCCAGTCCCGAACCCGAAGAGGTCAAGCCGGCCGAGGAAGCACCGCCTTCACCGAATGAAGACCTGGCCAACCCGATGCAGATCGACGGGGATGCGCAGTCCGGTAACGACGGCTTCAACATCGGCGCCGGCAAGGGCGGCGGCATGGCCGGCAGTGGCGGCGGCGGGCTGGGGACCGGCACGTACAAGCAGTACCTGGCCGGTACCTATCAACGGCTGATGCGTGAAGACCCGGAGCTGCGCAAGAAGGCCTTTGCGATACAGATCGACCTGTGGCTGGGCACCGACGGCCAGGTGACGAAGGCGCTGGTGGCCAAGTCCAGCGGGGATGCCGACACCGACGCCCAGATGCTGGCGCTGATCCGTGCGCCCCGCGCCACCCAGAAACCTCCGGCGTCGCTGACGCTGCCCATGCGCCTGTCCCTCAAGGGCCGGCGTCCGGATTGATTGCACGAAACCTCTTATCTACGGTTTTTTACAGGAGTTGCGTACACATGATTTCCCCCGTGAATCGACTGACCCTGGCGGTTGGCATGGTCATCGCGACCCTGGTCGGGCAGGCGGCGGCCGCCCCGGTTGCGCCTTCGGAAAACGTCACCATCAACCTGATCCGCCTGCTGGTGCAGCAAGGTGTGCTGACCCAGGACACCGCCAATGGGCTGATCGCCCAGGCCGAAAAGGAAGCCCAGCAGGCCCGCCAGGCCAACGCCGCGCCGGTGGTTGCCAGCGGCCCGGCGACCGCGCCTGGGGATGTGCGCGTGCAGTACGTGCCGCAGGCGGTGCGCGACCAGATCCGCGACCAGGTCAAAGCCGAAGTCATGTCCACCGCCAAGCGGGAAAACTGGGCGCAGCCCAATACGTTCCCCGACTGGATCTCGCGCATCAGCTTTGATGGCGATATTCGTCTGCGCGACGAGTCGCGCTACTTCTCGGGCAATAACAGCAACAACATCACCGATTTTGCCAAGCTCAATGACACCGGCCCGTACGACGTCAACAAGAACTCCAACACCAAGTTCCCGCCGCTGCTCAACACCCGCGAGGACCGCGAGAACCTGTTCCGCCTGCGTGCACGCCTGGGCATGAAAGCGGTGATCTCGCCGGAATGGACCGCCGGCATTCGCATCGCCACCGGCTCCGACAATAACCCGGTGTCCACCACCCAGACCCTGGGCGGCGGCTTTGGCAAAAAGGACATCTGGCTCGACCAGGGTTATCTGAGCTGGAAAACCACCGACTACATGACGTTGACCGCCGGGCGCATCGGCAACCCGTTCTATTCCACCGACATGATGTATTCCAACGACCTCAACTTCGACGGCGTGGCGGCGATCTTCAACCATAGCCTCAACAGCGAGTGGGGCCTGTTCGGTACCCTTGGCGCCTTCCCGGTGGAGTACACCTCCGACACCGCCAGCACCAATGGTATCGACAAGGAAGACAGCGACACCAAATGGCTGTTTGGCGGGCAGATCGGCGCGGATTGGAAGATCAACCGCAGCAACCGCCTCAAACTCGCCGCGGCTTATTACCAGTTCCAGGACATCGAAGGCGAGCGCTCCAGCCCTTGCTCCACCTGGCAGGGCGCGGCAGGTTGCGACACCGACGGCACGCGCGTGGCCTTCATGCAGAAAGGCAACACGGTGTTCAACCTGCGCAACAACACCACCAACCCGGCGGATCCTGCGCGCACACCCGACCCGCAGTACGTAGGCCTGGCGTCCAAGTTCGATGTGCTGGACCTCAACCTGGTCTGGGACAGCGAACTGCCCAGCGACTTCAAGCTGCGCAGCCAGGCCAACTTCATTCACAACCTGGCCTACGACAAGGGCGAGATGCTCAAGCGCAGCGAAGGCGAGATCGTCAACAACATCAACAGCAACGGCCAGTTTGAAAGTGGCGGTAATGCGCTGATGGTCTCGTTCACCCTCGGCAGCGCCCTGGAGATGCGCAAGCGCGGCGACTGGAACCTGTTGGCCGGCTACAAGTACATCCAGCCCGACGCCTTGCCCGACGGCTTCAACGACTCGTCGTTCCACCTGGGCGGCACCAACGCCAAGGGCTATTTCATTGGCGGCAACTACGGTATCGACAAGAACATCTACGCCAGTGCGCGTTGGTTGAGCGCCTCCGAAGTGTATGGCCAGCCGTTCGAAGTCGATGTGATGCAACTGGAACTCAACACGCGCTTTTGATGCGCAGGGAGATGCCACATGAACACACGAATCTGCGCGCTGTTACTGCTGCTGATGAGCACCGGCGCGTCGGCCGAAGGCATGGAGGAGCGCCTGCGTACGCAACTGCGCAGCACCACCCAGCAATTGCAGGCGCTGCAAAGCGAACAGGCCCAGGCCAGTGCCGCACGGCTGGCCGCCGAAAACCAGGCCAAACAGGCCCAGGCGCAAATCAAGCAATTGACCGCTGAGCTGGAAAAGGCCCGTGGCACCGCCGAGCAACTGGCCGGCCAGCAACAGAGCCTGCACAGCCAGGCGCAGGCCCAGGTGGCGGCGAGCAACGAGCAGATCGGCAAGTTCAAGAAGGCCTATGACGAACTGCTGGTGCTGGCCAAGGGCAAGGAAGCCGAGCGCGCGCGCCTGCAGGCGGCCTTAAGCGAACGTGACACACAAGTGCAGCAATGTTCAGTCAAGAATCAACAGATGTACGGCGTGGCCCAGCAACTGCTCGCGGCCTACGAAAAAATCGATGTGGCCGAGGTGATGAGCATTCGCCAGCCGTTCGCCAGCAGCGCACGGGTCAAGTTCGAGGAACTGGCCCAGGGTTTTGGCGACGATCTGTACAAGAGCCGTTTTGATGCGCCCCAGGCAGCCGCCAATCACTGATAGACAAGGAAGAGATCACCATGAGCGAATTGATCACCAGCGTCACCGTCCAGAGCCTCACCGACCTGTTGCAGGACGCCGGCTACCGGGTTAACCAGAGCGAACAGAACGGCATCGTGCAGTTGCTCAGCGCCAGCCAGGGCATCGGCTTTGCCGTGAGCTTCGGCAACCCGGCGGCGGAGCAGGGCAGCTATGTTGACTTCACCTACAGCTGCGCGCTGCGGGTACAGGGCGAGTTGCCCGAAGGCCTGGCCCCGGTATGGAACGCCTCGCGGCGCTTTGCGCGGTTGTCGGTGCAGGGCGAGTTCCTGTTGATGGAAATGGACGTGGTGGTGGCCGGGGTTGGCGTCACGCACCTGCGCAGCCAGTTGGAATTGTGGGATCGCCTGTTGCAGGAGTTTATCGTCTACCTGCGTGAGTACAGCCAGCAGGCCGCGCAGTTGCAGGCTGCCGCGGTGGGTGAAGAGGTGGCGGTGCTGTGAAAAAGCCAACCCTGATGCTCGGCGCGGGGGCGCTGGCTGTGCTGGTGGTGGCCGTGGCGTTGAGCCTGCGACCGGGCAGCGACCCGGTGGCGGCGCAGCAATCGGCGCCGGTGATCACTCCCGCGCCGAGCGGGCCAGCGGTGGCGCGCCTGGGCAACCAGCAGATCGACCTGGCGGAGCTGAAAAGCGTGCTGGCCAGCCTGCCGGCCGAATCCCGCGAGCAATTGCGCGGCAACCGTGGCGCCCTGGAAACCTGGATTCGCTCGAGGCTGGCGCAAAAAGCCGTGCTTGAACAGGCCGATGCCCAGGGCTGGCGCCAGCGCCCGGAGGTGGAGCAGCAGACCCGCGCCGCCGCCGAGCAGATCGTGTTTCGCGACTACATGCTCTCGGTCAGCCAGGTACCGGCCGATTACCCCAGCGCCGCCGAGTTGCAACAGGCCTACGACAGCGGCAAGGCGCAATGGGTGACGCCGCCGTTGTACCAGGTGAGCCAGATTTTCCTCGCGGTGAATGACCCGCAAAACCTCGACGCCGTACGGCGCCAGGCCCAGGAACTGAGCCGTAAGGCCCAGGCCGCGCCGGCTGATTTTGCCGCCCTGGCCACGCAGTTTTCCCAGGACCCCGACAGCGCCGCGCGCGGTGGCGATTCGGGGATGCAGCCGTTGCAGCAACTGGTGCCGGAGGTGCGCGGCGCGGTGGCGCGGCTCAAGGTCGGTGCGGTCTCGGACGTGGTGCAGAGCCCGGCCGGGTTTCATGTGCTCAAGCTCATCGGCCAGCAGCCGGCGCGCACCGCCACCCTGGACGAGCTGCGTGAACGCCTGACCCAGGCCCTGCGCGCCCAGCGCCAGGAACAGATCGCCAAGGCCTACCTGGAAGGCATGCTCAACACCGCGACCTTGAGTATCGACGGCGCCGAGTTGAACAAAGTGCTGGAGTAACACGCCTCAACCCGCATTGGATGCACAGACCAACCAGACAGGGAGTCTCCCATGGCATTTCTCGAACCGTCTGCCCCACAGGGGCCCACTGCTTACCGTGCACCTACCGAGCCACGCAGTGCCTGGCTGGCCCTGGCCAGCGAGATCGACCCGGAGGTGGCCCGCTACTTTCTGGTGAGTGCGCGCTGCGGCTGTTTCATGCAGGCCGCGCGCAGCCTGAATATCAAGGCAACCCTGTTGCGCAAGCGCCTGGCCCAGCTGGAAGAACACCTGCGCCATGCGCTGTTCAGCTACCAGGGCAACGGCCTGGTGCTCAGCCGCGACGGCCAGCAGTTGCAGGCCCAACTGATCGCCCTGGCCCATGAACGGCGCCTGCCGGTACTGGAACAGCCGCTGATTCGCCTGGCGGTGGCCGAGCCGATCCTGCACGACATCCTCGGCCGCGACCTGATCGCCTTGCTGCGCCGCAATGCCAGCGTGCGCCTGGAGATCATCTCCCTCGACAGCCACCTGTCCCTGCAAGCGGTGGACGTGGATGTGGTGCTGTGGCTGGCGGACACCGACGGTCCGGTGCCCGGCCCGAGCTTCGTCACCGAACCGCCGCGGGCGCTGGCGCGATTGCGGTACCTGCCGCATATCGCCAAGCGCTATTCACGCCTGACCACGCGCCCGGACAGCGTGGAAGACCTGGCTGACTACATGCTGGTGCAATGGCAGCCGGACGCCCAGGTCGAGGCCCTGCAGCCATGGAACCAGGTGGTGCAACAGCGCCTGGCGGCGGTGGTGCAGGTGCATGCCTATTCGCTGATGCTGGAGATGATCCGCTGCGGCGCCTGCATCGGTTTGCTGCCGCACTACATGAGCAGCTTCGACCGGGGGCTGGTGGCGTTGCCGGGGTTGTTGGCCGAGGACAGCATGCAGCGCCAGGTGTGGCTGGCGGTGAATGCGCAGGTGCGCCACCCCGAGGCGGTGCAGATGATCGTCGAGTTGATCATCAGCACCTTTGAGGGGCGGCGGGAGTGGTTTGACTAGCGCAGCAATGCGAGGCTAACGGTGTCGTTAGCTTGCCTTGGTATCAACCTTGAGTGTTTCGAGGTATACCAGTCTGGTTTTACCTTCCTCGACCTTGTAGGTAAAGACAGGATATGACTTCCCATCGAACTCGGGGCCGGCTCGGTTAATGGCTCTCTGAAACTGTGGCTTGGCGGCCTCCCAGGTCTGACCGTTTGAACCATAGAAAACCAGGCCGGCCAGTGCGTCGGGTGGCACGCCCACTGTCTGGATTTCGCTGTTTTCAAGTGGGTTGTCGGGATGCTCGCCTTGTTGAGTTTTCAGTTCCGTCAATAAGTCTTGCATGCCTTTGCGGGCGTTCTCCTGCCCCATGTAACGCGTGTCGGCCTGGATGTTCCCAGAGAAGGCATCTTTTTCATGTATGGCGGTGATGTTGTTCTGGAGTTTTTCCGGAAACGCCAAGATGGCCATGTTTCGCGGCAGGGCTCCAGCGTTGTCACCCATTTTGTAGTAGTTGGGCAGCAAGTCTGCTTGAGCCAGGCTCCATTTGCGCAGCCCTCCATGTCCTCTGTTGGCATCGCCCTGTGCGCGAATGTTGTCAAGGGTCTCACCGGTGTTATGAAACTCCAGATGCGCGTTTCTGAGCTGAAGGGTTCTGATCAGTAATCCGTCTTTTTCGAAGGCTTCAATGACGGGGCGATATTGCGTTCCATCTGTTGCAGTCGAGGTTGTTACTTCGGTGGTGGGCACACGATTGTTTTCAACGACCGTTGTTGGTGGTTCGATGCGGCCTCCTGACACGAAGGCATTGTCAGTTAGTGGCGGTCGCCCACTATTTTCGGGCAGCATGCCGACGGCACTGCTTGAGTTTGAACGTGCAGCAGATCTTGATCCTGCAGCACGATGAAGAAACAGCAACATTGCGAAGTTGACCAACAGATCGGCTGCGGCGGTTAGTTTATCGCCCTTTTTACCTTCTTCTTCATTAGTCAGAGTTTCGAGATCGCCAAGGACGCCGTAAAGCTGCATTGCCATGCCGAGGACGGCAGCGGGTCCGCGAAGAACGGGCAATACTGCGGAGAGGACCATAAATCCACCTTCTTTCAGTGTCGCCCACCGACTTTCCGAATCCGAAACCGTGTGCTGTTCTTGCAACGAGATCATGGCCTTGGCATTGGCCTCGTACAGATAGTTCATCAATTGACCGGATTGCAGTTTTGTTTGCAGGTCATCCATCGCAGTTCCGGCGGTGGCGATCGTCGGCGCATCCGGCTTTCGCAATGCATTGAAGTCACTAAAAAAAACTCGGTTAGCTGGCAGGTGAGGTTCGCTGAACCCTCCATGGCGATAAACCGTGCGGCTGGACTCATCCGGTAGCCAGGCAATAATATCGGTTTGCAACTTTCCGGGCTTCTGGATGGCTTCCATCAATGCCTGCCGCGAAGGAAACTGCAGCAAAGGTGCATCGTTCATCAGTGGGCGATAGAGAATATGAGGGCCTTGGGTGCTGTCCTTGGGTTCGATCAGGAACATATTCTCAACAACGTCAGGGCTGCTGCCGGGCTGACGTACGAACGCCAATGGACGCATTGTGATCTCTTTGCCGTCAACCGTTTTATTGCCTGGCGTGGGATCAAGAATTGCCTGGAGATAGCGAAACCCCATTGCGTTATCGAAGCCGGACTCGCCTTTGGCGGTCAGTTCCAGGGCTTTGATTTTTAATTCAATGGGCACTTGCTGCCCATAACGTTGTTGGCGCTCTGTCTTTTTAGTTGGGTCGTCAAGCAATTCCTTTTTAAGTAACTCAGGATAGTTCTTGCCGACATCGATGCCCGCAATAAGCGTGTCGAAAGCATCTCTATTGCTTAGGGCGGGTATAAGCGCTCCCGTTGTTTTGTTTCGTACTTCTACTTCGGTGAACATGAACTGTGCAAGGTTCTGCATGAACGCTTCGGTGAGGGACATTTTACCGGACTTTTGGCGCACTAACGGGGTTGTAAGGTAGGCAAGATTCGTGGAGTAGTGCACTTCCACATCATCGATATCACAGGTGAAGGGGGGCGGTGAGAGGGCTTTTACTTGGTCCTGTATATACGTGTGGAGGTCAGGGATCCCGCTGTTATAGGTTTGTTCTTTGTTGCGATGCATGTAGCCCGCCAATTCCGTGGTGAGCTCATACAGCATGAAACGGTTGACATCGGTGGTGTTTTTTATCCAGTCGGACACCTTTTCCGCGGCTGCGTCAGAGGGCTGGGAGGAGAGCAGTGCAGGGTAGGTGGTGACTGCATCCGCGTTGTTTCTGTTGATAAGATTGCTTGCCTGGATATAGAACGCATCGGCATCCACTTTGGTCACTTCAGTGCTGAACGTTGCGTTCGGTTGTTGTATTTTCAGGTTCCCTTCCCACGCCTGTTTGGCTGCATTCAACGAGTTGTAGGGGGTCACCTTGCCGCTCGGCTCGCACACCAGCACGAGCGTACGCCCCGGGTACATACGTTCTATGACCAGGTTGGGGGTCAGGGATTGCGGGGTATCGGGGCGGGCATTGTCGGTGCTGGAGAAAGCGAACACGGTTACGGAGCTATCCGCCAATTTGGGGCGTGTCGAGCCGTGGGGGTACCTGGCCACCAGGTCGAGGGTTTCCCGTTGCATGTCATTCAACCCAGGGTGTTTCATACTGGCCAGGAGCAGGTTGCTGCGCATCAGTTCACCGAGCATCAATCGGCGATCTCCGCCGAAAATGGACGCGTCGGCACCGACACCAGGGGCGGGTTCATTGAAAGGTGGCTTGCCCCAATAATCGAGCCTGGCTGCTTGCATGGCTTCGTCCAGCTTGCCTGGCAACTGACTGATAGCCGTTTGCAGCGCCGATCTATCGATGTTCAGCGCGGTGCCCGGCGGATTGCCCGTAAGTGCCTGCGCGTTCGCACGCGTGTCGACAAACTTGCCGTCATGGCTGAACACCGGTGCATCGGCACCGGCAATGTGGTTAAGGGCGAGTTCCATAAGGGGTGTTTCCAGGAACTGGCCCGGATTCTGCGGGTCCGGGGCGGCGAAGGCCAACTGCTGGACATCGACGTTCAGAGAGGGAGATGCCGTGCTGATGGCATCCTTTAGCAATCCGGCTACCACTGTTTGACGGTTCGGTTCGCCCCCAAACAGACGCTGTCCGATGATATCCGCTGGCGTTACAGGCTGGGCGGATGGCTTGGCCGGCGTAGGTATGGCCGCGTCGATCTGGTTGCGTCTGAACGGCGTTGTGGGAACGGGGAAGCTTGGTGGGGGGAGTCCTTCTGTACGCGCCAGGCGCTGTTTGGCTGCCTGTTGGTGTTCGCGCACAGCAAGGGAGAGTGGGTCGTTTGGAGGATTGTCTTTGTCCAGGGCAGGGAACCCATCGCGAATGAGTGCTGCGCTTTGTTCGAGCCACTGCGGTGAGCCGTAATGCTCGCGGACTCCGTAAAAATCCAGAATGCCCGCCATGGGGAGATTTTCCCTAACGTAGTTATAGTTCTGCAATCTCTGCGAACTGCTACCCCTTATCTCGCGCGCCGCTTTCAAAATGTCATCTTGAATGGGTTTCCAATGTCGATTTTTAACCGGGAAATGGATCCATTTGAAGCTGCCGTCCGAGCTCCTTATCTTGCAAAACAGAGTCCCTTTATTATCGATTTCTACAGTTCTTGGATCTACGCAGTGTGTTTGCATGAACTTCTTGAAAGTATCGCTGGAGAGAGCCTCTTTATAGGCTTGCACTGCCTGCATATAGGATGAATCCTTAGGAAGGTCGGAGACCGTCAATTCAGTCGCTTCGTTCTGGCCGCCTGTGGCTTTGACTCCCACCCATCTGCTGACATCACGGGCAAGTTCCCGGTCGGCCTCCTCGACACGTTGCGAGATTGTCGGCGTGCGGTTGGCATCTGCTACACCCCGGGTTTCGTTGTAGGTCGCCGTGGCGATGGCGTTCTCGACTTCGCCTTGTGCCTTCCTGACGCGCATGAATTGCGGCGCCAGCGGACCGTTGTGGGGCATCAGGGATTTGAAGGTGCCGCCCTGGAGGCTGCGGATTGAACTGAGCAGGTCGAACTGACGGTTCACGGGCTCTTCGCCATAGAAGTTACCCACTACGTCAATGGGGGCACTGTGTTCGCCGGTGTACGGGAACGATTCAACTCGACCGGCAGCCACCTCTTTTGCCGCGGCTGCGACAGCGGCGCTGGCTTCTCTCCAGCCAGGCGTATTGCGCGAGAAAAGTTGAACTTTGCCATTGATAGTGCATTCCATAGAGTCCGCATGGGGGAACCACCTGAGGCTGGAAATATCGATGTTGTGGTTCTTGGCATAGCTTGCGAACGGCTCTTGTTTGAGCGCCAGTGTGAAGAGTGCCCAAGCCTGGCCGAAGGTGGAAAACGGTGGAATGTCAGTGACCGTGGGTGGCTGGTCGGCGGTTTTCGGAACAGAACCTTTGCGACTTTCCAGCAGCATCAATGCGGCGCAATACTGGCTCGCCATTTCCTTATCGCTCTTGTGCAGCAGTTGCTTGCTTTGTTCCAGGGTGTGTTGAAAATGGGGATCCCTGGGGCTGGGCGGTGGATTCACAGGCCACTGTGTGACGGTTTGAATCAGTGACCGTTTGGTCCTGCCCTGTACTGACGGTTCGCCGTCCTGAGCGCTCGCCGATGATCGGGTTGTGGCTGGCTGTGGTTGTACGGTTACCGGCTGGGACATGATGGTCATAGGATTTTCTCGTAATGGTCAGGGAAAAGACGACACCGTAATCGCGTTTTGTTGCCTGCGACCTGTGGCTTGTAGGGAGTGGCATGTCTAAACTCGGCAGTTCCGCCCATGTGTTTCTGGTGTATACGGAGCCCTATCCCGATGCAGAGCGAGCAGTGATGCAGGCCACCCGCTTGACCCTCATTTGCCACGCCGCCACGCCTGCTCAACAGTACGGGCGTTTTCCCGATAACGAGTCCGTGGCGATGGATTGGCAAGCCGCCGCGCTGTCCCTGGCCGGGCGCTATAAGAAAACCCCGCGCCTGGTGTGTGCGCCCGAGGCACGCGCCAGGCAGACTGCAGGACTATTCGGCAGTGACGCGGTGATTGAGGATGCCCTGCGCGATGGCGATTTCGGACGATGGAAAGGTGTGGACATTGGTCGCCTGCACGGCGATGAGTTGCAGGCCTGGCTCGCTGACAGCGCCAGCGCGCCCCATGGCGGCGAGTCGGTCGATCAGGTGTGCAGGCGGGTGGCGCAGTGGATGCAAACCCTGGAGGCCCAGCCCGGGCACATCGTGGCCATCACCCATCCCTTTGTCGTCCGCGCCGCGTTACTGCATGTCATGCAGTGCCCGGTGTCGATGTTCTACCGGATCGACGTCGAGCCGCTGTCCGCCACCGAGCTGCGCTTCAACACGGTGTGGCGCCTGCGCCTGGAAACTCACGCCTGAGGGCGTGAACATGGCAAAATCCACGCCCCGCAATGAGAGCACCCCATGAAACGCATCCAGATCATCGGCATTGGCGCCGGCAACCCTGACTACATCACGATGCAGGCCGTGAAGGCGCTGAACCGCACCGACGTGTTTTTCCTGATGGACAAGGGCCAGAGCAAGGACAAGCTGATCGACCTGCGCCGTGAGATCTGCGAGACCTATATCACCGAACCCGGCTACCGCTTTGTCGAGGCCGACTGCCCCGAGCGCGTACGCGGCGACGTCGACTACACCACCGCCGTGCAGGACCTCAACCGCGACAAGCAGGCCACCTTCGAGCGCATGATCAACGAAGAAATGGCCGACGGTGAAGTGGGCGCCTTCCTGGCCTGGGGCGACCCGGCACTGTACGACAGCACCATCCGGATCCTGCAGGCGATCCTGGCCAGTGGCCGCTGCGCCTTTGAATTCGAGGTGATTCCCGGCATCACCAGTGTGCAGGCCCTGGCGGCCCAGCATAAGGTGCCCTTGAACCGTATCGGCAAGTCCATCGAGATCACCACGGGGCGTCGCCTGGCGGCGGGGCAGGCCAGCGAGGCCGATACCCTGGTGGTCATGCTCGACGCAGAAGATTCCTACCGCACGGTGGCTGATCAGGACCTGGAGATTTACTGGGGCGCCTACCTGGGCACGCCGGATGAGATATTGATCAGCGGCAAGGTCAGTGACGTGGCGGAACAGATCGAACGGGTGCGCAAGGCGGCGCGCCTTGAGAATGGCTGGATCATGGACACCTATTTATTGCGCAAACCCTGAGGTCATTTCCCATGCTCAAACTGTTTGCCTTGGCGCTGACCCTGATGGCCGGCGTTGCCCACGCCGATTCCGAGTTGCACACCGATTTGCCGCTGGCGTACCTGGAACAGACCCAGGGCGATGCGCGCAACGAGCCGCTGGTGATTTTCCTGCACGGGTTCGGCAGCAATGAGGAAGACCTGTTCGGCATCAAGGACGCACTGCCGTCCACCTGGACCTACCTCTCGGCCCGTGCGCCGACGCCGGTGCAACCGAATGGCTTTCGCTGGTTTACCAAGACCCCGGGTGACGGCGATTACGATGGTGTGACCGCCGATTTGCACAGCAGCGCCCAACTGATCAAGGATTTTGTCGGCCAAGCCACCGCGAAGTATCACACCCAGCCTGACCGCGTATTCCTGGTGGGGTTCAGCCAGGGCGCGATCATGGCGTATGAGGTGGCTTTACGTGACCCGCAGCTGGTGCGTGGCATTGCGGCGCTGAGTGGCAGCGTGCTGCCGGTGCTCAAGGCTGAGCTCAAGCCGGATCAACGCTTGAACAACCTGGCGATCTTTATTGGCCATGGCACCCTGGACCAGGCACTGCCCTATGCCTCGGCGACGCGGGCGAATGAGGTGTTGGTGGGGCTTGGGTTGAAGCCGGAGTTTCATGGCTATCCGGGGATGAACCACACGGTCAGTGAGGCGGAGGTGCAGGACCTGAAGGCCTGGCTGGAAACGAGTTTGAAGTGAGCGCGCTGAACAAAGGTGGGAGGGGGCAAGCTCCCTCCCACCTTTGATGGGTGTTGTCAGGACTCTTTGTTATTTGCCGCCGGTAATCTGCTTCACCAGCTCTGCATGCCCCTTCGCATCATCGGCCCGCGAGATCGCCTGGATTACCAGCAAGTGGTTGCCGGAGCCGCCGAGGAACGTGGAGTTCAAGGTCTTGCCGCCGCCCTGGGTGGCGGTGCTGTCCACCTGGCGCAGGCCGAGGCCCTTGAAGGTCAGTTTCTTCTCGCTCAGCTTCTTGAAGTCGGGCAGGGCAGCACTCTGGTCCTTGACGAAACCGGCCACGGCACCATCGAGGAACTGCGGGTCGTTGTCCTTGATGCTCACCCCGTCGTTACGCACGGTTTCGGCGACGATCACCACGCTTTTCGTGCTCTGGTTGGCGTACATCGTGCCTTGGGTATTGGCGCTGCCGTCCTCGGCCTTGCCGGCCGGGAGGGTGTCGGCGGCATATCCCTTGGGCAGGTTGAAGTTGAACTTACCGCCCAGGGTGGAGATGGTTTGCGTGGCCGGCTTGGCGGCGGCGAAGACGCTGCCGGCGGTCAGCGCGAGGGCCAGCAGGATAGCGGTCTTGGTGAACGTGGCCATGAAGCGCTCCAGGGGTGAACGAGATTGCGGCACATTCTGTCAGAAAATTCGCAATATCGTTCGCCCTTAGCCTCACACCTTGTCGGACTCTTCCTCAAGCCGATCCATTTCAAACAGTCGCGCCAGTTCCGCCCGGGCTTCCTGGGCGGTCTGCATCACCTTGGCCGCATCGTCGTACACCGCGTGCTGGGCGGCGAGCACTTGCAGGTCGTGGTTCTTGAAGCGGGTGATGCGGGCATCGGCCTGGGCCTGGGTCAACCCGAGGCCCACCAGGGTACGGCGGCTCATTTCCAGGCTGGAGTAGAAGGTCTCGCGAACCGGCGAGGCGTCGAGGTCCACCAGGCGGTGCACGTGCTGGCGGTTACGCGCACGGGCGATGATCTGCATGTGCGGGTAGAGGTTGCGCACCAGTTCGGCGGTCTTGATGTTGATCTCCGGGTCGTCCATGGCGATCACGAAGAACTCGGCCTGGTCGACCTTGGCGGCGTGCAGGATCTCCGGACGTTGTGGATCACCGTAGAACACCGGCATGCCGCCGAAACTGCGGGTCAGTTCGATGGTTTCCACCGAGGTGTCGAGGGCGATGAAGGAGATGTTCTGCGCGCGCAGGATCCGCGCGACGATCTGGCCCATACGGCCCATGCCGGCGATCACCACGCGCGGCGCATCGCTTTCGATGGTGCGGTATTCCTCCGGTACTTCCACCGGCTTGACCTTGGGCTTGAACAGCTTGGGGCAGACCAGCAGCAACAGCGGGGTGACGGCCATGGACAGGGTGATGGTCAGCACCAGCACGTCGTAGAGGTGCGGTTCGAACAGGCCCTGGTCGCGGCCGATCTTGAACACCACAAAGGCGAACTCACCGCCCGCCGCCAGCACCACACCCAGGCGCAGGGCGCTTTCGCGGTTGAGATCACCTACCATGCGGCCCACGGCGTACAGCAGCGGCAGCTTCAAACCGATCAACAGCAGGGTCAGGCCGATCACCACCAGCGGCGAGCTGAGCAGCAGGCTGAGGTTGGCGCCCATGCCCACGCTGATAAAGAACAGCCCCAGCAGCAGGCCCTTGAACGGCTCGATCTGGGATTCCAGTTCGTGGCGATACTCCGAGTCCGCCAGCAGCAGGCCGGCGAGGAAGGCACCGAGGGCCATGGACACACCCACCAGTTCCATCAGCCAGGCGGTGCCGATCACCACCAGCAAGGCGGTGGCGGTGGACACTTCGCGCAGGCCGGTCTTGGCGACGATGCGAAACACCGGCCGCAGCAGGTAGCGCCCGCCGATGATCACCACGGCAATACTGCCGAGGATCTGCAGGACGTGTTGCAGGCCCTGGGCTTCGGTGGCCGGATGATCGCTGCCGGCCAGCAGCGGCACCATGGCAATCAACGGGATCGCGGCGATGTCCTGGAACAGCAGGATCGCAAACGCCAGGCGCCCGTGGGGCTGGTTCAGCTCCTTGCGCTCGGCCAGGCTTTGCAGGCCGAACGCGGTGGACGACAGCGCCAGGCCAAGGCCGAGCACGATGGCGCTGTTCCACGACTGGCCAAACAGCCACAACGCCACCGCGCCCATGACCAGGCCGGTGAGCAGCACCTGGGCCAGGCCGACGCCAAATACCGCCTTGCGCATCACCCATAAACGCTTGGGCGACAGCTCCAGGCCGATGATAAACAGCAGCAACACCACGCCCAGTTCGGAGAACTGCGCGACGCTTTGCGGGTTACCGATCAGGCCCAATACCGACGGGCCGATGATCACACCGGCAAACAGATAGCCCAGCACCGCGCCCAATTGCAGGCGCTTGGCCAGGGGCACGGTCAGCACGGCGGCGAGCAGGAACACCACGGCTGCTTGTAACAGATTGCCTTCATGGGGCATTGCGAACTCCAGGATCTTTAAAACCAATCGACAGGAGGGTATTAGAGCGCTTTTTACCTTTCGAAAATTGTGTTTTTGCTGCGTTTGAGGGGACAACACGCCAGTGTGTGTCTGGCGGCGGGCGGTTCACGCCGGCTTGCGGTACAAACCCACGGCCAGGCCGACGACGATGATCGCAATCGAGATCAGGTCTGGCGCGGGAACGCGCTCGCCAATCAGCAGCATCGAACTGCTGAGCCCGAACACCGGAATCAACAACGACAGTGGCGCCACCATGGACACCGGGTACAGCTTGAGCAGCGAGTTCCAGCCCCAGTAGGCAAAGTGCGTCGCCAGGTACACCTGAAACAGAATGGACAGGATCGCAATGATGTCGAGGCTGGATTGCAAGCCTTCGAACGGCGCGCTGCCATGCATCAGCCACGCCATGAGAAATAACGGGATCGGCGGAAACAGGCTGGCCCACACCATGAACGAGAAGACCTCAGTGACCCCCGACTTCTTGACGATGACGTTACCCACGCTCCAGGCCAGCGCACTGAGTACGATCAACATCACGCCCAGCACTGCGTGGCTGCCTTCTCGGGTGGAGATGATAGCTGCCAGGCCGATCAGGGCCATAAATGCACCCGCCATTTGCGTCCCGCGGAGTGTTTCCCTGAACAACACGCAACCCCAGCCCATGGTGAAAAATACGCTGAGTTGAATGATCAATGACGCGATGCCGGGGCTCACACCCCTCTCGATGCCATAGTTGATCACGCCCCACATGCCCAGCCCGAAGATGACGCCGTAGGCGGCCACGTAGCTGAATTTGACGGCGGGGCGCTTGATGAAGAACACCAGCGGCAGGGCGGCGAGGGAAAAGCGGATGCCCGTGAGGACAAAAGGGTCGACCGAGCGCAGGCCGAGTTTGGTGATGGGGAAATTCACCCCCCATACCAGGGTGACGAGCACGGCTAACGCCAGGTGTTTTTTCAGCATGGAATGTTCCCTTGGTCATGACGCTTTTCGAGGGCGTTGATGTTAGGGAGGGGCGGGTTGGCCCGCTTGCTATACAAGGCCATCTTTTGACAGAATCGGGCCATGATTCCGACCTTTGATTCCGCCAGCCCAGAAGCCGTGGTAACGCTGCGCGAATACCCTTGCGGCACCGTCTTTGAGCGGCACACGCACTCACGTGGGCAGTTCGCCTATGCCTCCACCGGCGCGCTGAAAATGTTCACCGATCTCGGCAACTGGGTGGTACCGCCGCAACGGGCGATCTGGGTGCCGGGTGGTGTGCCCCATGAAATGCATATGCGCGGGGATGTGGTGATGCTCAATACCTACCTGGACGCCGATGCCGCTAAGCGGGCGCGGTTGCAGGAGCGCTGCCAGGTGTTTGAAGTGTCGCCCCTGCTCAGGCATTTACTGGAGGCGGCGCTGGCTATCGACTCCTCGGCATTACCCAGCGTGAGGCATCACTGCGTGCTGACGCTGTTGATTGATGAAATCGCAGCCATGCCCGAGCTGCCACTCAGCGCGCCATTGCCGCGCGAGCCGCGGCTGGCGCGAGCATGTCAGCGCTTCCTGGATGCGCCCACGCAGAAAATCACCCTCGATGAGATGGCTGATTGGTCGAACATGAGCCGGCGCACCTTCACCCGCCATTTCTACGAGGGCACGGGGATGACGTTCGTGTCCTGGCGCCAACAGGTGTGCCTATTGGAAGCCACCGCACGGCTAAGCCATGGCACGTCCATCACCGATGTCGCGTTCGAATTGGGGTTCAGCAGTTCCAGTGCATTCACCTCCGTGTTCCGGCGCAACCTGGGGGATTCGCCGGCGCGCTACCTGGCCAAATCAAAGGCTGCGGCGCAGTTCTGAGCCTTCGCGACCGCCACGCCGGTCAGGATTCACCGTTCTGCAGGCCTCCCTTTGTTATTATCGCCGTCCCTCGTCACCAGGAGTCACCGGCCCATGCAGCACCAGTGGGATGAAATGCACCGCACCCGCAAGCCCACGTTCGTATTGTGCGGCGAGCCTCAGGGCGATGTGCTCAATCTCTATGTTCACGGTTACTCGGCGTTCTTTAACCGGCAACAGCTGGGCAATTTCAAGCAACAGCTGGCGGGTATCGAGGGTTCGACCAACCTGATGCTGTTCTGGCCGGCGGGGCATTTCCTGGAAAACCTGTTTGCGCCCTTCAAGGAGGTGATCGCCGCGATGCTGGGGGGCGGCAGCATCGGTGCCGCGACTGTCGGCGTGGGCAAGGCGATTGCCTATTTTCTCGACCACTACAAAAGCGTCGAGGCGCGGGTGGACGAAGTGGCCAGGAGCTTGCTGCCGGAGCTGGCCAGCTACCTGCATGGCGAGGCGCTGCCTGTGCGGCGTATCAACCTGATCGGGCATTCCCTGGGGGCGCGGATTCTGGTCAAGAGCCTGCTGGCCAGCCCGGATACCGCCCGGGAACTGCCGTTGGACAACCTGCTGTTGATGGGCGGGGCGATCTGTACGTCCAGCCCTTGGGATGAGGTGTGCGCGCCGCTCAAGGGGCGGGTGATCAATTGCCACTCCAGCAAGGACTGGGCCCTGGCCATGAAGCCGGACACCGAGCGGTGCATCGGCCGGTATGCGATCCCGGTGACGCCGGCGCTCAAGGCCAAGGTCACCAATGTGCACCTGGCCACCTTCGATCACGCTGCCTACTGGCCGCAGTTGCAGACCGTGGTGCAGTACACCGACCTGTTGCACGAGCGGCGCGGCCTGATCCGCGCCGACCAGCGCAGCAGCGAGGTACGCTTTGCCGAAGAGGACACCGACTTGTTAGCGGCCCTGGTGCAGGCGCGGCCGGAGGAGCTGGCGTTCCTGGCCGAATTGATGGCGCAAAAGCGCAGTGCATCGATCGACGCCACGGTGCGCGAGCCGCTCAAGCTGGCCATCGAGTTGCAGCGCATGGGCGGCGACAGCTTTATGAACCTGGCCCGTGGCCATGGCGTGAACTATCGGCAGATTGCCGAAGAGGTGGCGCAGCGACTGGGAATCAAGTTTGCCGAGCCCGTTGAAACGGTGGCATTGGCTGACCTCGAAGCCCGGGTCGCGGAAAAACTGCTCGAGCAGTACAAGGACAAACTCAGCCACGCCGACCGCCAGGTATTCGATGCTGAACTCAAGACGGCCGCGCAAAAGGAGCAGGGTCTGTTCAGCCGTTTCGATGTCGGCCGAACAGCCACTACGGCGTTGAGCGGCACGGCGCTGGCCGGGTTGACCGGGTTTATCCTGCGTCGGGGTGCGGCCTCTGCGATCCCGGTGGTCGGCCAGGCGTTGGCGGCGGCGATGCTGCTGGTGAGCGGTGTACGGGCGTTTTCCGGCCCGGCTTACTCGATCACCACCCTGGCCGTGCTGGTGATCGGGGTGATTCGCCAGCGCATGGAGCGTGAAGCCTTGAATCAGGAGATGGACCTGGTGGTACAGGTCGTGGAGGCGTTTGACCTGCCTCGGGAGACGGTGATGCGCACGGTTGCTTCCGACTGATAAGCTGAGCCCCTGTCGAGTGTGTTTGCCTGGGATACCGCGTGAAATTCAGCCTGCCGAAAATCGCTACCGCTCCATTCTGCCCGCCGGAAGTGGCCGGCTCCGTTGCCGTTGACCCCAAGGCGTCCTTCTTCAAGCGCATCCTGATGTTCGCCGGCCCCGGCCTGCTGATCTCCATCGGCTACATGGACCCGGGCAACTGGGCCACGGCCATCGAAGCCGGGTCGCGCTACGGCTACAGCCTGTTGTTCGTGGTATTGCTCGCCAGCCTGGCGGGGATGGCGGTGCAGTGCCTGTGCTCGCGCTTGGGTATCGCTACCGGCAAGGACTTGGCGCAACTGTGCCGTGAGCGCTACAGCAAACGCTCGGCACGCACCCAGTGGGTGCTGGCGGAAATCTCCATCATCGCCACCGACCTCGCCGAAGTACTCGGCTGCGCCCTGGCGTTTCACCTGTTGCTGGGCGTTTCCCTGACCACCGGCATTGTCATCACCGCCTTCGATACGCTGTTGGTCCTGGCCCTGCAAAACCGGGGGTTCCGCCGCCTGGAAGCGATCATGCTGGCGCTGGTGGCGACCATCGGCGTGTGTTTCTTCATTGAGCTGGTGCTGATCAAACCGTATTGGCCGGATGTGTTCAGCGGCTTCACCCCATCACTGTCGGCCATCAGCGATGCCGCGCCGTTGTACCTGGCCATCGGTATTCTCGGCGCCACGGTGATGCCCCATAACCTCTACCTGCACAGCTCGGTCGTGCAAACCCGCCTGATCGGCAAAGACCTCGCCAGCAAACAGGACGCGGTCAAGCTGGCCCGGATCGACACCATTGGCTCCCTGGCCCTGGCACTGCTGGTCAACGCCGCCATCCTGATACTCGCGGCCTCCGCCTTCTACAAGACCGGGCACACTGAGGTGGTGGAGATCCAGGACGCCTACCGCTTGCTTGACCCGTTGGTGGGCGGCGCCTTTGCCAGCATCCTGTTCGGCATCGCCTTGCTGGCGTCCGGGCAAAGCTCGACCTTTACCGGCACCATCGCCGGGCAAGTGATCATGGAGGGGTATCTCAACCTGCGCATTCCCTGCTGGCAACGCCGCCTGATCACCCGTGGGCTGGCGCTGATCCCGGCGTTTCTCGGGGTGTGGTTGATGGGCGACCAGGCCATTGGCAAGCTGCTGATCCTCAGCCAGGTGGTGCTCAGCCTGCAGTTGCCGTTTGCGTTGTACCCGTTGATCCGCATGACCGGCGACAAGCAGCTGATGGGGCCGTTCGTCAATCGCCTGCACACCCGGGTGCTGGCATGGTTTCTGTTTGCGCTGATCAGTGGCGCCAATGCGTGGTTGATCGGGCAGTGGGTGTTCTGAGTTCCAGGCCGTAGGTGCGGGCTATACCAGGATTGCCAAGGATGTGTACTGGGCAATCTGCGTGTCGGCGGTCAATAGCCTCATCGGTTCACTGATGGCTGTCGCTACGATGAGCCGATCAAAAGGGTCTTTGTGATGAGGCTCAAGCTCCTTGACGGCAATCGCGTGTTCCGAGGTGATGGGCAGTTCGACGAAACCGCTTTCAAGGCAGTATCCCCGGATTTCGTCCAGGTCTGCATCGAGTTTTCCAAGGCCGACCTTGATCGCCATTTCCCAGAAGGTTGCCGCGCTGACGTAGATCTCTGCGGCATTCTCGATCAGTCGTCGGGCTTTGCTGGATAGCTTCGGGTCGTCACTCAGTGCCCAGAGCAGAACATGGGTATCCAGCAGCACCCTCATGGATGGCTGCCCTCAAACGCATCCAGCAGATCGCCTGGCAGGGGCGCATCAAAGTCCTCGGGGACAACGAGCTTTCCTTTCATCGCGCCAATTCGCTGACCGTTGGATTTCCCCACGGGAACAAGTTGTGCCATCGCACGCCCATGCTTGGCAATGGTGATAATTTTGCCGGCGGCGGCGTCATCCACCAGTTTTGACAGGTTATTTTTTGCTTCGCCCAAGGGTACGGTAATCATGAGGTGCTCCGCGTATTTTGGCCAAATATAGCCAAAACTGGGTGAGCTATCCAAGACGAGCCGACCGCTGGTTGCCGCCTCACGTTCAGCGCGTGACGGCTTTGGGTACATGAAAACCATGGCATCTCTCCAAAAAGGACATCGCCAAAGTCTGCCCCAATGCACCCGGTCCAAAATAGGGTGGCCCGTTAAATCAGACCGAACCTACTTTTACTACTCGGAAAATTCCTCAACCGTTTATCGATCCCAATACGGTACCGTCCCAAAACACTCCACGAAATAATCGATCACCGTGCGCACCTTCAGCGACAGCCTGCGGCTCCCCGGCCACAGCGCCGCGATCTGCTGCGGCTCCAGCGTGGTCGCCACTTCATATTCCGTCAGTACTGCTTGCAGGGTGCCAGCGCGCAGGCCTTCGCCGATCAGCCAGGACGGAAACACCACCAGGCCCAGGCCTTGTTCAGCGGCGTGGGTGAGGGTGTCGGCGTGGTTGCCGGTGATCGGGCCCTTGACGCTGTAGGGCGTCCAGTCGTCCTGGCCTTTGCGGAAGAACCAGCGTTGCTGGCCGGTGATGCCCTTGTAGGCCAGGCACTGATGATGGAGCAGTTCCTCGGGGTGCTGGGGCGTGCCCTGGCGGGCCAGGTAGGCTGGGCTGGCGGCGAGGCGAAAGCGCTGGGGGGCGAAGATGCGTGCCTGCATGCTGGAATCGTTGAGCACGCCGATACGGAACAGCAGGTCGGTGCCGTCTTGCAGCGGGTCGACGTATGTATCGGTTTGCTGGATGTCCAGTTGCAGCTTCGGGTAGCGCCGGCATAACTCGCCCAGCCACGGTGACAGGTGACGCTGGCCGAACACCATCGGCGCGTTGATGCGCACCAGGCCGCTGGGTTCGCTTTCCTGTTCCTGCAGGGCCTGGCCGGCAGCTTCCAGCTGTTCGAGCAGCAAGCGCGCGTGTCGCCCCAGCAGGCGCCCGGCCTCGGTGGGGCTCACTGCGCGGGTGTGGCGGTAGAGCAACTGCTGGCCGAGGGCCTGCTCCATCAGTTGGATCTGCCGGGAGATGGAGGAGGGCGCCAGGCCTTCGCGGCGGGCCACTTTGGAAAAGCTGCCGTGGTCCAGCACCGCGACGAACAGGCGCAGCGCCTTGAAACTCAATTCATTCAAGCCCTGCATCAGGCCTCCGGGTTGTGCGTATTGCGCAAAGGTGTTGTCGGCATACTCCCATTTATCGCACAGGCAGGCCACCGGATAATGCGCGCCATGTTTCCTTTATTGACGCGCAGGTGATGTATGCAGGCCAGTTCTATCGAGGGTGTGGCGCAAGCCAGGCCAAAAAACAGCCTTTTACGGTTGCTGTTGTTGCCGCTGGTGATCCTGGCGGGCATGGGGCTGTCGGTGGAGGCCGGGTTGCTCGGGCCATTGGGCGTGCAGGTTGGGCATTTATGGGCAACCTTGAGCATCTTCGGTGTCGGCTCGGCGATTCTGTTTTTGCTGCTGCTGTTCAGCGGCCCGCAAAAGGGCCCGGCGTTGTCCGAGTTGCCGCGCTGGCAACTGATCGGTGGGTTCCTGGGGCCGATGTATGTGGTGGTGCTGACCCTGGCCACGCCGCACATCGGTATTGCCATGACCATGATCGCGATTTTGTCCGGCCAGGTGGGCAAGAGCGTGCTGATCGACCATTTCGGCTGGTTCGGCACCGCACGCAAACGGGTCAATGGCGAGCGCTGGATAGCCCTTGCGTTGATTGTGGCGGCACTTGTTCTGATTGCACGAGGGTAAGGCGATGAATCTGATTCTGTTATTGGTGCTGGTGATCGCGGCGGGTGCGGTGCTGAGTGTGCAGGCGGCGATCAATGGTCGCCTGGGCCAGGCGGTGGGTGTGTTGCGCAGCAGTCTGTTGACCTTTGCGGTCGGCGCGCTGACCACCGCGCTGTTGATTTTCTTCTTTGAGCCGGCCCAGTCCGTGAGCCTGCTCGACGTACCCAAATGGCAATTGACCGGCGCCCTGTTCGGCGTGGTGTACATGATGGTGATGGTCGGGGCCGTGCCGGTGGTCGGTACTGCAGTGGCGACCGTGGCCGTGATTACCGGGCAATTGGGCATGGGCATGCTGATCGACAACTTCGGGTGGCTGGGCAACCCGGCCGTCGAACTGTCGAGCAGCCGCATCCTGGCGATGGTGTGCCTGGCTCTGGCCTTGGTGTTCATGTACCGCAGCAATACGCGCACCGACTGATGGTTTGAACCATCGCCGAGGCCTGGCAGTCACTGCTTAAGGTGCCGGCAACCGCCGCACCGGACGACCATGAAGAAGGAGTCTGGCCATGCCTGATCAAACCTGTGCCTGCCCGCATTGCAAGTGTGTGCTGGGCGTCGATGCGGTAATGAAGGACGGTAAGGGCTATTGCTGCCAGGGCTGCGCCGAGCATCATGCCCATGGCGAGCCTTGTGCGGCGGCGACGGGGTGCGAGTGCGCCAAGTCGGCTAAAGGCTGAATACGTTCGCAGGGAGCGTCGATAGCGGGCTCCCTGCGTATCCCTTACTGGGGTTCCAGCTCCAGGCGCAGGCTGTGGTCGGACAAGCGCCGGCTGTCTTTTACCACGCCGCTGGTTCGTCGACCTTCGAGGGCCAGCACCAGGGTCTGCGCATCATGCAAATCGTCCGGCAGCGGCTGGAACACCTTCAGCACCAGCCAGCCGGGCTTATGCTGCACGCTCACCTGGCACTCGACATGCTTGGCCAGTGGCCCGAACAATGTGTCCCGGGTGTAATCGATGCGTGCCTTGCCGTTGATTGAATCCATGCTCATTTCTCCTTGATCAAGCCTGGGCGCGCGCATCCGAGCGGCGCCATTGCACGTTTTTTATGCCGAATTTCTCGGCCTGTTCCTGGCTGGTTTTCTTCACCCGCTCGCGGGCGAAACGGCCGATACGGCCCACGCCAGCGTCACAGCTTGCCCAATGCCAGGCCTCCAAGGTATCCAGCTTTTCCAGACGAATAATGAAGGACTTGGCTTCGCCATGAAGGGTGTAGTCGATCACAAACAGTTTTGCGTTATTCATTGGCCCCTCAACCCTGGTGGTGTAAGCAAGTGATCGCCCTCGGCGGCAAAAATTCACTCGGATTGTCCGGCGGTGGTCATTACCATGGCGGCTGACTCCCGATAGATGTGCTCCCCATGGCCCTGGCCGCACCCCCTGACCTCAGTGATCACGCCGTCCCCGTGCAACCCTTGGCGCGTACTTACCCGCGTGGCCTGTACGTGGAGCCCCATCGCCACGACTGGGGCCAATTGCTCTATGCCATGAGCGGCGTGATGTGGGTCGAGACCCCTCGGGAGGCCCTGGTGGTACCGCCCCAGCGCGCCGTCTGGCTGCCGCCGGGCGTGGAGCACGGCATCCGGGTGGTGTCGGATTTGCAGATGCGCAATATCTACTTGCGCCCGGCCTTGGCGGCGACATTGGACCGCCAGGTGCAGGTGATTGAAGTCGGTGGGCTGCTGCGTGAGTTGATCGTCACGCTGGTGGAGCAGGGCGACCGCGATGACGCGGGGTATTACGACGCGGTGGTCGGCCTGGCCCTGCTGGAGTTGCGCCGGGCATGCCGCTCGCAGATTCGTATCGCCATGCCGGTGGAGGCCGATCGCCGGCTGATCAGCGCGTGCCAGGCGGTCATGGCGGCGCCGTCCCTGGAGATTCCTTTCGAGCAGCATGCGGAAGCGGCCGGTGCCAGCGTGCGCACCTTGGCGCGGCTGTTCCAGCACCACCTGGGCATGGGCTTTGCCGAATGGCGCCGCCAGGTGCAATTGGCCACGGCGGTGGCCGAGTTGATCCAGGGTCAGTCGGTCAGCGCTATCGCGCGTTCCCTGGGCTATTCGCCGAGCAGTTTCAGCGACATGTTCCGGCGTGAACTGGGGATGGCGCCTTCCCAGTATGTGAGTTGGCCGAAATCCTGAAGCGTTTGGCCGATGCTGCCGGGATGGGCTTCCTACACTAAGCCCATCAAACCACCAGGCGTCGCCCCCATGAGTTACCTGATCTCCCTTGCCATTGGCCTCTTTGTCGGCGTGATCTACGGCGCGCTGGACTTCCGTTCGCCCGCACCGCCTGCTATTGCGCTGGTGGGCCTGATGGGCATGCTGCTCGGCGAAAAACTCTGGCCCATGGGGCGGCAGTTGCTCAGCGGTTGGTGGTCCTGATTCCTCTTCTCCCTTCGATGGATACTGGCAATGAAAGCACTGCAATTTTCCGCTACTGGCGACCTCGGCGCCCTGAGCTTCGTCGACGTCGCCACGCCGGTACCGGCCGCCGATGAAGTGCTGGTACAGATCAAGGCGGCGGGCCTCAACCCCAGCGACGTGAAGAACGTACTCGGGCGTTTCCCCTACACCACCGTGCCGCGCATACCTGGCCGCGACTTCGCCGGCGTGGTCGTGCAGGGGCCCCAGGCGCTGGTGGGGCAGGAGGTCTGGGGCACCGGTCGCGACCTGGGCTTTTTCGCCGACGGTTCCCACGCCCAATACCTCACCGTGTCGGCCAAAGGCGTGGCGCATAAACCTGCCCACCTGAGTTTTGCCCAGGCCGCCAGCCTGGGTGTGCCCTACACCACGGCCTGGGATGCGCTGCAGCGCAGTGGCGTGGGCAAAGGGACGCGCTTGCTGGTGATCGGCGCCAATGGGGCGGTGGGCAGCGCGGCATTAGCCTTGGGGAGGGTTCTGGGTGCCCAGGTGTTGGCGGCGGTGCGCAAGGCTGACCAGGTCGAGGTATTGCAGGCGCAAGGGTTCGACGCGATTGCGTTGGGCAAGCCCGAAGCGCTGGGCGCGCAGGTGAATGCGGTGTTCAAGGGCGGCGCCGATGTGATCTTCGACACTACCGGTTTCTGGCTGCCGGCGGCCGTGGCAGGCCTGGCGCCGTTCGGTCGCATCGCGATCATTGCCGCGCCGGTGGACGGTCACGTACAACTGCCGGCCCTGGCCCTGTATCGCAAGGGCGGCTCGGTGGTGGGGATCAATTCATTGCTCTACAACTGTGAGCAGTGCGCGGTGATGCTGGAGCAGTTCGGACGTTTTTTCGACGAAGGCTTGTTGCCGCTGCCCACCGGCCTGCGCGAGGTGGCGCTGGCCGATGGCGTGCAGTGCTATGAGGACGTGAATCAAGGCAGTGCGGACAAGATCATCTTGCTGCCTTGACCCTTGTCGCTCCGCACTAGGCTTCTGGGACGCCTTTTTCCCACGCCTGCCAGTTCTTGAGGATCGCCTGTACCAGCGGGTTCCCCGTGCGGTACAGGTTTTCCAGCGCCGGTACGAACCCGCCCTGGTCGGCGTACTTGAGCAGGTTGTCGACTTCGCTGTAGCCGGGGTATGGGCGGTCGAAGTCCGAACCGGCACGTACGACGGCCAGGCGCTGGATGTCCACCAACCCCTCGCGGCTGGCGCGCAGCAAGGCTTCGTAGGTGGAGTTGTCTTCCTGTTGGGTGGTGCAGTACTCGCCTTTGTTATCCGTGAGCAGCTTGGTCCACACCTCGGCGCGTTCGCTCAGGCGCGTACCGGAGAACCAGGTGTTGCCCGCCAGGGTGTCGCAGCGGGTGACTCGCGGCGGCTGGTTGGCGGGGGCGGCGGGGTAGTGTTTGCGCCAGGCGGCGGACTCTTTGCTTTCCGTAAGTTCGACGGTGTGCGACAGGGCGAACGCCTTGGCCTGCAGCTTGGGGTTCAGCTCAAACACTTCGGTCTTGTAGTCCAGCGGCGGCTTTTCGTTGGGCCCCTTGGTGTTGATGCCAAGGTAGCCGGTCGGCCAATCCTTGGGCGCATCCCGCGAATCCAGCTCCCACTGGGTGCCGAACTCCACCAGGTAGTGGGCCCAGGCGGCAGTGCCGATGGTGCCGTGTTTCGGGCTGATCCCGGCAATCCCGGCGATCAGGAAATAGCTCTGGCGCAGGTCGAACTTGGGCGACAACGCCAGGGCCAGGGTGGACGCGGCGGCGTTGGTCTGGCCCATGCCGGTCACCAGCAGGCACACGTCCCGGGTGTTGCAGCGGATCACCGGGTATTCGGCAGACAGGCCCGGCACGCGCACTTCCTGCTTGAGTTCCAGGCGGTCGATCCAGGTTTGCGCCTCGGGGGCGAACATGGTGATCAGCATCACCTTGGGCTTGATGGGGGCAGCAGAATCAGCCAGCACCACATGGGGCAGCAGGGCAAGGCCGACGGCCAGCGAAAGACGGGTAAATGTATTCATCTAATACTCCTTGATCAGAATTGGTAGCCCACGCCAGCGTAATAACCCCAGCCGTCGGAGCGGGCGCGGAAGTTACCCTCGCCGAAGTTCAACTCACTGCCATCTTCCCAGTTGCCGCCGTTATGAAAATAACGACCGACCAGGGTGAAGCGCAGGTGGGTGAAGGAATACAGCAGCACGTTGGTCGCCACCAGGGCGTTGGCGGTGCGCGCCGGGTTGTCCTTGTGCAGGTCCGAGCCGAAATCGTAGTTGGTGAAACCGATATAGGTCAGCGACGCACCGTTATCGAACTTGCCGATGGGCACGATGTATTTCATCTGTGCGCGGTAGCCATCCCAGGAATACTCATTGCTGGCGCCGTAGTTTTCCCACTGGTAACGCCCGTAGAAGTTCGCCGACAAGTTGACCCGCGAGTGGGTGTCGATATCGGTGCCGAGGCCGCTGTACAGGGTGTTGGCACGGTTGGCTTTGTTGCTGCCGTGGTCGTAGATCCAGTCGAACGCCACATACCATTCCTTGAACGGGCCGATGGCCAGGCTGCGTCCGGCCAGGTAGTCGATGGAGATACGCGGCTCGTGCTCCATGAACACCGGCGAGCCATGGTCCCACGCGCCTTTGTCGTTACTGTTGCCGATGCCGAGGATCTTCGGCACGTCGATGTAGCCGTACAACTCGAAGGGCCCCTTGCGGCCGAAGTACTCGTATTCCAGGTACACATCATCCTGGGGCTTGGGGCCGAAGCTGATGTCTTTACTGCCGATCAGCGTCAGGTCCTGGTTGAACCATTCCGACAGATAGACGCCTTTTTTTGCCGGGCTGGCCTCAGGGCTCAGGGTTTCGCCCTGTGCTGAGTCATCCACGGGTTTTTCCTGCGCCAAAATGGGCGCGCTGAGTACTCCCGTTACGGCGGCCAGTAGCAAGGAAACACCAAAGCAGGCACGGGGCCTTGAGGTGGGGTGCATTGAAAGTCCCTATTCGTACGCGGTTTGAACCCGATTCATCGGGTCGTGGTGAACTTGGCGGTCAAGTTCGTACCGCAAACGGTTGCACAGGCTGTACCAACTTTTCTTAATGGCTTGAATGTCATGGAAAAAAGCAGAATTACTCGACCTTTTGATCAGAAATGACTGGGTGTCATTTTCTCGATGGGGTTGAACAGGTGTATCGGCGGTTCGCGGCGATATTCACTGGGCGTCTGGTGCATCTCGATCCGGAAGTGCCGGTTGAAGTTGGACAGGTTGGCGTAGCCCACTTCAAAACAGATATCCGCCACCGACATCTCGCTTTGCAGCAATAACCGACAGGCGCGTTGCACGCGGAATTTGCGCATCAGGTCGATAAACCCATGGCCCGTGTTGCGCTTGAAGAAACGTGAGAAGCCCGGTTCGCTCATGTCCAACTGTTGGGCGATGACCGAGAGGCGCACGTCGCCGGTGAGTTCGCGCATCAGGTAGTCGAAGGCCTTGTTGATGCGCTCGGCGCTGCGTGCGTCCAGGGTCGGGGCGTAACAGGGGCTGGCCAGGGCCTTTACCTGCTGGGCCGGGGCGTTTTTCAGGCTGTCGAGCAGTTGCAGGAACAGGGTCAGCCGTTGCAGGCCGTGGGCGTTGCCGATAGCTTCCATCAACCTCGCAGCCTGTACGGCGGTGTCGCCGCTGAACTCCAGGCCGCGCCGGGCCTGTTCGAACAACGGCTGCAAGTCGCCGAGTTCCGGCAGGGTGTTGCGCAGGGCGAGGAGGGCGGCGCCGTCGAATTGCAGCACCACGTCGCGGCCGGCCAGGTGTTCGCCGGGGGCCAGTTCGCCGATCCAGTCATGGGGCAGGTCCGGGCCGATCAGCGCCACATGCCCGGCACTGAACGCACCGATATAGTCGCCCGCCACCAACTTGCCGCTGCCTTGGCGGATCAGGTGGATTTCAAATTCGGGATGGTGATTCCAGCGCGCCAGATCGTAAGGGTAGTCGTGCTCAAACCAGCGAAAGCAGTGCTGCGGCTCGGGCAGGATCACCTCAAGCTCGGCGGGGCGATGTTCGAACAGCTTGGCGCGACTGACGGGCATGGTGCTGCCTCTTCTATGGGTGCAGTCGCCTCAAAATACGCGGGTGGCACTACCTGCGCTACCCCCGGTTTCGCCCGGCACTGATACTTTTTTGCGCCCTATTCAGCGGTTAAAAAAGTATCAGCCAGGCATGCGTCAGGCGTTTGTGAGGGCCTGGCCCAAGCTGCTGTAATCGGCCCTCAACAACAAAAACAACAGGTGGAAACCGCTATGTCCAAGATTCCGCAAGCGTTGTTCCTGCTTTCCGGCCTGGCCTTGGCTATGCCCAGCCAGGCAGCCGACACCGTGACCATCGCCACGGTCAATAACAGCGACATGATCCGCATGCAGCGCCTGTCCAAAGTGTTCGAGCAGCAGCATCCGGACATCCAGCTCAACTGGGTGGTGCTGGAAGAAAACGTGCTGCGCCAGCGCCTCACCACCGATATCGCCACCCAGGGCGGCCAGTTCGATGTGCTCACCATCGGCACCTACGAAACCCCGCTGTGGGGCGCCAAGCACTGGCTGGAACCGCTGACCCAATTGCCGGCCGATTACGACGCCGACGATATCTTCCCCTCGGTCCGCCAGGGCCTGTCGGTCAACGACACCCTGTATGCCTTGCCGTTCTACGGGGAAAGCACCGTCACCTACTACCGCACCGACCTGTTCAAGCAGGCCGGTCTGAGCATGCCTGCGCACCCGACCTGGACCCAGCTGGGTGAATTCGCCGCCAAGCTCACGGACAAGAACAACGGCCAATACGGCATGTGCCTGCGCGGCAAGGCCGGTTGGGGCGAGAACATCGCGCTGCTGAGCACCATGGCCAACGCCTTCGGTGCGCGTTGGTTCGATGAGCAGTGGAAGCCTGAGCTGACCAGTCCCGAATGGACCGCCGCCGCCAACTTCTACGTCAACACCCTCAAGCAATACGGCCCGCCCGGCGTGTCCAGCAACGGTTTCAACGAAACCCTGGCGCTGTTCAACAGCGGCAAGTGCGCGATCTGGGTCGATGCCAGCGTCGCCGGCTCCTTCACCACCGACAAGAGCCAGAGCAAAGTCGCCGACAGCGTAGGCTTCGCCGCGGCCCCCACCGAAGTCACCGACAAGGGATCCTCCTGGCTGTACGCCTGGTCGCTGGCCATCCCGGCCACGTCCAAGCACAAGGACGCCGCCAAGGCCTTTATCGCCTGGGCCACGTCCAAGGACTACATCCAGCTGGTCGCCGATAAAGAAGGCATCACCAACGTACCGCCTGGCACCCGCCAGTCCACCTACAACGCGGGGTACCTCCAGGCCGCACCGTTTGCCCAGGTGACCCTGGAGATGATGCGGCATGCCGACCCCGCGCACCCGTCGGCCAAACCCGTGCCGTACGTGGGCATCCAGTACGTGACCATTCCCGAGTTCCAGGCCATCGGCACGTCCGTCGGCAAGCTGTTCTCGGCGGCGCTGACGGGGGGCATGTCGGTCGAGCAGGCGTTGCTCCAGGCGCAGTCCACCACCGAGCGCGAAATGAAACGCGCCGGCTATCCCAAATAATGTTCAAAGGACAGATGCCTTATGAAACGACTCGAAGGTAAGAGCGCGCTGATCACCGGCTCGGCGCGCGGGATTGGCCGCGCGTTTGCCCAGGCCTATATCGCTGAAGGCGCGACCGTCGCCATCGCCGACATCAACCTGCAGCGGGCCCGGGACACCGCCGCCGAACTTGGTCCGCAGGCCTACGCGGTAGCGATGGACGTCACCGACCAGGCTTCCATCGACAGCGCGATTGCCGCCGTGGTCGCCCAGGCCGGCAAGCTCGACATCCTGGTCAACAACGCGGCGCTGTTCGACCTGGCGCCTATCGTCGATATCACCCGCGACAGCTTTGATCGGCTGTTCTCGATCAACGTCGCCGGCACGCTGTTCACCTTGCAGGCCGCTGCCCGGCAGATGATCCGCCAGGGCCATGGCGGCAAGATAATCAACATGGCCAGCCAGGCCGGGCGGCGTGGCGAGCCGTTGGTGGCGATCTACTGCGCGACCAAGGCGGCAGTGATCAGCCTCACGCAATCGGCGGGGCTCAACCTGATCAAGCAGGGCATCAACGTCAACGCCATCGCCCCGGGCGTGGTGGATGGCGAGCATTGGGACGGGGTGGATGCGTTGTTCGCCAGGCATGAAGGGCTGGCGCCTGGCGAGAAGAAGCGGCGGGTGGGGGCCGAGGTGCCGTTCGGGCGGATGGGGACGGCCGAGGATTTGACCGGGATGGCGATCTTCCTGGCGTCCAAAGAGGCTGACTACGTAGTGGCGCAAACCTATAACGTGGATGGCGGTAATTGGATGAACTAAGCCATACACCGCTCAAAATGTGGGAGGGAGCAAGCCCCCTCCCACATTTGAAGGTCATCGTTCTTGAAAAGGGTGCCTAGTCGGCAAAACTGCGATCAAAGAAGTAAACCGCCCCAGGCTTCAGGTTCTCCACCGTCGCCTGGGGCCTGCCGCCTTCACCCTGTTTCTTGCGCCCCGTCTCGCGCAAATATCCCGCCTCCGTCAGCTTCAACAGGCGCTGGCGAATACTGGTCTTGAGCACCGGCCGTTCCAGCACCAGGGAAAAGATCGTGGTCGCCTCCGGCGCGCTGAATTCATTGCCCAGGAACATCAGCGGCAGGTTGCTGTACAGCGACTTGGAGAACAACCGCTCCTGCACGGCCGCGGCGATGCTGTTGTGATCGAACGGCAACTTGATGCTGCCATCAGCCACCGCCTTCAGCGCGAACCAGCCTTGATGCGCACTCGGCGCCACCTCATCCGCGACGATCGCCAGGTAGTACGTGGACGACGACCAGCAACGCGGATCGCGAAACGCATCGCCCACCGTGCCCACTTGCTCGCTCCAGGCCAGCTCCAGGCCGACCTTGCTGCTGGCGCGCAAGCGTTCCACCGCATCCTGGAGGCTCAGATCTTGCACGCCGCCATTCACCACCACCCCCGGCAACGCCCAATGCCCGGCGAAGGGTTCGGCTTCGCGCTTGTTCAGCAACAACTTGAGTTCCCCGGCGGCGCGGCAGTAGCACAGCACGCATAGGTCGACGGTATGGAGGTAGGGGCTAAGGGGCATGTGACGTCCTTCTGAACAGCGGTGGGGCACAGTCTAACGGATCGAACAGATATGTCATGTACCTGGTTCAGGATAGATAAATAAATGTTTCTTGCATTGAAAGTACATGACGTGTACTTTTGTTTCCAGGCCACAGGAGAACCGCCATGACCCTTGCGAAAACTGCCATTGCTTCATTCGACGTCGATGCCCAGAAGAGCTTCACGCCGTTGTGCCCCAACGAGTTGCCGGTGGCCGGCGGTGACCGGATCGGTGCCGAACTCAACTACATGGCCAGCCTTGCCGGCCACCGCGTCGGCAGCAAGGACGCCCACACCCCGCACGCACCCTGGGTGGTCGCCCAGCACAGCGAGATGCTCCAGCCCACTGGCCTGGTACACGCCGACGTGACCTGGGTCAGCCACTGCGTACCGGGCACCGAAGGCTTTACCTTGCTCGACGAGTTGCCCACGCCCTATGACTACGACTACTTCATCTGGAAGGGCGTCGAACCTGACCTGCACCCCTATGGCGCCTGCTACCACGACCTGCACGACAAACTCTCCACCGGCGTGATCGAGTACCTCAGGGCCCAGGGCGTCACTCGCGTGATCGTCGGCGGCCTGGCCCTGGACTACTGCGTCAAGACCACCGCCTTGCAACTGCTCAAGGCCGGCCTGGAGGTGGTCCTGCACCTGCCGGCGTGCCGGGGGATCAGCGAGGAGGGCGGCGTACAGGCCGTCAATGAGTTGCTCAAGGCCGGTGCCGTCATCAGCAGCACCCGCGAAGAACTGGCGGCGATGGCCACGCGTTAAGGAGATACACCATGGAAAGTGCCTACGACTACGAAGCCCCGGTGATCCAGGGCTTGCTCGACACCGACTACTACACCTTCACCATGATGCAGGCGGTGTTGCACCAGCACCCGAATGTCGATGTGGAATACAACTTCATCGTGCGCGCCAAGGAAAAGCTCGGCCACCTGATCCCCGAGTTACGCGCCGAGCTTGAGAACATGGCTGGCCTGCAGATGCGTGAGGGCGAGCTGCGCTTTCTGTTCAACCCACGCTTTCGCGAATACCTGACCCCCGACTACGAACGCTTCCTCGGCCTGTTCCGCTTCAACCTGCGCTACATCCACGTCAGCGAAGTCGACGGCCAACTGAACATCCGCGTGGTCGGGCCGATGCTGCACTGCATCATGTTCGAACAACCGCTACTGGCGCTGGTCAGCGAGCTGCGCAACCGCGCCAAATACCCCGACGTGACCCTGGAAGACGTCACCCGCAAGCTCTACCAGAAGTTCGACTGGCTGGAGAGAAACCTCAGTCGCGACGAGTTGGCCGACCTGCGGGTCTCCGATTTCTCCACGCGCCGGCGCCTGTCGTTCAAGGCCCAGCGCGAAGTGGTGGACATCATGCGCCGCGACTTTCCCGGCCAGTTCGTCGGCACCAGCAATGCGCACCTGGCTTACGAATTCGACCTGCCACTGATCGGCACCATGGCTCACCAGTGGATGATGGTGCACCAGCAACTGGGGCGGTTGCGCGAAAGCCAGAACGCCGGCCTGGAAAACTGGGTGCGTGAATACCGCGGCCGCCTCGGCATTGCCTTGACCGACACCATCAGCACCGACTTTTTCCTCAAGGATTTCGACCTGTACTTCGCCAAGCTCTACGACGGCCTGCGCCAGGACTCCGGTGACCCCATCGCCTGGGCCGACAAGGTGCTGGCCCGCTACAAACAGCTGGGTATCGACCCGATGACCAAGGACCTGATGTTCTCCGACGGCCTGAACTTCGAAAAATGCCTGCCGATCCTGCGGCACGTGCGTGGCAAGGCCAAGTTCGGTTTCGGCATGGGCACCAGCCTGGCTTGCGATGTGGAAGGCGTCGAGCCGCTGAGCATCGTCATGAAACTGGTGCGCGTGCACGGCGAACCGGTGGTGAAGTTCTCCGATGACCCGGTGAAGAACGTCTGCGAAGACCCCTCGTTTTTGCAGTACGCAGCGAAGGTATTCAATGTCGGCAACGTGGAGGTGTGACATGCAGGAACGTATCGCGCAGGAACTCAATATCGATCGCACATTGGTGAAGGGCGGTGAAGCCCAGGAAATCCAACGGCGTCTCGACTTCATCAAGACCACCTTGCGCCATTCAGGCTGCAAGGCCCTGGTACTGGGCATCAGCGGTGGCGTCGACTCCCTCACCGCTGGGCGCCTGTGCCAATTGGCGGCGGAGCAATTACGCAGCGAGGGCTACGCCGCGCGCTTTATCGCCATGCGCCTGCCCTACAAGACCCAGGCCGATGAGAGCGATGCCCAGGCCTCGCTGGATTTCATCACCCCGGACCACATCGACACCCTGAACATCGCCGCCAGCGTCGACGGCCTGATGGCCAGCCTCGGCGCCACCGAAGCCAGTGCCTCGCAGGTGGATTTCATCAAGGGCAACGTCAAGGCCCGCACCCGCATGATCGCCCAGTACGCCGTGGCCAACCTGCACAACGGCCTGGTGGTCGGCACCGACCATGGCGCCGAAGCATTGATGGGCTTCTTCACCAAATTCGGCGACGGCGCGTGCGACCTGGCGCCATTGTCGGGCCTGACCAAGACCCAGGTGCGCCTGTTGGCCGGTGCCCTTGGTGCCCCGGCGAAGCTGGTGCACAAGCAGCCCACTGCCGACCTCGAAGAGTTGGCGCCGGGCAAGCTGGATGAGCACGCCTATGGCTGCACGTACGAGGAGATCGATGCGTACCTGATGGGTGAGCCAGTGAGTGAGCGGGTACGGGCGATTGTCGAGGGGGCGTATAGCAAGACAGCGCACAAGCGCGCGCTGCCTGTCGTGCCTACACCTTGATATTTTCGCGAATGTTCCAGCCGAACCGGATGGCCCCGCCATCCTTGCCGCCATCGGCTTTCTGTGGCTGGTAACTGACTTCCACCTTGGCGAAGTTAAGGCTGATTTCTTCCGTCAGTACGTCATTGGTTGCCGCTGCACGCGTGTCGTAAGTGGCAACCATGACCTCCTTCAACGTGATCACCAGATACTCCACGCTGCTGTCGCCTCCAGCCTTGCGCACCACAATGCGTGCTTCGGGGTAATGCTTGCCGGTGGCACAGGCCATCATCAGGTTTGGGGTGGATTTATCCAGTGTCTTCTCAATCGCGATATTCGCCATATTGACCTTGCCCGCGCCGCCGCCCGTACCGCTATGCATGGAGCCGGATTGGGACAGGCTCCAACCCCAACGGGTGATATCGATTTCATCACGATGCACCTGGTCCCTGGACTCGCCCTTGATGTCTCCCAGCTTCAAAAACATATCGGTCGCCATGTTCGCTCCTTGTCTGATCGTTCGCCGGTGGTGGCGCGGGGCGTACTTTTCCTATTCCCAGGATTGACTACAAGACGCTGAGGCCAGATCGGGAAGTGCCTGTCTTAAAAAAGGAAACCTTCCTACATTCCTGGCAGATATTGATTCTTTACGCTCTGCGCTCTTGTGGATTCAGGAGTAAAGGAATGGCCACCAGCTTATTGAAGGACGGTTTCCCGAAGGCTCACCTCACCACCCGTGAGCGGGTAGAAAGCAGCATTGACGTGCGTCGACTGTTTGCTGTGATCGACGCCGATCCTGCAATTGCCGGGGCAGGGGTGGTTTACCTCGACGCCCAACTGTGGCCGGTGACGTTGCGTGAGTTTCAGCCGATTTGCAGTGTGTTGCCCAAGCGCGTGATCTTGCGGGAGATGCCGAGGTCGGTGGCGCGGTTGGATTTTGTGCGGCGGTTGGAGCATGAGCCGGTGGAATCGCAACTCGTGTTTGAGGCGCTCGGGATGGGGCTTGCATGCGGCAGTGCGATTTTAGGTTGGCTTGTGGCAGTCAGTGGTACTGCTGCAATCCCATTTACTGGCGGTATCGGCTCAGTGGTTGCAGTTGTTGGCTATACGTCTGCTACGGCCAGTTTCGCTCAGTGCATTGTTGGCGGGTATCGTGTGTACAACGAATTGACCGATCCCTCGAAAAATCAACTGCTGGACAGTGATCCTTGGTATCAACATGCAACCGCTGCTCTGGACGCTGTTGCGCTTGTGGGGGCCGGCACCTCCTTCCTAACGACTGTAAAGCTAGTCAGTTTGACGAAGGCAACCACCGGCAAGGGTTGGTACCCAGTACTCAAGGGGCTTACTCGACAGGAAAGAGCAAAATTGACGAAGGAGTTGTTGAGTATTCAACATCCGCGGTTGACTTCGAAAATGATCAAGTTGAAACAGCTGGCAGGTGATTTACCTAAGCGACTGACCCCTGCGAAGCTTCGTCATGCCACGGTTACTCAGATCAAGGATGTCGTAGGCGCTTCAATGACTGTGGGAGGTAGCGTTGTAAATGGCAATTTTCGAACGATTGCCGTGGGGTTATATGAGGCGTTTGAAGAATGATATTTCTGATGACTTACAAGGAACTTCTGCGTTATTTGAAACGCTATTTTCCTGTTTCTACGGGGGCACTTTTTGCTCAAGGTTTTACGATTGCCATCGGTGTTCCGATGATGATTGGCAGTTACTTTGAAGTGCTACCCGCCGGTGAGAACCTCAGGTATTCCTATTTTTCGGTACTCGGTGCGTCTTTTCTTATTGCCCACTGCAATTTCATGGTTGTCCGTGGCTATCCAGGATGGATATGGGTCCCAGTTATCTTGATGTTCTTGTGCTTGGTTGGTGTTCTACCCACCATCGCCTATCGCCCTCATAAGGTTTTCTATGTGTCAGGCATTCTGTTTCCATTGCTTGCCCTATTACTGCTCAACAGCAAGCGCCACCGCGAAGCTCGCAATGAGTGGGTAAAACTGCGCGAAAAGCGCCAGCGCATCGGCAGAATAATCCGCACCCAGCGCCAACGAGTCCGGCGCTAGGCGCGGTTATAAGGCCCTACCGCTCAATCGACCGACTCACCGCGCCTTCCTTGGACTGTGCATATTCCATCGGCACGCCGAGCCGTTTCTGAACGGCGACCTGAGTCGGGGTGACGCTGAAGATCCAATGTGGGCATCGGAACCAGCGAGTGTTGGCGATCCATCCATCATGCAAAGCACAGGAAGATCGGATCCAATTACGGTATAACCCTCGGACGCTTTAGTTTTCCGAGGCCCCGTTTTTCATGCAAAGCCCTTTGCAACGCCCGCTGTGGCAGGTCTACCTGATCTTTCTGGCACCGATGGTGCTGTCCAATTTCCTGCAAAGTTTTTCCGGCACCCTCAACGGTATTTATGTCGGGCAGATGCTCGGTACCCAGGCGCTGGCGGCGGTGTCGGGGATGTTCCCCATCGTGTTCTTCTTCATTGCCCTGGTGATCGGCCTGGGGGCGGGCGCTTCGGTGCTGATTGGCCAGGCCTGGGGTGCCCAGGAAACCGGGATGGTCAAGGCGATTACCGGTGCCACCCTGACCCTCGGTGCACTGGTGGGCCTGATCGCAGCGGTGCTGGGCAGCCTGTTTGCGCGCCCGGCGTTGCAGGCATTGGGTACGCCTGCGGATGTGCTCGACGATGCCGTGGGCTATGCCCAGATGATGATGCTGATCATGCCGCTGCTGCTGGTATTTATCCTCTACACCCAGCTGTTGCGCGGGGTCAGCGACACGATCTCGCCGCTGCTGGCGCTGATGGTCTCGACCCTGGTCGGCCTGCTGTTGACCCCGGCGCTGATTCGCGGCTGGATCGGCCTGCCGCCCCTGGGGATCCAGAGCGCGGTGTACGCAGGCCTGGTGGGGAATGCCTCGGCGATGCTGTTTCTGATCCTGCGCCTGCGCCATAAAAACCATGTGATGGCGCCGGACCGCGAACTGCTCGCGGCCTTGCGCCTGGACCGCGTCATTCTCGGCAAAGTCCTGCGCATCGGCTTGCCTACAGGCTTGCAGATGGTGGTGTTGTCGCTGTCGGAGTTGGTCATCCTCGCCTTGGTCAATGGCCATGGGTCCCAGGCCACGGCGGCCTATGGGGCGGTGACGCAGATCGTCAACTACGTGCAGTTTCCGGCCCTGTCGATTGCCATCACTGCTTCGATCCTTGGGGCCCAGGCGATTGGGGCAGGGCGGCTGGAGCGTATCGGGCCGATCCTGCGTACCGGGCTGTTGATCAATACGTGCCTGACCGGTGGCCTGATCGTGCTGGGCTATCTGTTGTCGCACTGGTTGCTCGGGTTGTTCATCACCGATGACGCCGCACGCGTGAATGCCGAGCACCTGCTGCACATCATGCTGTGGAGCATCCTCGTGTTCGGCTTCCAGGCCGTGATCGGCGGGATCATGCGCGCCAGCGGCGTGGTGCTGATGCCGGTGGCGATCTCGATCTTCTGCGTGCTGTGTGTCGAGCTACCGATGGCGTACCTGCTGAATGCGCACTTCGGCCTGGAAGGCGTCTGGATGGCGTTCCCGGTGACGTACCTGGCGATGCTGGGGTTGCAGGCCGCGTACTACCGGCTGGTGTGGCGGCATAAGCAGATCAAGCGGTTGGTATGAGTTTCAGGCCGCGCAGCAGGATTTCCAGGCCCTGCAAACCTTGCTCCAGACGCTCCTGCGGATGTTCTGACCGGGCGATCCACAGGGCGGTGTTGACCAGGCTGCCATTGATCAACTGCGCCAGCGCCAGGCTCGGTGCGTCAGGGACGACGCCCGCGTGCATCAGGGCTTCCAGCTGTTGGCGCAACGACTCGACACAGTGTTGCTGGGAGCCGGTATCGCCCAATACAGCCGGCGCATCCTGCAGCACAACGCGTTGGATTTCGCCGTCCTGGGCCATGCGCAAATAAGCGCGGCAGCGTTCGCAAAAACCGCTCCAGGGGTCTTGGGCTTCGTCTGAGATACGCTGCAAACATGCGTCCATCTCACGATCGAGTTGAGCAACCACGGCGGCCAGCAGCCCCTTTTTGTCACCAAAGTGATGGTACAGCGCGCCGCGTGTCAGGCCGGCGTGGGCCGTGAAATCGTCCATCGATGTGTTGGCATAGCCTTGCGTGGCGAAGGCCTGCCGTGCACTGGCAAGCAGCCGGGCGCGGGTGTCTTCGATCATTTCGGCACGGGCTCGGCTCATGGGCAGGACTCACAATGGGCAAGTGAAAGATTGACATACGCCGCGTATGTTACGCATGATTCGCCACATACGCACCGTATGTATTTTGCCTTGATCACTGCGGATAGCAAGTTCCAGGGCATCAGGAAGAGGTTGAGCAGGATGGCAAACCCTTACGCCGAGTTGTTCCAGGTTCCCGGCTCGCGGGCCTTCGTATTGGCCGGCATGCTGGCACGCATGCCGGTGTCCATGGCCGGTATTGGCTTGATCACCATGCTTTCCCAGGTGCACGGCGGCTATGGCCTGGCCGGTTCGGTGGCGGCGGTGTTCGCCCTGGCCACGGCGTTTTGTGCGCCGCAGGTGTCACGCTTGGTGGACCGGTACAGCCAGGGCCGGGTGCTGCCGATTGCCGCCCTGATCGGCGGCGGGGCGCTGTTGCTGCTGTTGCTGTGCACGCGGTTGCAGGCGCCGACCTGGACGCTGTTCCTGTTTGCTGCCCTGGCGGGCTGCATGCCGAATATGTCCGCCATGGTGCGGGCGCGCTGGACCGAGCTGTACCGCGGCCAGCCCAGGCTGCAAACCGCATTCGCCCTGGAATCGGTGCTGGATGAGGTGTGCTTTATCATCGGTCCACCGATTTCGGTGGGCTTGAGCGTGGTGCTGTTCCCCGAAGCCGGGCCGCTGGTGGCCGCGCTGCTGCTGGCGGTTGGGGTTACCACGTTTGTGCTGCAACGCGCGACCGAACCCCCGGTGCATGAACACCACGCTCATCATCGGGGCTGGCTGATCGCCTCACCGTCGGTGCTGATCCTGATGATCCTGCTGCTGGCCATGGGGGTGATCGTGGGTGTGGTGGATGTGGTCAGCGTGGCCTTTGCCCAGCACCAGGGCCAGCCGGCGGCGGCAAGCATCGTGCTCTCGGTGTACGCCATCGGCTCGTGCCTGGCGGGGTTGGCCTTTGGCACCCTAAAACTCAAGGCGCCGCTGCCCCGGCAGTTCCTGTTCTGCGGCGCGGCCACGGCGTTGACCACCTTGCCGTTGCTGCTGGTCACCCACATTCCGGGCCTGGCAGTGGCCATCTTCATTTCCGGACTGTTCTTCGCCCCCACCCTGATCGTGTCCATGGCCCTCGTGGAAAAGAGCGTGCCTGCGAGCCGCCTGACCGAAGGCATGACCTGGCTGATCACCGGCCTGAGCATCGGCGTGGCCATCGGTGCCGCCAGCTCCGGCTGGATGATCGATCACTTCGGGGCAGCCAGCGGGTTCTGGGTGGCGCTGGCGGCGGGGGCGGTGGTGATGGGGTCAGCGGTGTTGGGGTATCGGCGGTTGGGTTGAGCATTACAACCCACAATGAAACGTCAGCCAGTCACGGGGCAGGAATCCCCTCGGTGGTGTTGCAGGAATTCGTTCAGCGCCTGGCGCGTCAGGTCATTCAGGGTCACCTTTTTACGTGTCGCTTCAAGGGCGGCGGCAAGATGAAGGTCGTGGCCGACGCGCACGTTGAAAGAGCCTTTGCACGGCTTCTCCGGTGTTTGCCCAAGGGCCTGGCAGGTAGTGAGGTAGTCGTCCACCGCCTCGCGAAACGCGGCGTCCAGTTCCGCGACGGTTTTGCCTTCGTAACTCACCAGTGCCTTGATGAACAGGATCTTGCCGAACAGGCAATTGTCTTCGAGGCTGGCTTCGATAGAGCCGATGTAGCCATTGTGTTTCAGTTGGTTGTTCACTGAATCAGTTCTCCTGATTTCAATTGTTCGATGATCTGGCGTCGAATGTAGTGTTTCAGTTCGTTGCCGGGATGAGGCTTGTGCAAGGTGATCATTGCGCTCGGATCGCCGATGTCGAACTTGACCCGGCTTCCAGCCCCCTCAATCTGTGTGTAGCCGAGACGACGCAGCAGCGTGACGAGCTCTGGCCAGGTAAATGCCATCTGCTCGTTGAGCAATTTGGCGAGCAGCTTTTCATTTTTGGACACGGCGTTCCCTGCGTGTAACTAAATGTAGTTGCAAAAAGTGGTATTCGTCAATGCTAGCTGGGGTTCGTGGGTCTTTCCCGAGGATTGATGTAACCCCTGATGACAGCTCGCTCTACGCCTCCCATCCCCCGCTAATTTTTCCCTGTCCGGTTCGTTTTATAGGGACGACGTGCCTTTGTGCTTCCTGCCTATTGCTCCGGACTCCAACAAATGAATGCTGAAGACTCCTTGAAACTTGCTCGCCGGTTTATCGGGTTGCCCCTGGAAAAGCGCCAGCTGTTCCTGCAGGCACTGCAGAAAGAAGGGGTGGATTTTTCGCGGTTTCCGATTCCGGCCGGCGTGGAGGCAGAGGACCGCCAGGCGCTGTCCTATGCGCAACAGCGCATGTGGTTTCTCTGGCAACTGGACCCGAGCAGTGGCGCCTACAACCTGCCGGGCGCGGTGCGCCTTAAGGGTGCGCTGAACCTGGGCGCCATGGAGCAGGCGTTTGCCAGCCTGGTGGACCGGCACGAAACCCTGCGCACGGTGTTCCAGCGCCAGGCCGATGAGCGCCTGATGCAGGTGGCCGTACAGCCGTCGCTGGCCATTGAGCAACTGGACCTGACGGCGTTGGCCGCGGCCGAACGCGAACACGCCGTCAACGATGCGGCCACCCGCCAATCGCTGCTGCCGTTCGACCTGGAACACGGCCCGCTGCTGCGTGTGCAACTGCTCAAGCTCGATGCCCAGGAGCACGTACTGCTGCTGACCCTGCACCATATCGTCTCCGATGGCTGGTCGATGAACGTGTTGATCGACGAGTTCATTCGTTTCTACGACGCCCATGAGCGCAACGAAGCGCCGCCATTGCCGGCGCTGCCGATCCAGTACAGCGACTACGCCCTGTGGCAGCGCCGCTGGCTGGAAGCCGGGGAGCAGGCTCGTCAATTGGACTACTGGCAGGCGCGCCTGGGCGACGAGCACCCGGTGCTGGAACTGCCGACGGACCGCCCGCGCCCGGCCATGCCCAGCTATCAGGGCACCCGCCACACCTTCGCGATTGAGCCGGCGCTGGCCGCGCAGTTGCGCACCTGCGCGCAACAGCACAACGCCACCCTGTTCATGCTGCTGCTCGGCGCCTTCAATGTGTTGCTGCATCGCTACACCGGCCAGGGCGATATCCGCGTCGGGGTGCCGATCGCCAACCGCAACCGTACGGAAGTCGAAGGGTTGATCGGCTTCTTCGTCAACACACAAGTCCTGCGCACTGAGCTGAGCGGGCAAACCCGGGTCGCCGAGTTGCTGCAAGGTATCAAGGAGCACGCCCTTGGCGCCCAGGCGCACCAGGAATTGCCCTTCGAGCGCCTGGTGGAAGCCCTGAAGGTCGAGCGCAGCCTCAGCCATACGCCGCTGTTCCAGGTGATGTACAACCATCAGCCGGTGGTGGCCGACATCGCTTCGGTCAGCACCGCCTCCGGCCTGGAACTGGCCCTGGTGGAGTGGCAAGGCCGCACCACCCAGTTCGACCTGACCCTCGACACCTATGAAAAGTCCGGCACCCTGCACGCTGCGCTGACCTACGCCAATGACCTGTTCGACGCGCCGTCCATCGCGCGGATGGCACGCCACTGGATCAGCCTGTTGCAGGCCATGGTGGCCGATGGCGAACAGCGCATCGGCGAGTTGCCGATGCTGGCCGTCGATGAGCAACAGAGGCAGGTGCACGCCTGGAACCAGACCGCACAAGCGTATCCCACCGAACGTGGCATTCATCACCTGATCGAAGACCAGGTACAGCGCACGCCGGATGCGCCGGCGCTGGTGTTCGGCGCGACCACGCTGACTTACGCGCAACTCGACGCCCGTGCCAACCAGCTGGCCCATGCCTTGCGCGACCACGGGGTCGGTCCTGATGCGCTGGTGGGTATCTGCGTTGAGCGTTCCATCGAGATGGTCATCGGCCTGCTGGCCGTGCTCAAGGCCGGCGGCGCCTACGTCCCCCTCGATCCCGAATATCCCCAGGAACGCCTGGCCTACATGATCGAAGACAGCGGCATCCAGCTGCTGCTCAGCCAGCACAGCCTGCTGCCACTGCTGCCTGTCGAAGGCATTCGGGTGATGCGCCTCGACCAGGCGCCCGGCTGGCTCGACGCTTACAGCGTCGCAGCGCCCGCCGTCGACATCCACGCGCTGAACCTGGCCTATGTGATCTACACCTCCGGTTCCACCGGCAAGCCCAAGGGCGCCGGCAACAGCCATCGCGCACTGGTCAACCGCCTGTGCTGGATGCAGCAGGCCTACGGCCTGGATGCCAGTGACGCGGTGCTGCAGAAAACCCCGTTCAGCTTTGATGTGTCGGTGTGGGAGTTCTTCTGGCCGCTGATGACCGGCGCCCGCCTGGTGGTCGCCGCCCCTGGCGAACACCGCGAGCCGGCGCGCCTGATCGAGACCATCGGCGAGCACGGGATCACCACCTTGCACTTCGTGCCGTCCATGCTCCAGGCGTTTATCCATGAGCCGGGCGTGCAGGCCTGCATAAGCCTCAAGCGCATTGTCTGCAGCGGCGAAGCCTTGCCCCTGGACGCGCAACTGCAGGTGTTCGCCAAGCTGCCCCAGGCCGGTTTGTTCAACCTCTATGGTCCGACGGAAGCGGCCATCGACGTGACCCACTGGACCTGCATCGACGAAGGCCGTGACGCCGTGCCCATCGGCCGTCCGATTGCCAACCTCGGCACCTACGTGCTCGATGCGCAGCTCAACCCGGTGCCTGCCGGCGTGGCCGGCGAGCTGTACCTGGGCGGTACCGGCCTGGCGCGCAGCTACCACCGCCGTCCGGCGCTGACCGCCGAACGTTTTGTGCCCAGCCCCTTTGGTGACGGCGCGCGCCTGTACCGTACCGGCGACCGGGTGCGCCAGCGTGACGACGGTGTGATCGAATACCTTGGCCGTCTCGACAACCAGGTCAAGCTGCGCGGCTTGCGCATCGAATTGGGTGAAATCGAGACACGCCTGATGCAACACCCGGCGGTGCGTGAGGCGGTGGTGCTGGTACACGGCGGCAAACAACTGGTGGCCTACCTGGTGCTGGAGGGCGAGACGCCCACCGACCTCAAGGCCTGGCTGCTCGGCAGCCTGCCGGAATACATGGTACCGACCCATATGGTGCCCCTGGCCAAGCTGCCGGTGACCGCCAACGGCAAGCTCGACCGCAAGGCCCTGCCGTTACCGGATGCAACGCCACAACAGGCCTATATCGCGCCGCAAGACGACCTGCAAAAAGCCCTGGCGGCGATCTGGAGCGATGTGCTCGGCGTCGAGCAGGTGGGCCTGGACGACAACTTTTTTGAACTGGGCGGCGATTCGATCATCTCCATCCAGGTGGTCAGTCGCGCGCGCCAGGCGGGGATTCGCCTCAGCCCGCGCGACCTGTTCCAGTACCAGAGCGTGCGCAGCCTGGCGTTGGTGGCCGGCTTCGAGCACACCGCCGTGATCGACCAAGGTCCCGCCCGCGGCGAGGTGATCCTCACCCCGGTGCAGCAAGGCTTTTTCGCCCAGGCGATCCCCGCGCGTCACCACTGGAACCAATCGTTGTTGTTGACCCCGCGCGAGCGCTTGGAACCGGCGCGCCTGGAAGCCGCCCTGACCCAGGTGATCAACCATCACGACGCCTTGCGCCTGCGTTTTGTGCAACAGGCCGACACCTGGCAGCAAGCCTATGCCGCGCCGGTCACCGCGCCGGGCCTGTGGCAAGCACAAGCCAGCAGCGACGATGAGCTGTCGGCGCTGTGCGATGAGGCCCAGCGCAGCCTCGACCTGGCGCAAGGCCCGCTGCTGCGTGCCGCGTTGGTGAGCATGGCCGATGGCAGCCAGCGCCTGCTGCTGGTGATCCATCACCTGGCGGTCGATGGCGTGTCCTGGCGCATCGTCCTGGAAGACCTGCAACAGGCTTACCGCCAGGCAGCGTTGCCGACCAAGACCAGCGCCTACCAGCTGTGGGCCGAACAGTTGCAAGCCCATGCCCTTACGCTGGACCACCAGTTGGCGTACTGGCAGGCGCAGACGGCGGACGCGGACTTGCCGTGCGACAACCTCCAGGGCGGCCTGCAAAACCGCGTGGGCAGCAAGCTCGAAATACGCCTTGACGCCGAACACACCCGTCAACTGCTCCAGGACGCGCCAGCGGCCTACCGTACTCAGGTCAACGACCTGTTGCTCACCGCCCTGGCGCGGGTGGTCAGCCGTTGGAGCGGCCAGGCCGCCGCACTGATCCAGCTGGAAGGCCATGGCCGCGAAGACCTGTTCGACAGTGTCGACCTGACCCGCACCGTGGGCTGGTTCACCAGCCTGTTCCCGGTACGCCTGCAAGCCGACGGCGAGCTGTCGGCCGCGATCAAGTCGGTCAAGGAGCAGCTGCGCGCCGTGCCCGCCAAAGGCATCGGCTACGGTCTGCTGCGCTACCTCGGCCCGCCTGCGGCCCGCGAAGCCCTGGCGAACCTGGCCGCGCCACGCATTACCTTCAACTACCTGGGCCAGTTCGACCGCCAGTTCAACGAATCCGCGTTGTTTGTACCGTCTACCCAGGGCAGCGGCCACGCCCAGGATGCCGAGGCACCGTTGGCCAATTGGCTGACGGTGGAAGGGCAGGTGTACGGCGGTGAGCTGGCGCTGCAATGGGGGTTCAGTCGCGAGATGTTCGAGGTGTCGACTGTGCAGCAGTTGGCGGATGACTACGCGGCAGAGCTCAAGGCCTTGATCGAGCATTGCCGAGCCACCCCGGCAGGGCAGGTTACCCCTTCGGACTTCCCACTGGCGTGCTTGACCCAACAGCAACTGGACGCGTTGCCCGTGGCGGGGCCGGCGATTGCCGACCTTTATCCGCTGTCGCCGATGCAGCAGGGCATGTTGTTCCATACCCTCTACGCGCCAGAAGCCCAGGCGTACATCAACCAGTTGCGCGTGGATATCGACGGCCTCGACCTGCTGGCGTTCGGCCGCGCCTGGCAGGCGGCACTGGACCGCCATGACATTCTGCGCAGCAGCTTCCACTGGCTGGGCCTGGACAGTGCCCATCAAGTCATCCAGCGTCAGGTCGACGTGCAGTTGCACGTGATCGAAGACATCGATGCCGACTTCGATGCGCTTGCCGAGGCTGAACGCGAGAAGGGCTTCGCGCTTAATGCTGCGCCGCTGTTTCGCCTGATGCTGGTGCGGGGCGCCGGTAACGCCTGGCATCTGATCTTCACCAGCCACCACATCCTCATGGACGGTTGGAGTAACGCCCAGTTGCTGGGTGAAGTCATCGCCCACTATGCCGGCCAGGCCTTGCCCGCGCCGCTGGGGCAGTTCCGCGATTACCTCGGCTGGCTGCAACAGCAAGCGTCGGGTGAGACGTTCTGGAAAGCCGCCCTGGCGCCGTTGCAAACACCCACCTTGCTCGCGCAAGCGCTGCGCGCGCCGGTCGATGGCCTGGGCACGGCTGAGCATCAATTGATCCTTGAGGGCGAGTTCACACAGGCCCTCGGCGAGTTCGCCCGTCGCCAGAAAATCACTCTCAATACGGTGCTGCAAGGAGCGTGGAGCCTGTTGCTGCAGCGCTACACCGGTCAGGATTGCGTGGCCTTTGGCGCGACTGTCGCCGGGCGTTCGGCACCGCTGCCGGGGATCGAGCAGCAACTGGGCCTGTTCATCAACACGCTGCCTATCGTCAGTACGCCTTCGCCAGCCCAACCGGCCGCCCAATGGCTCAACGAGTTGCAAACCCTGAATCTCAGCCTGCGTGACCACGAGCATGTGCCGCTGTACGACATACAAGGCTGGGCCGGCCAGCAGGGCGCATTGTTCGACACTTTGCTGGTGTTCGAAAACTTCCCTGTGGCCGAGGCCCTGAAGCAGGGCGCACCCGCAGGCCTGGCGTTTGGCCATATTCACAACCATGAACGCACCCATTACCCTTTGACCTTGGGCATTGAGTTGGGGGCCAGCCTGCGCCTGGAGTTCAGTTACGACCGGGCGCGGTTCAGCGCTGAACAGGTCGCACGCTTGAGCGCCAACCTGCACCACCTGCTGGTGCAGTTGCTCGCGGATGCCCAGGCGTCCCTTGGCAACCTGCAATTGCTTGACGCCACCGCACAGCGCGACGTGCTTGCCCTGAGCCAGTCGCCGGGCGCTGCCCAACGCCAGCTGCGCGTGCACGAACGCATTGCGGCCCAGGCTGCTGCCACACCGGACGCGCTGGCGGTACAGGCTGGCGAAGCGCGCTTGAGCTATGCCCAGCTCAATGCCCATGCCAACCGGCTCTCCCATCGCCTGCTGGAACTGGGCGCGGGCCCGGGCCAGCGCGTGGGCCTGGCGTCGCGGCGCGGCCCGCAACTGATCGTCAGCCTGCTGGCCGTGCTCAAAAGCGGTGCGGCCTATGTGCCCCTGGACCCGAACTATCCCGCCGACCGCCTGGCCTACATGCTGGCGGACAGCCGCCTGGACCTGTTGCTCAGCGAAGCCGGGTTGCTGGCCGACCTGCCGCTGCCGCAAGGGCTGGCCCGTCTGGACTTCACCGTCTCCGGTACCGAGCTGGCCGGCTACCCTGTCAGCAACCCACTCACCCACGCTGCCGCTGCCGATCTGGCGTACGTAATCTACACCTCGGGCTCCACCGGCCAACCCAAGGGCGTGGCCATCGACCATGCGGCCCTCGGCCAATTCTGCGACAGCGCCGAGGTCTACAGCCAACTGTGTGCAGAGGACCGCGTGCTGCAGTTCGCGACCTTCAGTTTCGACGGCTTTGTCGAACAGTGCTACCCGCCGCTGTGTGTGGGCGCCGCGCTGATCATGCGTGGCGATGAACTGTGGGATGCCGGGCAACTGGCACGGGAAATCGTCGAGCAGGGCGTGACCCTGGCTGACTTGCCGGCGGCCTACTGGTACCTGTTGGCCAAGGAGTGCGCGGCCGATGGTCGCGCCCTGGGTAACCTGCGCCAGGTGCATGTGGGCGGCGAGGCCATGTCGGTGGAAGGGCTGCGCGCCTGGCACGCGGCCGGCCTGGGCGGCGTGCGCCTGGTCAACACCTACGGGCCGACAGAGGCCACCGTGGTGTCCAGCGTGCATGAGTGCCAACTGGCGGATGCCAGTGATGCGTTCGGTGTGCCGATTGGCCGGGCGAGCGATGGTCGCTCGCTGTATGTACTCGACAGCGGTTTCGAGCTGTTGGCCACCGATGGCGTCGGCGAGCTGTGCATCGGTGCCGAGTTCGGCCTGGCCCAGCGTTACTTCGACCGCCCGGCGTTGACCGCCGAGCGCTTCCTCCCGGATCCGTTTTCGACGGTTCCCGGTGCGCGACTCTACCGCAGTGGCGACCTGGCCCGTTACAACGAGGCGGGCGCCTTGGAGTACGTGGGGCGTATCGACCATCAGGTGAAGATCCGCGGGTTCCGTATCGAAATGGGCGAAATCGAGGCCAGTCTGCAAGCCCTGCCGTGGGTGCGCGAAGCTGCCGTCGTTGCGCAGCCGAGTGCCACCGGTACGCAGTTGGTCGCGTACGTTGTCGCGGCCCACGGCCAATCACTGGATACCCAGGCGCTGGCGGCGGTCTTGCGCCAGTCCTTGCCGGATTACATGGTGCCGGGGCATTGGCTGGTGCTCGATGCCCTGCCGTTGAACAACAACGGCAAGCTTGACCGCCGCGCACTGCCGCTGCCGGACCTGAGCCAGGCGCGACACGCCTACCGCGCTCCGCAAAGCCCGCTGCACATGCAATTGGCGGCGATCTGGCAAACGGTGTTGCACGTCGAGCAGGTGGGGCTCGATGACCATTTCTTCGAACGCGGTGGCCATTCGTTGCTGGCCACTCAGGTGATCTCCCGCGTGCGTCACGACCTCAAGCTGGACGTGCCGTTGCGAGCGTTGTTCGAGCAGCCGACGCTGGAAGCGTTCGCGGCGGCCTGCGCAGGGTTGCAGGCCGGCACTGCCAGCTCGATGGTGGCGCTGGGGCGCGACCGGCCGTTGGCACTGTCCTTCGCCCAGGAACGCCAATGGTTCCTTTGGCAACTGGATCCCTGCAGCACCGCCTACCACGTACCGACCGCATTGCACCTGCGCGGTGAGCTGGATATCCCGGCACTGGAGCACGCGTTCCAGGCCCTGGTGCAGCGTCATGAACCGCTGCGTACCACCTTCGTGGAAGAGGCTGAGCACACCTGGCAGGTCATCCAGCCCAACCTGGCGATGGTGATCCAACGCCAGCAGGTGCAAGACTCGGCCATCGAGCAGGCGGTCGCGCAAGAGATCCAACGCCCGTTCGACCTGCTCAACGGTCCGCTGATGCGCGTCATGCTGCTGGAGATCACGGCCGCGCACCATGTGCTGGTGATCACCCAGCACCACATCATCTCCGACGGCTGGTCGATGCAAGTGATGGTCGACGAACTGCTGGCGCTGTATCAAGGCCAGGCGCCGTTGCCGGCCTTACCGATCCAGTACGCCGACTATGCCGTGTGGCAGCGCGATTGGATGGCGGCCGGGGAGAAACAACGCCAACTCGATTACTGGCGTGCACGCCTGGGCACCGAACACGCGGTGCTGGAACTGCCCCTGGACCACCCGCGCCCGGCGGTGCAAAGCCATCGCGGTGCGCGTCGGCGGGTACATCTGGACAACGCCCTGGTGGCCGAGCTCAAGGCACTTGCCCAGCGCCAGGACGTGACTTTGTTCATGCTTCTGCTGGCGTCGTTCCAGACGTTGCTGCACCGCTACAGCGGCCAGGCCGAGATCCGTGTCGGGGTGCCGATCGCCAACCGCAATCGCCTGGAAACCGAGCGTCTGGTTGGCTTCTTCGTCAACACCCAGGTGCTCAAGGCCGACCTGCACGGGCAGATGGCCTTCGAGCAGTTGCTGGCCCAGGTCAAGCAACGTGCCCTGGAAGCCCAGACCCATCAGGACTTGCCGTTCGAACAACTGGTAGAAGCGCTGCAACCGGAACGCAGCCTCAGCCATAACCCGTTGTTCCAGGTGATGTTCAATCACCAGGACAACCTGCGCGCCGGCCCGGTGCAACTGCCTGGCCTGGCTCTGCAGCCGGTGGATTGGGCCGGTCACACGACCCAGTTCGACCTCAATCTGGAAACCGAGGAGTCCGTCGACGGCCTTTGGGCATCCCTGACCTACGCCACCGACCTGTTCGACGCCGCCACCCTGGAGCGCCTGGCCGTGCACTGGCAGAACCTGCTGCGCGCAGTGGTCAACGATGCCTCCCAGGCCCTGGACGAACTGGCGATGCTCAGCCCATCGCAATGGCAGCAGATGGTCGAAGACTGGAACCACACGAGCGTCGACTACCCACGCGAGCGCTGTGTCCACCAGTTGTTCGAAGCACAAGCCCTGACACAGCCGCACGCCATCGCGCTGCAATTTAATGGCGAGGCCGTGAGCTACAGCGAACTCAACCGCCGCGCCAACCGCCTGGCCCATCGCCTGATCGCGGCGGGCGTCGGCCCGGACGTGCGGGTGGCGGTGCATGTGGAGCGTTCCCTGCACATGGTGGTCGGCCTGCTTGCGACCCTCAAGGCCGGTGGCGCCTATGTGCCGCTGGACCCGCAATTCCCGGCGGAGCGCCTGGCCTTCATGCTCGAAGACAGCCGCGCCCAGGTGCTGCTGACTCAGTCGCCGCTGATTGGGCGCCTGGTGCAACCGCAAGGCCTGCAGGTGCTTTTGGTCGAGGACGCCGGCGGTGACGAACACAACCCGCAGGTCAGCGTCACGCCACAACACCTGGCCTATGTGATCTACACCTCCGGCTCCACCGGCAAGCCCAAGGGCGTGATGGTGCCGCACCAGGCGCTGTGCAGCTTTACCTGCGGCATGGTCGGCACCCTGGACATCGGCGCGCAGGCGCGGGTGCTGTCGCTGACGACGTTCTCGTTCGACATCTTTGCCCTGGAGCTATACGTGCCGCTGACAGTCGGCGCCACGGTGCTGCTGAGCGGTCAGGAACTGGCGCTCGACCCGGAGGCGATAATCGATCTGGTCACCGCCCAATCCGCCAGCGTACTGCAAGCCACGCCGTCCACCTGGCGCATGCTGCTGGAAAGCCCACGTGCCGACGTGCTGCGCGGTATCAAGTGCCTGTGCGGCGGCGAAGCGCTGCCGGCCGATCTGGCCCAGCGCATGCTCGACCTGCAAGGCCCGGTATGGAACCTCTATGGTCCCACCGAAACCACCATTTGGTCGGCGGCCCATCGCCTGCTGGAGGCGCAACCTTTGGTCGGGCGCCCGATCGCCAACACCGCGTTGTTCATCCTCAATGCCGGACTCAGTCCATGCCCGGTGGGTGCGGCCGGCGAACTGCTGATCGGCGGCGTCGGCCTGGCACGCGGCTACCACGCGCGGCCAGCCCTCACCGCCGAACGTTTCGTGCCCAACCCGTACGGCGCGCCGGGCGAGCGCCTGTACCGCACCGGCGACCTGGCACGCTACCGTGCCGACGGCGTGCTGGAGTACATCGGCCGGGTCGACCATCAGGTCAAGGTACGCGGCTTCCGTATCGAACTGGGCGAAATCGAAGCTTGCCTGCGCGAGCATGAAGGCGTTCGCGAAGCCGTGGTGCTGGCCGACAACGACCGCTTGATCGCCTACCTGGTGACGTCTGCGGCACAGCCGGCGCAAGCCTACACAGCGGCATTGCGTGAGCGCCTGCCGGACTACATGGTGCCGGCGCACCTGATGTTCCTCGACAGCCTGCCCTTGACCCCCAACGGCAAGCTCGACCGCAAGGCCTTGCCCAAGGTCGATACCCGCCTGTTGCTGAAGAGCCATGTGGCCGCCGTCACCCCGCGCGAACAACAGGTCGCGGCGATCTGGGCCGAGGTGCTGGGCGTGCCCCAGGTCGGTCTTGACGACCATTTCTTCGAGCTGGGCGGGCATTCGCTGCTGGCCACGCGGGTGGTATCGCGGGTGCGCCAGGCACTGGCGCTGGAAGTGGCGCTCAAGACCCTGTTCGAACACCCGTTGCTGGGTGACTTCGTGATGGCCCTGGGTGAGGAGGGCGTGCTCGCGCCGGCGCTGCTCAAGGCCGATCGCAGCCAGCCGTTGCCGCTGTCGTATGCCCAGGAACGTCAATGGTTCCTCTGGCAACTCGACCCCGAAAGCGCCGCGTACCACATCCCCAGCGCCCTGCGTTTGACAGGCCCGTTGGACCTGGCGGCGCTGCAACGCAGCGTCGACACCTTGCTGGCACGCCATGAAAGCCTGCGCACCCATTTGCGCCAGGACGCCGCCGGTACGGTCCAAGTGATTGAAGACTCGGGCCTGATTGAAATCGATTTGGTCGACACCGATGAAGCCGGCCTCAAGGCACGGGTGGCTGACGTCGTTGCGCAGCCATTCGACCTGCTGCGCGGGCCGTTGCTGCGGGCCCGGTTGCTGCGCCTGGCCGAGGACGAACATGTGCTGGTGCTGGTGCAGCACCATATCGTCTCCGATGGCTGGTCGATGCAACTGATGGTCGAGGAGCTGGTGCAACTGTACGCCGCCTTCAGCCACGGGCAGACGCCAGCCCTGCCGGCCTTGCCGATCCAGTACGCCGACTATGCCGTGTGGCAGCGCCAATGGATGGAGGCGGGAGAGAAGGCCCGTCAACTGGCCTACTGGCATGAGCAGTTGGGCGGTGTGCAGCCTGTGCTGGAATTGCCTTTCGACTACCTGCGCCCGGCCGTGCAAAGCCATCGCGGCGCTCGCCTGGGCATCGAGTTGCAACCGCAGCTGCTGGCCGGTTTGCGTCGCCTGGCGCAGAGCGCCGGAGTGACGTTGCCGATGGTGCTGCTGGCGTCCTACCAGGCGTTGCTGCACCGCTACAGCGGCCAGGAAGACGTGCGTGTCGGGGTGCCGATCGCCAACCGCAATCGCCTGGAAACCGAGGGGCTGATCGGTTTCTTCGTCAATACCCAGGTGCTCAAGGCCGATATCCACGGGCAGATGAGCGTTGTGCAACTGCTGCAACAGGTACGCCAACGTTCCCTCGAAGCCCAGGCCCACCAGGACCTGCCGTTCGAGCAGCTGGTCGAAGCGCTGCAGCCCGAGCGCAGCATGAGCCTGAGCCCACTGTTCCAGGTGATGTTCAACCATCGCGTGACCTCGGCAGCCAATCACCTGCAACGCCTCACCGAACTGGACGTCGAAGTGCTGAGCTGGGATGAAGGCGTGGCCCAGTTCGACCTGGCACTGGACGTGGAGGAAAGCCAGGCGACCCTGCGTGCCTCCCTGAGCTACGCCACCGATCTGTTTGCCCCAGCGACCATCGAGCGTATGGCCGACCACTGGCAGAACCTGTTGCAGGCGATGGTTGCCGATCAACAGCAATCCATCAGTCAACTCAACCTGCTGGGCCAGGATGAGCAACGACATATCCTGCAGCTGTGGAACCAGACCGACGCCGGCTTCTCGGCCGAGCGTCTGGTACACGAAATGGTTGCCGACCGCGCCGCCGAAAACCCCGCTGCGGTGGCGGTCAAGTTCGATGCGCAAACCCTGAGTTATGGCGAGCTGGACCGCCAGGCCAACCGCCTGGCCCATGCCCTGGTCGCCCGTGGCATCGGCCCCGAAGTGCGCGTGGCGATTGCCATGCCGCGCAGTGCCGAGAGCCTGGTGGCGTTCCTCGCGGTGATGAAAGCCGGCGGCGTCTACGTGCCGCTGGATATCGAGTACCCGCGTGATCGCCTGCTGTACATGATGCAGGACAGCCGCGCGCAACTGCTGCTGACCCACACCAGTGCGTTGCCGCAACTGCCGATTCCCGACGGCATGCAGACGCTGGCCATCGATCGCACCGAGGCGTGGGCCGACTACAGCGACACCACGCCGGCGGTAAAATTGCACGGCGACAACCTCGCCTACGTGATCTACACCTCCGGCTCCACCGGCCTGCCCAAGGGCGTGGCGGTGTCCCACGGCCCGTTGGTGGCGCACATCATCGCCACCGGCGAGCGTTATGAAACATCGCCGGCCGACTGCGAACTGCACTTTATGTCCTTCGCTTTCGACGGTTCCCACGAAGGCTGGATGCACCCGCTGATCAACGGCGCCAGCGTGCTGGTCCGTGACGACAGCCTGTGGCTGCCCGAGTACACCTACGCGCAGATGCACCGTCACAACGTGACCATGGCGGTGTTCCCGCCGGTGTACCTGCAACAACTGGCCGAGCATGCCGAGCGCGACGGTAATCCACCGAAGGTGCGGGTGTACTGCTTTGGCGGCGATGCGGTGGCCCAGGCCAGCTATGACCTGGCCTGGCGCGCGCTCAAGCCGACCTACCTGTTCAACGGCTACGGCCCGACCGAAACCGTGGTCACGCCGTTGCTGTGGAAGGCGCGCAAGGGCGACCCCTGCGGCGCCGTCTACGCGCCAATCGGCACGCTGCTGGGCAATCGCAGCGGCTACGTGCTGGACGCGCAACTCAACCTGCAACCCATCGGCGTCGCCGGTGAGCTGTACCTGGGCGGCGAGGGCGTGGCCCGTGGTTACCTGGAACGCCCGGCGCTGACCGCCGAACGCTTCGTGCCGGACCCGTTCGGCACGCCGGGCAGCCGCGTGTATCGCAGCGGCGACCTGACCCGTGGCCGTCCGGATGGCGTGGTGGATTACCTCGGTCGCGTCGACCACCAGGTGAAGATCCGTGGTTTCCGCATCGAACTGGGGGAAATCGAAGCGCGCCTGCGTGAGCAGGACAGCGTCGGTGAAACGGTGGTCGTGGCCCAGGACGGCCCGACCGGAAAACAGCTGGTGGCCTATGTGGTTCCGGTGTCCGCCCCGTCCAACGAAGCCGAGTTCCGTGACGCGTTGCGTCGCGCACTCAAGGCCCGCCTGCCGGACTACATGGTCCCGGCGCATTTCATCTTCCTGGCGCGAATGCCGTTGACCCCCAACGGCAAGCTCGACCGCAAGGGCCTGCCGCAACCGGATGCGAGCCTTATGCAACAGGCCTATGTGGCGCCCGAGACCGAGCTGGAACAGCAGATCGCCACGATCTGGGCCGAGGTGCTGCGCCTGCCGCAGGTCGGCTTGAACGACAACTTCTTCGAAGTGGGCGGCCACTCCCTGCTGGCCATCCAGATCACCTCCAGGGTCCAGGCCGAGCTGGGCCTGGAAGTGCCGCTGGTGGAAGTGTTCCAGACTGAAACGCTGCGCGCCTATGTGCAGGCGGCTGCCACCTTCCGCGCCGGCAGCGCGGAAGACTTTGATGATCTTCGTGACTTTTTGAGCGAACTAGAGGCGATTTGACCCATGCTTTCCAACCCTAATATCGATCTGGTTTCGCGCTTTCTTCGCCTGCCTCTGGAACAGCGCCAGCAGTTCTACCAGCGCCTGCAAAGCCGGGGCATGAGCTTCGCCCAGCTGCCGATTGCCTCGATCCGCGAGGACGGCCGGAAGCTGCCGTTGTCCTACGCCCAGGAACGGCAGTGGTTTCTCTGGCAACTGGACCCGGACAGCGCCGCCTATCACGTACCGGGCGCCCTGCGCCTGAGCGGGCGCCTGGACAAGGTTGCGCTGCAAAAGAGTTTCGACACCCTCGCGGTGCGCCATGAAAGCCTGCGCACGCGCCTGCACCTGGATGATGAACAGCGCTCCCAGGAAGTACTGGCCCACGGCGTGATCGAGATCGCTGAAAGCTCGGTCGACGAGGCCCTGCTCAAGGCCCGCGTCGAAGCCGAAATCACCCGCCCGTTCGATTTGCAGCAAGGCCCGCTACTGCGCGTCAGCCTGCTTACCGTCGCTGAAAACGAGCACGTGCTGGTGCTGGTGCAGCACCATATCGTCTCCGATGGCTGGTCGATGGGTGTGATGGTTCAGGAGTTGATGCAACTCTATGCCGCCTACAGCCAGGGCCAGGACTGTGCATTGGCGCCGCTGCCGATCCAGTACGCCGACTACGCACTGTGGCAACGCAGCTGGATGGAAGCGGGGGAGAAGGCCCGTCAACTGGCGTACTGGCGCGAATTGCTCAGCGGCACGCAGCCGGTGCTGGAATTGCCGTTCGACCAGCCCCGCCCGGCGCAACAGAGCTTCCGTGGCGCGCGTCTGGACATCGCGCTGGAACCGGTACTGGTGGCAGGATTGAAAGCCCTGGCCCAGGGCGAAGGCGTGACGATGTTCATGCTGTTGCTGGCCTCGTTCCAGGCGTTTCTGTACCGCTACAGCGGCCAGCAGGACATCCGCATCGGCGTGCCAATTGCCAACCGCAACCGGGTCGAGACCGAATCGCTGATCGGCTTCTTCGTCAATACCCAAGTGCTCAAGGCCGACCTCGATGGCCACATGAGCTTCGCCCAGCTGCTGCAGCAGACCAAGCGCCGTGCGCTGGAGGCCCAGGCCCATCAGGACTTGCCGTTCGAGCAGTTGGTGGAAGCCCTGCAACCGGAGCGCAGCCTGAGCCATAACCCGCTGTTCCAGGTGATGTTCAACCACCAGGCCAATTCCCCCGCCGCCGCGCAGCAGTTACCGGGCCTGCGCGTGGCCAACCTGGAATGGGACAGCCACAGCGCCCAGTTCGACCTGAGCCTGGATACCCAGGAAAGCGGCGACGCGATCTGGGCGTCCCTGACCTACGCCACCGACCTGTTCGGCGCCGCCACCGTCGCGCGCATGGCCGAACATTGGCTGAGCCTGTTGCGGGCGGCCGTGGCGAATCCTGCATTGCCCTTGCACGACCTGGCGACACTCAACGCCGCTGAGCGCGAGCAGATACTCGCTCAATGGAACGCCACCGCGCGCGACTACCCCCAAGGGCAGTGGGTGCATCAGATGATCGAGGCCCAGGTGCAGGCGCAGCCGGATGCACCGGCGTTGCGTTTCAATGAGGTGTCGCTCAGTTATGCCGAGCTGAACCGCCGCGCCAACCGCCTGGCCCATCGCCTGATCGAAGCCGGCGTAGGGCCGGACGTGCTGGTCGGCCTGGCGCTGGAGCGCTCCATTGAAATGGTCGTGGGCCTGCTCGCGGTGCTCAAGGCCGGTGGCGCCTACGTGCCGCTGGACCCGGAATACCCGCGCGAACGCCTGGCCTACATGCTGGACGACAGCGGGGTGAAACTGCTTTTGACCCAGGCGCATTTGCGTGAACAGCTGCCCATTCCCCAAGGCCTGGAAACCCTGGTGCTGGGCGAGTCTGCCTTCGAGGGCTACAGCGACGCCAACCCAGGCATCGCCCTGGACGGCGAAAACCTCGCCTACGTGATCTACACCTCGGGCTCCACCGGCCAGCCCAAAGGCGCCGGCAACCGTCATTCGGCATTGCTGAACCGTCTGCACTGGATGCAGGAAGCCTATGCCCTGGACGCCAGCGACGCGGTGCTGCAAAAGACCCCGTTCAGCTTCGACGTGTCGGTGTGGGAGTTCTTCTGGCCGCTGATGACCGGTTCGCGCCTGGTGGTTGCAGCGCCCGGTGATCACCGTGATCCGGCCAGGCTGATCAACCTGATCAATCAACAGCAGGTCACCACGCTGCACTTCGTGCCGTCGATGCTGCAGGCCTTCCTGCAGGATCCGGCGGTGTCGACCTGCCAAAGCCTGCAGCGCATCGTGTGCAGCGGTGAAGCGTTGCCGGTAGATGCCCAGCAGCAGGTCTTCGCCAAGCTGCCCCAGGCCGGGCTCTACAACCTGTACGGCCCGACCGAAGCCGCCATCGACGTAACCCACTGGACCTGCGTGGACGAAGGCCGCGATGCGGTGCCAATTGGCCGCCCGATCGCCAACCTCGGCTGCTACATCCTCGACAGCCACTTTGAACCTGTACCGGTCGGCGTGCTCGGCGAGTTGTACCTCGGCGGCATCGGCCTGGCCCGGGGTTACCACCGCCGCCCGGCACTCACTGCCGAACGTTTTGTCGCCCACCCGTTCATCCAGGGCCAGCGCCTGTACCGCACCGGCGACCTGGCACGCTACCGCGCAGACGGCGTGATCGAATATGCCGGGCGTATCGACCATCAAGTCAAGCTGCGCGGCCTGCGCATCGAGCTGGGAGAAATCGAAGCGCGCCTGCTGGAACACGCGTGGGTCCGTGAGGCTGCCGTGCTGGCGGTCGACGGTAAATACCTGGTGGGCTACCTGGTGCTGCAGGACGCTGCCGATGATTGGCGCGAAGTCCTCGGCGCCCACCTGGCCCAGCACCTGCCGGACTACATGGTCCCGGCACAGTGGGTGCTGCTGGAGCAAATGCCCCTGAGCCCCAACGGCAAACTCGACCGCAAGGCCCTGCCCAAACCCGAAGCCACCCATCACTACGAAGCCCCGCAAAGTGCCCTGGAGCAGCAGATCGCGGCGATCTGGGCCGAGGTGCTGGGTGTCGAACAGGTGGGCTTGAACGACAACTTCTTCGAGCGCGGCGGTGACTCGATCATTTCGATCCAAGTGGTCAGCCGCGCCCGCGCCGCCGGTATCCATTTCACCGCCAAGGCGTTGTTCCAGCACCAGACCGTGCGCAGCCTGGCGCGGGTGGCGCAGTTGCAGGTTGCCCAGGTGTTTGACCAGGGCCCGGTGCAGGGCGAGACGCCGTTGCTGCCGTTCCAGCAGCTGTTCTTCGAGATGGACCTGCCGGAGCGCCACCACTGGAACCAGTCCTTGCTGCTGGTGCCACGCGAGCCGGTGCGGGCAGATCGACTGCAAGCGGCCTTGCACGCCATCGTCCACCACCACGATGGGCTGCGCCTGAGCTTCAGCCAGCCCGCCGAAGGGTGGCGGGCCGAGCATGCAGCCGCCACCCCTGAGGTGTTGTGGCAGGCCACGGTGGCGGATGCCGACGAGCTGGCCGCGCTGTGCGAAAAAGCCCAGCGCAGCCTCGACCTGCAACAGGGGCCCTTGTTGCGTGCGGTGCTTGCTGAACTGGCCGATGGTTCCCAGCGCCTGTTGCTGGTCATGCACCACCTGGTGGTGGATGGCGTGTCCTGGCGGGTGTTCCTCGAGGACCTGCAAAGCCTCTACCGCCAACAGCCGTTGCCGGCCAAGACCTCGTCGTTCAAGGCCTGGGCCGAGCGTTTGCAGGCCCATGCCCGCAGCGAAGCGGTACAGCCGCAAAAACACTTCTGGCTGCAACAGCTCCAGGACGTGCCTACCGATCTGCCCTGCCGTGATCCCCATGGCGCGCGTCCTGGCCGCCTGGCGCAGACAGTGGTCAGCCGACTGGACGCCGAGCACACCCGGCAATTACTGCAACAGGCGCCTGCGGCCTATCGCACCCAGATCAACGATCTGCTGCTGACCGCCCTGGCGCGTGTCATCTGCCAGTGGACCGGGCAGGCTTCCAGCCTGATCCAACTGGAAGGCCACGGCCGTGAAGACCTGTTCGAGGATATCGACCTGACCCGCACCCTGGGCTGGTTCACCAGCCTGTTCCCGGTGCGCCTGACCCCGGCCGAATCCCTTGGCGCCTCGATCAAGCAGATCAAGGAGCAACTGCGCGCCGTGCCGGACAAGGGCCTGGGCTTCGGCGCGCTGCGCTACCTCGGCGACGAGGCCACGCGCCAGGCATTCAGCGCGTTGCCGGTGCCGCGCATCACCTTCAATTACCTGGGCCAGATCGACGCCAGCTTTGACCAGCCGGACGGTTTGTTTGTACTCGCAGCGGAAAGCGCCGGAGCCGAGCAGAGCCCGGAGGCGCCGCTGGGCAACTGGCTGACCCTCAACGGCCAGGTATTCGGCGGTGAACTGCACATGGGCTGGACCTTCAGCCCGCTGATGTTCGAGGCCGCGCAGATCGACGCCTTGAGCCAGGCCTTCAGCCGTGAGCTGACGGCATTGGTGGAACATTGCTGCACCCCCGGCAATCACGGCGTGACGGCTTCCGACTTCCCGTTGTCACGCCTGAACCAGCATCAGCTTGAGTCCTTGCCGCTGGCCGCCGATGGGATTGACGACATCTACACCTTGTCGCCCATGCAGCAGGGCATGCTGTTCCACACCCTGTACGAACAGGCCGCCGGCGACTACATCAACCAGATCCGCGTGACGGCCGAGGGCCTGGATGTGGCGCGCTTCCAGCAGGCCTGGGATGCCACGGTGCAGGCCCATGACGTGCTGCGCAGCGGGTTTTTCTGGGAGGGCCAGCTGGAGTGGCCATGCCAGGTGGTGTACCGCGAGGCCCGGCTGCCCATCGAGCTTCTCGACTGGCGCGCCATGCCGGAGCCTGAGCTGGCGTTGCAAGACCTGCAGCAAGCCCAGCGTCGCCAGGGCTTTGAGCTGGCCAAGGCGCCCCTGGTCCGTCTGGTGCTGGTGCGTACCGACGAGCACCGCCATGAGCTGATCTACACAAGCCATCACATCCTGATGGACGGTTGGAGCAATTCGCGCCTGTTCGGTGAAGTGCTGCAACGTTACGCCGGCGTGGCGGTGCCCGAAGCGGCCGGGCGCTATCGCGATTACATCGGTTGGTTGCAGCAGCGTGATGCCGGTGCGACCGAAACCTTCTGGCGCGAGCAGTTGAGTGCACTGCAAGCGCCGACTCGCCTGGGCCGCAGCCAGCCCATGGCGACGGACGGGCATGGCGAGCACGCGCTGAGCCTGGATCGCCCGCTGACGGGTCGCCTCGAGGCCTTCGCCCGCCGCCATAAAGTCACGCTCAACACCTTGGTCCAGGCGGCGTGGCTGGTCCTGTTGCAGCGCCATAGCGGGCAGGCGGTGGTGTCGTTCGGCGCCACCGTGGCCGGGCGCCCGGCAGACCTCGTGGGGGTGGAGCAGCAGATTGGCCTGTTCATCAATACCCTGCCGGTGATCTGCGCAGTGGAGGGCGAGCAAACCGTGGCCGACTGGTTGCAAAGGGTGCAGGCGCAGAACCTGGCCCTGCGCGAGCATGAACACACCGGGCTGTACGATATCCAGCGCTGGGCCGGGCAGGGCGGTGAAGCCCTGTTCGACAATATCCTGGTGTTCGAGAACTACCCGGTGTCCAAGGCCCTGGAACAGAGTGGCGGCAGCGGTATCCGTTTTGGCCTGCCGGAGTCCCGCGAGCAGACCAACTTCCCGCTGACGGTGCTGGTGGACGTCGGTGACACGCTGTCGGTGCAGTTCAGCTTTGCGCGTGCGCACTTCGACCCGGACACGGTGCAAACCTACGGCCGCCATCTGCTCAACCTGCTGCAAGCCATGCTCGAGGGCGGCCAGCAGCGCCTCGGCGAACTGGCGATGCTCGATGTGGCCGAACGCCGGCAAGTGGTACAGGACTGGAACGCCACGGCGCGGGACTACCCGTTGCAGCACGGCGTGCATCAGCTGATTGAACAGCAGGTGACGCGCACGCCAGGCGCCACGGCACTGGTATTTGCCGAGCAGCGCTTGAGCTACGCCGAGCTGAACCGCCGCGCCAACCGCCTGGCCCACCGCCTGATCGAAGCCGGCGTAGGGCCGGACATACTGGTGGGCCTGGCAGTGGAGCGTTCCATCGAGATGGTGGTCGGCCTGCTCGCGGTGCTCAAGGCCGGTGGCGCCTACGTGCCGCTGGACCCGGAATACCCGCGCGAACGCCTGGCCTACATGCTGGACGACAGCGGTGTGAAGCTGCTGTTGACCCAGGCGCATTTGCGTGAGCAGCTGCCGATTCCCCAAGGCCTGGAAACCCTGGTGCTGGGTAAGTCTGCCTTCGAGGGCTACAGCGACGCCAACCCAGGCATCGCCCTGGACGGCGAGAACCTCGCCTACGTGATCTACACCTCGGGTTCCACCGGCCAACCCAAAGGCGCCGGCAACCGCCATTCAGCCCTGGCCAACCGCCTGCAATGGATGCAGGAAGCCTACGGCCTTGACGTCAGCGACACGGTGCTGCAAAAGACCCCGTTCAGCTTTGACGTGTCGGTGTGGGAGTTCTTCTGGCCGCTGATGACCGGTTCGCGCCTGGTGGTCGCCGCGCCGGGGGATCATCGTGATCCGAGCAAACTGGTGCGCCTGATCAATGCCGAGCAGGTCACCACGCTGCACTTTGTCCCGTCGATGTTGCAGGCCTTCCTGCAGGAGCCGACGGTTGCGACTTGCCATACCCTGCACCGCATCGTGTGCAGTGGTGAAGCGTTGCCGGTGGACGCCCAGCAGCAGGTCTTCGCCAAGCTGCCCCAGGCCGGTCTCTACAACCTGTACGGCCCGACCGAAGCCGCCATCGACGTGACCCACTGGACCTGCGTGGACGAAGGCCGCGATGCGGTGCCAATTGGCCGCCCGATCGCCAACCTCGGCTGCTACATCCTCGACAGCCACTTTGAACCTGTACCGGTCGGCGTGCTCGGCGAGTTGTACCTCGGCGGCATCGGCCTGGCCCGGGGTTACCACCGCCGCCCGGCACTCACTGCCGAACGTTTTGTCGCCCACCCGTTCATCCAGGGCGAGCGCCTTTACCGTACCGGCGACCTGGCACGTTACCGCGCAGACGGCGTGATCGAATACGCCGGGCGTATCGACCATCAAGTCAAGCTGCGCGGCCTGCGCATCGAGCTGGGGGAAATCGAAGCGCGCCTGCTGGAACACGCGTGGGTGCGCGAGACCGCCGTGCTGGCGGTCGACGGTAAATACCTGGTGGGCTACCTGGTGCTGCAAAACGCCGGGGACGACTGGCGCGATGTGCTCAGCGCCCATCTTGCCCAGCAGTTGCCGGACTACATGGTGCCCGCCCAATGGGTGCTGCTGGAGCAGATGCCTCTGAGCCCCAACGGCAAACTGGATCGCAAGGCTTTGCCCGAGGCGGACGCCAGCTTGCACGCGCGGGCGTACGTCGCGCCGCAGAGCGAGCTGGAACAGCAGATCGCCGCGATCTGGGCCGAAGTCCTGGCGGTACCGCGCGTGGGGTTGAACGACAACTTCTTCGAACTGGGCGGGCACTCGCTGCTGGCGACCCAGGTGGTGGTGCGCCTGCGCGAGCAGCTGCATGCCGAATTCGACGTCAAATCGATCTTCACCACCCCGACCCTGGCCGATTTCAGCGCCTATGTGGCAGGCCAGCAGACAAATAATTCGCCGGTGCAGGACGCATTGGCTAAATCCTTGGAGGCTCTCAAACGTCTATCAGCAGAAGATTTGGATAAATTGACTTCCTGAGGGGCGTGGCGTGCAAGCATTAATCGAGTCGGTAGGGTCACTTTCGGCGCAGCAAAAGAAAGCGTTGGCGGTAATGCTCAAGCAGCAAGGCATCAACCTGTTTGAGATTGCCCCGGTTTTCAAGCGCCAGGAAGGTGAGCCTCTTCGGCTCTCTTATGCCCAGGAGCGGCAGTGGTTTTTGTGGCAGTTGGAGCCGCAGAGCACCGCCTATCATGTGCCAAGGGCCTTGCGCCTTACCGGCGAACTGGACGTGGCCGCGTTGCAGCGCAGCTTTGACACACTGGTGCTGCGCCATGAAAGCCTGCGCACGCATTTGCAGGAGGACGGCGACAGTGCCTTGCAGGTGATTGCCGATCAGGTACGGGTGGAGATCGCCCTGGTCGACGCCGAGGAATCCGAACTCAAGGCGCTGGTGGAAGCCGAGATCGCCCAGCCATTCGATTTGCAACAAGGCCCGCTGTTGCGGGTCAAGCTGCTGCGCCTGGCGCCCCAGGAGCATGTGCTGGTGCTGGTGCAGCATCACATCGTCTCCGATGGCTGGTCGATGCAGGTGATGGTCGACGAGCTGGTGCAACTGTACGCCGCCTATGTGCAGGGCCAGGACCTGCAACTGCCGGCCTTGCCGATCCAGTACGCCGACTACGCGCTATGGCAGCGCAGCTGGATGGAGGCGGGCGAGCGTGAGCGCCAATTGGGTTACTGGAAAGGCATGCTCGGCGGCGATCAACCGGTCCTCGAAATGCCCATGGACCGTCCACGGCCAGCGCTACAGAGCTACCGCGGGGCCAGGCTGGACCTGACCCTGGAAGCCTCTCTGGTGGCAGGCCTCAAGACCTTGGCGCAGCGTGAAGGTGTGACGATCTTCATGCTGTTGCTGGCGTCGTTCCAGGCTGTGCTGCACCGCTACAGCGGCCAGGGTGATATCCGCATCGGCGTGCCGGTGGCCAACCGTAATCGGGTGGAGACCGAGCGCCTGATCGGCTTTTTCGTCAACACGCAAATCCTCAAGGCCGATATCGACGGCCAGATGACCTTCCGTGAACTGCTGCAGCAGACCCGCCAACGCGCGGTCGAGGCCCAGGCCCATCAGGACCTGCCGTTCGAACAGCTGGTGGAAGCGCTGCAGCCCGAGCGCAGCCTGAGCTACAACCCGTTGTTCCAAGTGATGTTCAACCACCAGACCGACACTCAGCGCGGTGGCGGCAGCGTAACGGGGTTGCAAGTGCAAGGGCTGGAGTGGGACAGCAAGACGTCGCAGTTCGACCTCAGCCTCGACACTCAGGAGTCGGCTGACGGTATCCAGGCGTCGCTGACCTATGCCACTGACTTGTTCGACGCCCCGGGCCTGGAGCGCTTCCTTGCCCATTGGCATCGCCTGTTGCACCGGGTGGCCCAGGATTGCGGTGGCCGTATCGGTGAATTGCCCCTGTTGGATGATGCCCAGTGGCAGCAACAGGTGCACGGCTGGAACCACACGCCCATGGCGTTTGCGCAGGACGAGGGCGTGCATCGGTTGCTGGAGGCCCAGGCGCAAGCGCGCCCCGACGCCATTGCCCTGGTGTGCAACGGCCAGGCGCTGAGTTACGGCGAGCTGAACTGTTGCGCCAACCGCCTGGCCCATCGCCTGCGCGCTGCGGGTGTCGGGCCGGACGTGCTGGTGGCGGTGGCCCTCGACCGCTCGGTGGACATGGTCTTGGCCCTGCTGGCGACGCTGAAGGCCGGTGGCGCCTACGTGCCGCTCGATCCGCAATTCCCGGCGGACCGGCTGGCCTTCATGCTGGAAGACAGCCGCGCTCGCGTGCTATTGACTGCCGGCGACCTGCACCAACGCCTGCCCCTGGCGGCCGACCAGCAGGTGTTGTTCATGGACGCGCAGCAAGACGCACGCTACAGCAGCGCCAACCCCGAGGTGGCACTGACGGGCGAGCACCTGGCCTATGTGATCTACACCTCCGGTTCCACCGGCAAGCCCAAGGGCGTGATGGTGCGTCATGGCGCACTGAGCAGCTTCACCCATGGCATGGCCAGCACCCTGGCCATTGGCGCTGACGCGCGGCTGTTGTCGTTGACCACGTTCTCGTTCGATATCTTTGCCCTGGAACTCTACGTGCCACTGGCGACGGGAGCGACGGTGGTGCTGGCCGACAAGGAAGTGTCCCTGGACCCCGAGGCGATTCTGGGTCTGGTGCAGCGCGATGCGATCAGTGTGGTGCAAGCCACACCCTCGACCTGGCGCATGCTTCTGGACAGCGAACGCCGTGCCTTGCTGCACGGGGTCAAGTGCCTGTGCGGTGGCGAAGCGTTGCCGGCCGACCTGGCCCAGCGCATGCTGGCCCAGCAGGGCACGGTGTGGAACCTGTATGGCCCGACCGAAACCACTATTTGGTCGGCGGCCCATGAGTTGGTCGAGCCGGTGCCCTTTGTCGGGCGGCCGATCGCCAACACCTCATTGTTCATTCTTAATGCCGATCTCGTGCCGTGCCCGGTAGGCGCTGCAGGCGAGCTGCTGATCGGCGGTGTCGGCCTGGCCCGGGGGTATCACGGCCGGGCTGCGTTGACCGCCGAGCGTTTTGTGCCCAGCCCGTTTGCGCGCAACGGCGAGCGGCTTTATCGCACAGGCGACCTGGCGCGCTATCGCGCGGATGGCGTGGTCGAGTACATCGGCCGCGTCGACCATCAGGTCAAGGTGCGTGGGTTCCGTATCGAACTGGGAGAGATTGAGGCGTGCCTGCGTGAGCAGGCCGATGTGCGCGAAGCCGCCGTGGTGGCTGAGCATGACCAATTGCTGGCCTACCTGGTCACCCGGCACCCGGTGTCGGATGAGGAGCAGGTCACCCTGCGCGAGCGTTTCAAGGCCGCCCTGCGCGAGCAGTTGCCGGAGTACATGGTGCCGGCCTACCTGGTGTTTTTGGAGCGGATGCCACTGACGCCCAATGGCAAGCTCGACCGCAAGGCGTTGCCCAAACCTGATGCCGCTGCCCTGCTAAAACGCTTTGTGCCGCCTGTCACCGAACGCGAGTGCCAGGTCGCGGCCATCTGGGCCGAGGTGCTGGGGTTGCCTCAGGTTGGCCTGGAGGATCACTTCTTCGAAATCGGTGGGCACTCGTTGCTGGCCACGCGGGTGGTGTCTCGTGTACGCCAGTCACTGGGTATCGATGCACCGTTGAAAGGCCTGTTCGAACAGCCGGTGCTTGGCCGGTTCGTGCAGGCGTTGTCAGGCACCGTGCTGGACTCGCCGCCGATCCTGCTGTTGGCACGTGATCAAGCCCTGGCGCTGTCCTATGCCCAGGAGCGGCAGTGGTTCCTCTGGCAACTGGAGCCGCAGAGCACCGCGTATCACATCCCGGCGGCCCTGCGCTTGCGCGGCGCCCTGGATCGCCGGGCCTTGCAACGTAGCTTCGATAGGCTGCTTGAACGGCATGAAACCCTGCGTACCGTGTTTGTCGTGGATGGCGAGCGCACGGTACAGCGGATCGATGCGCCGACCGCGTTGCTGATCGAAAACGAGGTTCTGCACAGTGATGAGCCGGGCAGCTTGAAGGTCCGGGTCGAAGCAGAAATCGCTCGTCCGTTCGACTTGTGCAAAGGCCCGCTGCTGCGGGTCAAGCTGTTGCGCCTGGCCGCGGACGATCATGTGCTGGTGCTGGTGCAGCACCACATCATCTCCGACGCCTGGTCGATGGAGGTCATGGTCGATGAGCTGGTGCAAGCTTATGCTGCGTTCAGCCAGGGCCTGGAGCCTCAGTTGCCGACACTGCTGGTTCAATATGCCGATTATGCGGTGTGGCAGCGTGGATGGATGGAGGCGGGCGAGCAGGCCCGCCAGCTGGCCTACTGGGCTGAACGCCTGGCCGGTGAGCAGCCCGTGTTGGAGCTGCCGCTGGATCATCCACGCCCGGCGGTACAAAGCCATCGCGGCGCACGCCTGGACCTGGTGCTGGACGCCGCGCTGGCGAGCGAACTGCAGGCTTTGGCCCAGCGTCAGGGCGCGACCCTGTTCATGGTGTTGCTGGCGTCCTTCCAGGCCTTGTTGTATCGCTACAGCGGCCAATCGGATATTCGCGTCGGCGTGCCGATTGCCAACCGCAACCGGGTCGAGACCGAGCGTCTGATTGGTTTCTTCGTCAATACCCAAGTGCTGAAGGCCGATATCACCGGTGAGTTGTCGTTTGTCGAATTGTTGCAGCAGGTCAAGCACACGGCCCTGGACGCGCAAGCGCATCAGGACCTGCCGTTCGAGCAGTTGGTGGAGGCGTTGCAGCCGGAACGCAGCCTGAGCCATAGCCCGTTGTTCCAAGTGATGTTCAACCACCAGTCCGATGCGCGCGACGAGGCGGGCGCGCAGTCGATTCCGGGTTTGCAGGTCGAAGGTCTGGAATGGGATAGTCACACTGCACACTTTGACTTGAGCCTGGATACCCAGGCGTCCGCGGACGGGCTCTGGGCATCGTTGACCTACGCGACAGATCTGTTCGAGGCGGCCACCATTGGACGCATGGCCCAGCATTGGCTTGGCCTGCTGCGGGCGGTGGTGAAGACACCGACCCATCCTATTGCGTGCTTGCCATTGCTGGCGGCTGAAGAACAGCACACGCTGCTGCAGGCCTGGAATACCAATTGCCCGGCGGCTGCGTGGCAGAGCGGCGTCCATCGCCTGTTCGAGGCCCAGGTGCTGCAACGCCCGCAAGCGGTGGCACTGGTACTCGATGGCGAGTCACTGACCTATGACGCGCTCAATCGGCAAGCCAACAGTCTGGCTCATTGCCTGGTGGCAGAGGGCGTGGGTCCGGAAGTGTTGGTGGGGGTCGCAGTAGAGCGCTCCTTTGCCATGGTGGTCAGCCTGTTGGCGGTCCTTAAGGCCGGTGGTGCCTATGTGCCGCTCGACCCGCAGTACCCGCGCGAACGCCTGGCTCATATACTCGAAGACAGTGGCGTGCGCCTGGTGCTGATCCAGTCCCGTGTGCCGATGGCGTTGCCCGCAGGCGTTGCTGTTTTGGAGATCGATACGGTCTCGCTGGCGTCGTACGCCGAGGAAAACCTTAGCGCAACAGTCGGGCCGCACAACCTGGCCTATGTGATCTATACCTCCGGCTCGACCGGTAAACCCAAGGGCGTGGCGATCGACCATGGCGCCTTGAGCGAATTCGCGAGCATTGCCGCCGGTTATTCCAAGCTGACTGAGAATGACCGCGTACTGCAGTTTGCGACCCTGAACTTCGATGGGTTCGTCGAGCAGTTGTATCCGGCGCTCACCCACGGCGCAGCCGTGGTACTGCGTGGCCCGGAACTGTGGGACAGCGGGCGCCTGTACCGCGAAATCCTGCAACAAGGCATTACCCTGGCCGACTTGCCGACGGCCTACTGGAACGTGTTCCTGCTCGACTGTCTGGCAGCCGGACCGCGTACCTATGGTGCCTTGCGGCAAATGCATATCGGTGGCGAAGCCATGCCGCTGGACGGTCCCGCACAATGGTTGCGTGCGGGCCTGGGGCATGTGCGACTGCTCAACACCTATGGACCGACCGAGGCCACGGTGGTCTCCAGTGTGCTGGACTGCACCTCGGGCGATGACGTCATTGGCGCCACCGCCAGCCCGATTGGTCGCTCCCTGCCGGGGCGTGCTTTGTACGTGCTGGACCGGGACCTCAATCTCGCGCCGTTGGGCGCCGTGGGCGAGTTGTATATCGGCAGCGCCTGTGGTCTGGCGCGCGCTTACCTGAACCGGCCATTGCTGACGGCCGAACGCTTTGTCGCTGATCCTTTCAGCGGTAACGGCGATCGCCTGTACCGTACCGGGGATCTGGCGCGTTACCGTGCCGATGGCGTGATCGAATACGTAGGGCGGGTCGATCATCAAGTCAAGATCCGCGGTTTCCGTATCGAGCTGGGTGAAATCGAAGCCCTGTTGCTGGCCCAGGCGGGTGTTCGTGAGGCCGTGGTGTTGGCGGTGAACAACCAGTTGCTGGCCTATCTGGTGGCCGAACAGCCAGACACCCGCGCATTGGACGAAGCGCTCAAGGCGGTACTGCGTGAGCAATTGCCGGACTATATGGTGCCGGCCCACCTGATGTTCCTTGAGCGCCTGCCGCTGAACCCCAACGGCAAGCTGGATCGCCAGGCATTGCCAAAACCGGATGCGAGCCTTTCGCTGCAAACCTGGGTCGCGCCGGTCAGTGCACTTGAGGTGCAAGTGGCGGCGATGTGGGCGGATATCCTCGGGGTGGAGCGCGTCGGCCTCATGGATCACTTCTTCGAGCTGGGCGGGCACTCGCTGCTGGCCATGCAAGTGGCCTCGCGACTGCGCCAGGCGCTGGCATTGGAAGTGCCGCTCAAGGTGCTGTTCGAAAAGCCGCGCCTGCAAGGATTTGTCGCCGCGCTGCTCGCGCTCGAAGCGAGTGAGGGTGCCAAGGCGCCGGCGCTGGTTCCCGTGGCACGTGACCGCGGCTTGCCGCTGTCATATGCCCAGGAACGGCAGTGGTTCCTCTGGCAACTGGACCCAGGCAGCGCCGCTTACCACGTGCCCAGCGCGCTGCGCCTGAAGGGGCCGTTGGATCAAGCTGCGCTGCAACAAAGCTTTGACCGCCTGGTGGCGCGTCATGAGAGCCTGCGCACTCTGTTGCGCCAGGAAAACCACGGCGCCGTGCAAATCGTGGCTGAGCCTGCACCTGTCACCATCACCCGTAGCGACGTGCTGGAGGCTGACCTCCAAGCCACCGTGGAGGCTAAGATAGCGCTCACGTTCAACCTGGAGCAGGGCCCGCTGCTGCGTGTTGAGCTGCTGCGCATCGCTGATGAAGACCATGTACTGGTGCTGGTACAGCACCATATCGTTTCCGATGGTTGGTCGATGCACGTCATGGTCGATGAACTGGTGCAACTGTATGGTGCGTTCAGCCAGGGTCAAGACCTGCAGTTGCCTGCACTGCCGATTCAATATGCCGATTACGCCGTATGGCAACGCGACTGGATGGATGCTGGCGAGAAAGAGCGCCAACTCGCCTACTGGCTTGATCTGCTGGCAGGTGAACAACCCGTGCTTGAGTTGCCGTTCGACTTCCAGCGCCCGGCGGAGCAAAGCCATCACGGTGCGCGTTTGCACCTGGAGTTGCCGACCACACTGGTGTCCGGCCTCAACGCCTTGGCCCAGCGCGAAGGCGTGACGATGTTCATGCTGTTGCTGGCTTCGTTCCAGACCTTACTGCATCGCTACAGTGGTCAGGAAGACATCCGCGTCGGTGTGCCGATTGCCAACCGCAATCGCGTTGAAACTGAACGGCTCATTGGCTTTTTCGTCAACACTCAGGTGCTCAAGGCTGATATCGATGGGCAAACCACCGTTGCCCAGTTGCTGCAGCAGGTCAAGCAGCGCGCGCTGGACGCCCAGGCCCATCAGGACTTGCCGTTCGAGCAATTGGTAGAGGCGCTGCAGCCGGAGCGCAGCCTGAGTCTGAACCCGTTGTTTCAGGTGATGTTCAACCACCAGGTGGCCAACCGCCAGGCTTTCGCGGAGCACGCGTCGAGTGAGCTGAGTGTCGAAGGGCTGGCCTGGAACAGCCACACCGCGCATTTCGATCTTGACCTGGACGTCCACGAGTGGGGTGAGGGGCTGAGTGCTTCACTGGGGTATGCCACCGATCTGTTTGCCCCAGCGACCATCGAGCGTATGGCCGACCACTGGCAGAACCTGTTGCAGGCGATGGTTGCCGACCAACAGCAACCCATCAGCCAACTCAACCTGCTGGGCCAGGATGAGCAACGACACATCCTGCAGCTGTGGAACCAGACCGACGCCGGCTTCTCGGCCGAGCGTCTGGTACACGAAATGGTTGCCGACCGCGCCGCCGAAAACCCCGCTGCGGTGGCGGTCAAGTTCGATGCGCAAACCCTGAGTTATGGCGAGCTGGACCGCCAGGCCAACCGCCTGGCCCATGCCCTGCTCGCCCGTGGCATCGGCCCCGAAGTACGGGTGGCGATTGCCATGCCGCGCAGTGCCGAGAGCCTGGTGGCGTTCCTCGCGGTGATGAAAGCCGGCGGCGTCTACGTGCCGCTGGATATCGAGTACCCGCGTGATCGCCTGCTGTACATGATGCAGGACAGCCGCGCGCAACTGCTGCTGACCCATTCCAGTGCGTTGCCGCAACTGCCGATTCCCGACGGCATGCAGACGCTGGCCATCGATCGCACCGAGGCGTGGGCCGACTACAGCGACACCGCGCCGGCGGTAAAACTGCACGGCGACAACCTCGCCTACGTGATCTACACCTCCGGCTCCACCGGCCTGCCCAAGGGCGTGGCGGTGTCCCATGGGCCGTTGGTGGCGCACATCATCGCTACCGGCGAGCGTTATGAAACATCGCCGGCCGATTGCGAACTGCACTTCATGTCGTTCGCCTTCGACGGCTCCCACGAAGGCTGGATGCACCCGCTGATCAACGGCGCCAGCGTGCTGGTCCGTGACGACAGCCTGTGGTTGCCCGAGTACACCTACGCGCAGATGCACCGTCACAACGTGACCATGGCGGTGTTCCCGCCGGTGTACCTGCAACAACTGGCCGAGCATGCCGAGCGCGACGGTAATCCACCAAAGGTGCGGGTCTACTGCTTCGGTGGTGATGCCGTGGCCCAGGCCAGCTATGACCTGGCCTGGCGCGCGCTCAAGCCGACCTACCTGTTCAACGGCTACGGCCCGACCGAAACCGTGGTGACGCCGTTGCTGTGGAAGGCGCGCAAGGGCGACCCCTGCGGCGCCGTCTACGCGCCAATCGGCACGCTGCTGGGCAACCGCAGCGGCTACGTACTCGACGCGCAGCTCAACCTGCAACCCATCGGCGTCGCCGGTGAGCTGTACCTGGGCGGCGAGGGTGTAGCCCGTGGATACCTGGAACGTCCGGCGCTGACCGCCGAACGTTTCGTGCCGGACCCGTTCGGCACGCCGGGCAGTCGCGTGTATCGCAGCGGCGACCTGACCCGTGGTCGTCCGGATGGCGTGGTGGATTACCTCGGGCGTGTCGACCATCAGGTGAAGATCCGTGGTTTCCGCATCGAACTGGGGGAAATCGAAGCGCGCCTGCGTGAGCAGGACAGCGTCGGTGAAACGGTGGTCGTGGCCCAGGACGGCCCGACCGGAAAACAGCTGGTGGCCTATGTGGTTCCGGTGTCCGCCCCGTCCAACGAAGCCGAGTTCCGTGACGCGTTGCGCCGCGCACTCAAGACCCGCCTGCCGGACTACATGATCCCGGCGCATTTCATCTTCCTGGCGCAAATGCCGTTGACCCCCAACGGCAAGCTCGACCGCAAGGGCCTGCCGCAACCGGATGCGAGCCAGATGCAGCAAGCATATGTCGCACCGCAGAGCGAGCTGGAACAGAAGATCGCTGCCATCTGGGCCGATGTACTGCGCCTGCCGCGTGTGGGCTTGAATGACAACTTCTTTGAGCTGGGTGGCGACTCGATCATTTCGATCCAGGTAGTTAGCCGTGCACGGCAGGCCGGTGTTCGATTTACGCCCAAGGACCTGTTTCAGCATCAGACCGTACTGAGCCTGGCAGCAGTTGCCCAGGCGGGCGGGGAGGGCCTTGTGATCGAGCAAGGGCCGGTCACCGGCGAAGCGTTGCTGTTGCCGATACACCAGTACTTTTTCCAGGCAGACATTGCCGAGCGTCACCACTGGAACCAATCCGTGGTCCTGCGCCCGGGCGAACGACTGGATGGCGCGACATTGCGCACCGCCCTGGCAGCGCTGCTGGCGCATCACGACGCATTGCGCCTGAGTTTCAGCCCGCAAGCGGCCGGCTGGCAGGCTCACTACCGAGGGGTTGAAACCCAAGACGAGCTGCTCTGGCAAACCGCCCTCGATACCATTGAGGCGCTTGAGCCCTTGGGCCTGCAGGCACAACGCAGCCTGGATCTGTCAGAAGGGCCGCTGATGCGTGCGGTGCTGGTCGAGTTGCCGGATGCATCGCAACGGCTGTTGCTGGTGATTCACCACCTGGTGGTGGACGGCGTGTCATGGCGGATCCTGCTCGAAGACCTGCAGACCGCCTACACCCAACTGCAGGCTGGGCAGGCGGCTGTGCTGCCGGCTAAGAGCAGTTCGATCCAGGCATGGGGCAAGCGATTACAGGCTCATGCGCATAGCCCGGCACTGCAGGAAGAACTGCGGTTCTGGAAGGCGCAGCTGCAAGGCGTCGATGCCGATCTGCCTTGCGATAACCCGCAAGGTGGTTTGCACAATTCACTGGCTCTGAGCGTGGGCACGCACCTCGATCAATCCTATACCCGACGCCTGCTGCAAGAGGCTCCGGCGGCATACCGTACGCAGATCAATGACCTGCTACTGACCGCGTTATCCCGGGTCATCACACGGTGGACGGGCGGCGAATCGCTGTTGGTCAAACTTGAAGGGCACGGTCGTGAGGATCTGTTCGAGGACGTCGACCTGACCCGCACAGTCGGTTGGTTCACCAGCATGTACCCGCTGGCGCTGACCCCGGCCACGTCCCTGGCCGACTCGATCAAGGGTATCAAGGAGCAATTGCGCGCTGTCCCGGATAAAGGGATTGGCTTCGGCGCACTGCGCTACTTGGGCGATGACCAGGCCCGGCAGGTATTGGGCGGGCTGGCGCAGCCACGGATCACCTTCAATTACCTGGGGCAGTTCGACGGCAGTTTCAATGATGCTGCGGCACAGGCCTTCTTCACCCCTACGGGCGAAAGTGCTGGCGCTGACCAGAGCGAGCACGCCTTGCTGGGTAACTGGTTGGAAATCAACGGGCAGGTGTACGGCGGTGAACTGAACCTGAGCTGGAGCTTCAGCCGCGAGATGTTCAGCGAGGTCACCGTACAACGCCTGGCCGATGGCTATGCGCAGGAACTCAAGCATTTGATCGAGCATTGCTGCCTGGCCGCACATCAAGGCGTGACGCCGTCGGACTTCCCGCTGGCCCGACTCAGCCAGGCACAGCTGGACCAGTTTGCGTTAGCTACCGTCGATGATGTGTACCCGCTGTCGCCGATGCAGCAGGGCATGTTGTTCCACGCCTTGTACGAGCCCCAGGCGGGCGACTATGTCAACCAGATGCGCGTGAATGTTGAGGGCCTGGACATCGCTCGTTTCCGTGAAGCCTGGCAGGCAGCGCTGGATAACCATGACATTCTGCGTACCGGCTTCATCTGGGACGGGGATCTTGCGCAGCCTCTGCAAGTGGTGCATCGCCAGGTACAAATGCCGTTTATCGAAACAGAGTGCCCGGAAGGTGCCGATCAGCAGCAGCAACTGGATCAGTTGGCCGATGCGCAGCGCTTGCAAGGCTTCGCGCTGGAGAGCCCGCCGTTGGTGCGCATTGCCCTGGCGCACACCGGCCCGCAACGTTGCCATCTGATCTACACCAGCCACCATATCCTGATGGATGGCTGGAGCAGCTCCCAACTGCTCGGCGAAGTTCTGGGGCGTTACGCTGGCCATGTGCCGCAGGCTCAGGTCGCGCGTTACCGGGACTTTATCGCCTGGCTGCAATCCCAGGATAAAACCCTGCGCGAAGCCTTCTGGAAGACCCAGCTGGCCAGCTTGGATGAGCCGACACGTCTGTTCCAGGCGCTGCCTCGCAACAAGGATGTGAGGGCGTCCGGGCTGGGTGAATACGCCCATGAGCTGGATGCCGTGGGCATGGCCCGCCTCAAGGCCTTTGCCCAAGGCCAGAAGATCACCCTCAACACCCTGGTGCAGTCCGCCTGGTTGCTGTTGCTGCAACGCTACACCGGGCAGGACACCGTGGCCTTCGGCGCCACAGTATCGGGACGCCCCGCGGACCTGCGCGGTGTTGAGCAGCAAGTTGGGTTGTTCATCAATACCTTGCCAGTGGTAGCAACTCCTCGCCCGGATATGCCCGCGTCGCAATGGATGCAACAGATCCAGCAACAGAACCTTGCGTTGCGCGAGCATGAACACACGCCGTTGTTCGAGCTGCAACGCCTGGCCGGGCTGGGGGGCGAGGCGTTGTTCGACACCATTCTGGTGTTCGAGAACTACCCTGTATCGGAGGTGCTGGAGCAGGGTGCCCCGCAAGGGGTGCGGTTTGGCAGTGTCAGCAGCCGGGAACAGACGCACTATCCGCTGTCGATCGCCGTCGGTGTCGGCGAAACCCTGACGTTGCACTACAGCTATGACCGCAGTGAGGTCGACGGCCCCACGGTTGAACGTCTCAACCGGCATCTGCTGCACCTGTTGGCAGAGCTGGTCGCCAAGCCCCATGCGGCTCTGGCACAGTTGACGTTGTTGACAGAGTCGGAGCACCTGGCCCTGCTGGAGCAAGGCAACGGGTTGCCGAGCGAGACCTCTTGGCAGTCTGTCCAGCAGCAATTCGAACAGCAGGTGCGCCGCACGCCACAGGCAACCGCTGTGATCTTCGGCGAGCAGCAGTTGACCTACGATGCGCTGAACCGACGTGCCAATCGCCTGGCGAATGGGCTGATCAAGCAAGGTGTAGGCCCGGATTCGCTGGTAGGTATCGCGCTGGAGCGTTCTTTCGACATGCTGGTCGGGCTGCTGGCGATCCTCAAGGCCGGTGGTGCGTATGTACCGCTTGACGCCGACTACCCCGAAGAGCGCCTGGCCTACATGCTTAAGGACAGCGGCGTGAAGTGGCTACTGACTCGGTCGCACCTGAACCTGCCGTTGGCCGATGACGTGCAGTGCCTGAGCCTTGAAGGTGATCAATGCTGGTTGAGCGGGTGCGGTGAAACCGATCCGCAGGTGCCCGTCAACGGTTATAACCTGATGTACGTGATCTACACCTCCGGCACCACCGGCAACCCGAAAGGTGTGGGTGTGACACACGAAGCATTGGCGCAACGCTTGCAATGGATGCAGGACACCTACGCATTGCAGGCCGACGATGTGCTGTTGCAGAAAGCCCCGATGAGTTTTGACGTATCGGTATGGGAGTGTTTCTGGCCGCTGATCAGCGGCAGCCGGCTAGTGATAGCGGCCCCGGGCGAACATCGGGATCCGGTTCGCCTGGTGGAGTTGATCCAGGCATTTGGCGTGACCACGCTGCACTTTGTGCCCTCGCTGTTGCAATTGTTCATGGATACGCCGGGCGTCGCCCAGTGCACCCGCGTGCGTAGGGTGTTCTCAGGCGGTGAAGCGTTGACCGCCGATTTGCGCGATCAGATCCTGCGGACCCTGCCCGGCGTAACATTGCACAACCGTTACGGGCCGACCGAAACGACGATCAACGCGACCTGGTGGGCGTGCTCCCTTGAGGACGGCACCCGTTCGCCGATTGGCCGGCCATTGGACGGTGTGATTTGCCGGGTACTGGACGGTGATCTGAACCCGGTCCCGATCGGTGTTGCCGGCGAGTTGTGCGTGGGGGGAGCCGGTTTGGCGCGCGGCTATCTCGGACGTCCGGGGTTGTCGGCCGAGCGCTTTATCGCGGACCCGTTCGGCGGCGCCGGTTCACGCCTGTATCGGACCGGCGACCGTGTGCGCTGGGCCGAGGATGGCGCGCTGGAGTACCTGGGGCGCCTGGACCATCAGATCAAGATTCGCGGCTTCCGCGTGGAGCTGGAGGAAGTTCGTGCGCTGGTGCTGCTCCAGGCCGGAGTGGCCCAGGCCGAGGTCGTCCTGCGCCAGGACGGTGTTGGCGGCCAATTGATAGGCTACTACGTGGCCCTCCCAACGGTACTCGATGAGATCGATCACGCTCAGGCGTTGCGTCATGCCCTGCAGGCGCTACTGCCGGACTACATGGTGCCCAAACAGTTCGTGCGCCTGTCGCACATGCCGTTGAGCCCCAGCGGCAAACTGGACCGTAAGGCCCTGCCGGAGCCCGACAGCCATGTTTTGCAAGGTGAATATGTGGCGCCTTGCAGCGACCTTGAACAGCACCTGGCGGCAATCTGGCAAGACGTGCTGGATGTTGAGCAAGTGGGGTTGAATGACAACTTCTTCGAGCTGGGCGGGCACTCGTTGCTGGTGATCAATGTGATGTCGCGCATTCAGCTGGACCTGGGCGTGAAGATCAGCGTGCACGAGCTGTTCCAGCATGCCCAGCTCAGGGAACTGGCAGCGCATTTACAGGGTCAGGGCGGCGGCATAAGCACTGAGAAACTGTCGTTCCTAGATTCACTCCTCGACGAAATGGAGCAGCTGTAATGGACGGCCAGATGGCGTACAAAATCATGCAGCGCTTTATAGGGCTGCCGCTGGAACAGCGCAAGGTGTACCTGCAGAGGATGCTGCAGGAAGGCGTTTCGCCGGGCAACCTGCCGATCCCGAAGGTACGGCGAGAGGCGCCCTCCCTGACGCTCTCGTATGCTCAGGAGCGGCAATGGTTTCTCTGGCAATTGGATCCGCAGAGCGCTGCATACCATATCCCCAGCGCTTTGCGGCTCAGGGGGCATCTGGATGTTACGGCGCTGCAAAAGAGCTTTGAACACCTGATAGCTCGACACGAGAGTTTGCGCACGCGGTTTCGCCAGGTCGGTGAGGACATGCAGCAGGAAGTCCAGCCTGCATACCTCGTGACACTGGTGCCTGAAACCATTGATGAAAGCCAGTTGAAAGCGCGCGTCGAACAGGAAATTGCGCAACCCTTTGACCTGGAGCGCGGCCCGTTGCTGCGCATGACGCTCCTGCGTCTGGCAGAGCAGGACCATGTGCTGGTCCTGGTGCAGCACCACATCATTTCCGACGGTGGGTCGATGCAAGTGATGGTGGAGGAAGTGATACAGGCCTATGGCGCCTACACCCATGGGCGTGAGTTTGAGTTGCCTGAACTGCCAATCCAGTACACCGACTACGCCCTGTGGCAGCGCAGTTGGATGGAAGCGGGGGAAAAGGACCGCCAACTGGAATATTGGCGCAGCCTGCTCGGCGGCGACCAGCCGGTGCTGGAACTGCCGTTGGACCGGCCACGCCCGGCGGTGCAGAGTTTTCGCGGTGCTTCCCTGGACCTGGTGCTGGATGAGCGCGTGGTAGCGGGTGTCAACGCCTTGGCTCAGCGTGAAGGCGCCACCGGTTTCATGGTGCTGCTGGCCTCCTTTCAGGTGTTGTTGCATCGCTACAGCGGGCAACAGGACATCCGTATCGGTGTGCCGACCGCCAACCGTAACCGGGTCGAGACGCAGCGCCTGGTCGGCTTCTTCGTCAATACCCAGGTGCTGAAGGCTGAGGTGGACGAGCACACCAGCGTGCTGGCGCTGTTGCGCCAAGCCCGCCAACGGGTGCTGGAAGCCCAGGCGCATCAAGACTTGCCGTTCGAACAACTGGTGGAAGCGCTTCGTCCCGAACGCAGCTTGAGTTACAGCCCATTGTTCCAGGTCATGTTCAACCATCAGAACCGTGGCGCTGGCAGTACAAGCGAGCCGGGAAGCTCCGGCCTGGTGTTGGAGGGCCTGGACTGGGAGAGCCGAACCGCTCAGTTCGACCTTAGCTTGAATGTTGTGCAGGAGGCATCGAGCATTCGGGCTTCCTTTGTCTACGCGACCGACCTGTTCGACGCAGCAACCATCGAGCGCATGGCGCAGCACTGGCAACGACTGTTGAGTGCAATGGTTGCAACGCCGGAGGCCCTGGTCGACTCTCTGGCAATCCTGGACGCAGCAGAGCGCCGGCAGATCGTCGATGGCTGGAATGCCACTGCTGTCGATTACCCCCTTGAAAAGACCGTGCACCAACTGTTTGAAGCCCACGCCGAACATGACCCGCATCGGCCAGCCCTGGTGTTTGGCGCGCAGCAGTTGAGCTATGCCGTCCTGAACCATCGCGCCAACCGCCTGGCCCATGCCTTGATCGCACGTGGTGTCGGTCCGGACGTGTTGGTGGGCGTGGCAATGGAGCGTTCCGTGGAAATGGTCGTCGCCTTGTTGGCGATCCTCAAGGCTGGAGGTGCCTACGTGCCTGTGGACCCGGATTACCCCGCGGAGCGCCAGGCCTATACGCTGGAGGACAGTGCGGTAAGCCTGTTGCTCAGCCAGTCGCACTTGAGCCTGCCGGCCGCCGACAGCGTGTTGCGTATTGACCTGGACCGCGATGAGCGTTGGCTGGACGCGTACAGCGAGGCCAACCCTGACGTAGCCCTCAGCGGTGAACACCTTGCCTATGTGATCTACACCTCCGGTTCCACCGGCAAGCCCAAGGGCGCGGGCAACAGCCATGCAGCCTTGACCAACCGCTTGTGCTGGATGCAACAGGCGTATGCATTGTGTGCCGGTGATACGGTGCTGCAGAAGACGCCGTTCAGTTTTGATGTGTCGGTGTGGGAGTTCTTCTGGCCATTGCTCAGCGGCGCGCGATTGGTGATGGCGGCACCCGGCGATCACCGTGATCCGACGAAGCTGGTAGAGGTGATCACGCGCGAATCTGTCACCACGCTGCACTTTGTGCCGTCGATGCTGCAAGCCTTCCTGCAGGACTGCCTAGTGGGCCGTTGCAGCAGTGTGCAGCGCATCATCTGTAGCGGCGAAGCCTTACCGGTGGATGCGCAACAACAAGTCTTCGCCAAGCTGCCTCAGGCCCACCTTTATAACCTCTACGGGCCTACGGAAGCAGCCATTGATGTCACCAGCTGGGCCTGCATTGACGAAGGCAAGGACGCGGTGCCCATTGGCAAACCCATTGCCAACCTGAGGTGTCATATCATGGACGCTAACCTTGAACCGGTGCCGATCGGTGTGCTCGGAGAGTTGTACCTGGCAGGCAAGGGGCTGGCACGTGGTTATCATCGTCGGCCAGTGTTGACCGCCGAGCGATTTGTCGCCAGCCCGTTCGGGGGCGGCGAGCGCATGTACCGCACTGGAGACCTGGCGCGTTATCGTCCCGATGGGGTGATCGAGTACGCCGGGCGTATTGACCATCAAGTCAAGCTGCGCGGCCTGCGGATCGAGTTGGGTGAGATCGAAGCGCGCCTGCTTGAGCATGACGGGGTTCGCGAGACCGCCGTGCTGGCGCTGGACGGCACACAATTGGTCGGCTACGTGGTGCTCGATCAGCCAATGCCGCACTGGCGAGAAACCCTCACGGCCTATCTATCGACTCATCTGCCGGCGTTTATGGTGCCGGCCCAGTGGGTCTTGCTGGACAGTATGCCATTGAGCCCCAACGGCAAACTTGAGCGCAAGGCACTGCCGCGCCCCGAAACCGCCGTTCAGCGACGCGAGTATGTGGCGCCGCATTCGGCGCTCGAACACCAGGTCGCGCAGATCTGGCAACAGGTGCTGGGTACCGAGCGGGTTGGCCTGGACGATAACTTTTTTGAACTGGGCGGTCATTCATTGCTGTTGCTGGTGGTGAAAGAACGCCTGGCGGCTCAATGCGGGTTGATGCTCACGGTCAACCAATTGATGACGCGCCCAACCGTTAGGGCGTTGGCGGGCAGCGCGTCGGATGAACGAGCGCGCTCGCTGCTCGTTGACTTGAATGGCCAGCAGGGCGGGCCGTCATTGTTTCTGTTTCACCCGAGTTTCGGTTCAGTGCACTGCTACAAGGCGCTTGGCATGGCCTTGCGCTCGGAGATGCCGGTACAGGGCGTTATTTGTCGGGCTCTGCTTGATCCGCAAAGCCAGGTGCCGACGTGGGATGCCATGGTTCAGGACTATACCCATCAGGTTCTTGCGAGCCAGCCGCAGGGGCCGTATTACCTCGCGGGGTGGTCGCTGGGTGGGAACCTTGCGTTGCAGGTGGCTGGCAGACTGGAGGCGCAGGGGGCCAAAGTGGCGTTCCTGGGGAGCATCGATGCGCCTCCGCCGATGCATGTCACTGCGTTCTGGGACAGGGACAAAACCCTGCGGCCGGCGTTTGAATCACTGGAAGCAGGCGATAAGCGCGTGGAGTTGCTGACGGTCATGTTCCCTGACGCGGCCCAGGATATTGCACAGGCCTGGCAGGATATCGAGCACTCGGGCGCCACGGCGGACCAACGGTGGGAGGCGCTTTGCGAGTGGGGAAAGTCGGCTTTGGGCGAGGTATTTGTCAGCTTGCGCAACGAGCTGCAACAAGGCGGCGAGCTGGAGGTTTCGTGGGCGTTGAAACGCACACTCGATGAGCGCTTGAAGGATGCCGCCTATGTGCGCCTCGCTGCTCCTGTGAGTTGCTGGTGGGCTGCACAAAGCAAATCTGCCAGTGATCGGCAAGTCATCTGCACGGCACTTGAAGAGGGGATCGGCCATGGACTGGACACTTCGGTGGTCATCGATACGACCCATGATCGAATCGTCGACAACCCTGAGTTCATTGCCTCGTTCGTAGCGGCCCTGACGGCTGCCAGGCACTAGCCCGGGCGAGCACGCTTACACTGGACACCGGCCTTGCGCCGGTGTTTTTTGCGTGGTGTTCCAGTCACGTCGCTACGCGCCATGCCTGGCGCGCAACAAAGAAAACCCCCGCCTGATGGCGGGGGTCTAAGTGCTGCTTGCACGCAACTGCCGGGGGTTAGAAGTCCCAGCGTGTGCTCAGCATGACGTTGCGTGGGTCACCATAATAGGCCGTGTTATAGAAGCCAATGTTGGTGTAGTAGTACTTGTCGAAGATGTTGTTCACGTTCAGTGTCGCGGAGACGTTGTCGGTGATCTGGTACTTGGCCATTGCGTCCACGACCCAATACGCTTCCTGGGTGAAGTCCTCCTGCCGTCCCTTGCCACTGTTGGTCACTTCCTGCCAGGACTTGCCCTGCCAGCGAGCGCCACCGCCGATGGTCAAACGGTCCAGCGGCCCGCTGAGCTTGTACGAGGTGAAGAAGCTGACCTGATCCTGAGGCTCCCAAGTAGATACTTTTACACCATGCTCATCCCGGATGACTTTATGGGTGTAACCAGCCTGGGCCTGCCAGCCTGGGGCTAGCTCACCGGACATTTCGGCCTCGAAGCCTTTGGTTTTGGCGGCGATGCCTTTATAGGCATACAAGATCGACGGGTTGGTCGGGTTGGCGTTGTAGTCAGAATCCGGGTCAGCCCTGTTGGTTTCATGCACTTCGAAGTAGGCCAAACTGGTGTTCAGGCCACCGTTGAAAAACTCGCCTTTCAAACCCAGTTCGTAATTCTTGCCTTCATCCGGTTCGAGCAGTTTGTTCTCTCTGTCGCGGTTATACACCTGCGGCATGAAGATCTCGCTGTAGCTGGCGTACGCGGTGAAGTTGTCGTTCAGGTCATAAGTTACGCCGGCATAGGGTACGAGCTTACCGGTTTCGGTGGACTTGTTGTCGCCAGTCAGCCAGTAGTTGGCCACGCGGGTGCCCATGAAGACGTTCAGGTCATCCGCGAGGTTGAACCGGGCGGTCATATAACCAGCGGTTTGCCGGGTGGTTTCATCAATGATTCGAGTCGGTGTGCCCCAGTTCGGCTCCGGGAAGTTACCGTCGAAGTTCCAGAAATCGACAATGCGCCCATTGGCGTGAATCGGCGCACCGTAATCCTTGCCTTTCCACTGGGAATTGGACGCAGAGGCGCCCACCACCAACTGATGCTCGCGGCCGCCCAGACTGAACGGGCCGCTGGCGTAGATATCGCCGGAGTCGGATCGGGTATCGCCGGTGAATTTGTTCGCGTAGAGCGTCGACAGACCGGTTGCCGTGAATGGGCCCAGCTGGATCGCACCCATCGGCGCGTCATAACCGGAGAACTGGTGTGTGTACTGGCCTTTGACCACCCAGCCGTTGTCGAAATTGTGCTCCAGGGTCGTGAAGAAACTCTGAGTGAACTGTTCCCAGCTGCTCCACTTCGCGCCGTTGTTGTATGAGCGCTTTACATCGATGCGGTTGCCGCTACGGTCAAACAGCGGGCGGCTGCCCGACCAGCCAGAACCTTGAGGATCGCTGTTCTGGTAGTCGAAGCCGATGGTGAGCAGGGTGTCCTCGTCCAGGTCCGCTTCCACGGTGCCGAAGTAAACGTTGGTCTTGCGCTCGTAGCGGTCCATGAACGAATGTTTGTCCTGATACGCGGCTACGGCACGGGCGCGGATGTTGCCGCTCTCGGTGAGAGGGCCACTTACGTCGACCTGGGAGCGATAGTTGTCCCAGCTGCCGGCACCCAGCTCCACGCTGCCTTTGAAATCACGGGTAGGCTTTTTGCGGATCAGGTTGATGGTAGCGCCCGGTGCCCCGGCACCCGTCAGCAGGCCGCTTGCGCCCTTGAGGACTTCCACGCGGTCGTAGATCGCCATGTCGCTCAGGGTTTGCCCGGACGAATAGGCCGAGTTTCGCAGGGTAGGGATGCCGTCGTACTGGAAGTTCTCGATCGAGAACCCACGGGAGAAATAGTTAGTGCGTTCGCTGTCCAGGGCCGACAAGGTAATGCCCGGTGTATGACGCATCACATCATCAATGGAGTTGAGTGCGAAATCATCCATATGCTGGCGCGTAATCACGCTGATCGACTGCGGTGTTTCACGCGGGGTCAGCACCAGTCGCGTGGCGGTAGCGATAGTGCCTGGTGTGTAGGAGCCCGTGCCTTCGGTGACCGTACCCAACTGGTTGGCGGTCACCTGGGTGGCCCCCAGCTCCAGCCCGGAGGTCGCGCCCGCCGTGATGGTCACTGCGCTGCCTTGCAGGCCGTAGCTGATGCCGGTGTCCTTGAGCAGGGCGGCGATGGCGTGGGCTGGCTCCAGCTTGCCCTTCACCGTCGTGCTGTTTTTGCCCTGTACATCCGTCGGGCTGTATAGCACCTGCAAGTTGGTCTGACGGCCAAATTCCTGGAGCGCTGTCCCCAACGGCTGTGCAGGAATGTCGATCTCAATCTCTTGTGCCTGCACGTAACTCGATAGCGGTAACGACACCGCCAGGGCCAAGGCGCAAGGCTTGAGGTGGATGTTCAAGGCCCTGCGCATGGAGAGCGCTTTGCTCAGGGGGCTGAGACCGAGTCGTACTGACATGGGTGCTTTCTCTTCTATATTTTAGTTGGGCAGTTTATAGGTATTTATGAGGTTGGTTCTCATTACCACTAGTGAGACGTTCCCACCTGGGAAAACCGGAAAAGAAAATTCATGCTGGCTCCATTTCGTGCACCACCTTGCCAGCGCGCAAGCGCACCAACTGGTCGGCGATGTCGAAATAGCGGTCGTCGTGGCTGATCACGATGATGGTTTTGCCCAGGCGCTTGAGGTCTGGCAGCAGCTCCGTGTAGAAGATGCGGCGGAAGGCCGGATCCTGGTCGGCGGCCCATTCGTCGAACACCAGTACCGGGCGTTCCTCCAGCCAGGCATTGACCAGCGCGAGGCGCTTGCGCTGGCCGGTGGACAGGTCGGTGGTGCTGAACGCGCCGTCCTTGATCGTGACCTTGTGGGCGATCTCCAGGCGGTCCAGATACTGGGCCGCACTGTCCAGAGACTTCTGCCCACCCCCTTGGACGAGATCGTCGAATAGGTAATAGTCGGCGAATACGGTGGTGAACAGTTGGCGGTAGTCGTCGCGGGTAGGGGCAATCACAGCTTCGCCATTGAGGTGTATTTCACCTGATTGCGGCTGATAAAGCCCCAGCAACAGCTTGATCAGGGTGGTTTTGCCGCAGCCGTTTTCACCGACGATAAACACGATATCGCCTTGCTTGATGCTCAGGTTGATCGGGCCCAGGTGGAACGGCTCGCTGCCTTCCACCGGCGGCGGGCTGTAGGTCACGCCGCGCAGCTCAAGGCTGTGCACTTGGGGTTTTGGCGCTTCACTGTCTTCCAGCAGCAGGTGCGGTTCGGGGGATGAGAACCGCTCGGACAGCTCGGCGATGCGCGAGAACGCGATCTGTGCCCGACTGACGATCGGCAGTGCGGTCACCACGTGTTCCAGTGGGCCTTTCATATACAACAGCACCAGCACAAAACCGGTGATCACCGCTGGGTCCGGGTTGGGGTTATAGGCCTGGAAGGCCAGCGCCAGGCCGATCACCACGAAAAACAGCATGGAGCCGAATGTCTTGGCGACAATGAAGATGTTGACCGAGCGGATCTGGATATCGCCGATACGATCAGCAGTCGCCTGGATGCGATGTGTATTCATGCGATAGCGGCGTGGCCGATGAATGCGCAGCTCCTTGGCACCCGAGGCGATGGCGGTATAGTAGCGCTGCAGCTCGTCTTCCTGGTCGCGAGCGGCTTCGAACCCCTTGATGCCCGCCGAGCGTGCCGCGTACTGCACGGCGGTACCGATGACGATCGCCACCACCATCATCAGGAACATCGGCACCGACAGGTACGCCAGGTAGCCCAGGCAGCCCAGCGTCACCGTGGTTGCAATGGCCAGTGGTGTGAAGGAGAAGGAAAAATCGCTGATGGTATCGACATCATGAGTCAGCACGGGGATCAACTTGTGAGTGCGGTAGCGCTCGATCTGCTCGATGGGCGCTGACAGAACCTTCTCGCCCAGTTCTTTGCGCAGTGCTGCAATGATGCGTTGGCCGACAAAGTTGGTGCCGATATCCGACACGATCGAACTGACCAGCGCCAGTACACACAACGCCGCAAACGTCAGGATCACCCCCTGGGTCATACCCGTGGAAGAATGCAGCGCGTTGTTGATGGTCGCCAGCAACAGCGTGATGGCCAGGCCGCCGGCCATGCCCAGGGCGATGGAGACCGTCACGATGGTGCGAAACGGCCTGAGCAATGCAAGCAAACCTGTGAAGGCGCCGCGCTTGGGGTCGGTCATAAGTACTTCCCGGAAAGTGAAAAAGAGGGGGCTGGGCACACAGACCCTTACCCATGACAAACGAAGGATTGGCGCGACTATTTAGCTCGGCGTGCCCGGCGGTGGTGGTGGCGGATAAATTGCGCGTGGGCTGGTTCGTTCTTGTGGTGTAGGCGCACGCGTATCGGCGCGTGCCTGATCTTTCCAGCGAGAGCGAAACAATGACGAAAAAGAACCTGGTGTACGTGTGGTCCCTGCGCAATGCCGCTGCCGACAAGGCCGGCCAGCCGGTGGCCTACAAGGACCACGAGCGCTACATGAAGTCGGTGCTGGAGTTTCTGGTGGGGTCGCTCAACGACACGTCACTGGGCGAGGCCTACAACCTGGTGGGCGTGATATATGACGACGATGAGCAGAACCCGCGGGACCAGCAGTTGGTGGCCGACTACGGCTTTGCCTATAAGCCCGGCCGCCAGTGGCTGTACCCGGCCGACCTGCGGGTGCAGGGGCGCCTGGTCAACGATCTGCTGCTGAGCGTGCCGTCCACCTATCGGCGCCTGCCTCGGGGCAGCGCGGAACACGTTGCCGGCAAGCAGGATTTCGAACGTCGCCTGCATGACACCCTGGTGGAATTGAAGGCCGATATCGTGGTGCTCGACGGCCTGCTGGTGATCCTGGACGAGCTGGTGCGCCCCGGTGCGCCGTTTGCCCGTCGGATCATGAACATTCACCCCGGTATTACCCGTATCGAATCGCCCTATGAACGCCGGGGTGCCTACGCCACCTGGAATGCCTTGTACGGTGCCCGCGGACAAGCCGTGGTGGATTGGGCGACCAAGCAGACGCAGCCGTGTGAACCGCTGTACCTCACCGGCGCCTCGTTCCACTACGTGGACAACGGCATCGACTCCGGCGAAGTGTTCCACGACGTGCTCAAGACCGAAATCTCGCCGGACGACACCATCCTCGAACTGCGCTGGAACAACTTCAATAACAGCCTGTTCCCGGCGTTGCATGAAGGCCTGGAGTTGCTGGCGCAGAAGGGGGTCTAAGCCGCGCACGATTTGACTGTGGGAGGGAGCTTGCTCCCGATGGCGGAGTATCGGTCAATGGCGATGTCGACTGCCGCACCCCATCGGGAGCAAGCCCCCTCCCAGATTAAATCCCGTCAGCTTCAGAGATCGCGCACGACCCTGAAGCCAATCCAATCCCCCCGTGTCTGCGGATAGATGTTGTTGCGGTTGCCCGAGCGCGAAAACACCGGCGCCTCGCCCCAGTCATTGCCGCGAATCATGTAGCCCTCGCAGTTTGGCTCCATCCATGCGCTGCCGTCGGTGGGCGCGCCGATGTAGCTGGAGTGCTCGCAGTCGGCCACCCGCTCATAGACATTGCCATGCATGTCGTACATGCCAAACGCATTCGGCGGGTAGCTGCCCACGGGCGAGGAATAGCTGTAGCCGTCCGCCGGGCCGTAGGTGTTGGCATGCTTGGCGATGCTGTAGCCCTTGCCCTCGTCGAACGGGAACGGGAATGGCCCGGTGGAGCCGGCGCGTGCGGCGTATTCGCGCTGGGCTTCGCTGACCATGTGGTACTGCTGGCCGGTCTTTTTCGACAGCCAGGCCACATAGTGCTTGATGTCGTCCATGTCCATGCACACCGCCGGCTGGCGCGGGCCCTGGGGGTAGCGTGGCTTGCTGGCGATGCATTCGCGGCCGGGGCGGGTGTCGCCGTCGGCGATCTTCACCCCGGTCTGGCGGATATAGCTGTCCCATTCGCCGGCGGTGATGTGGAAGCGGCTCATGGCGAACGGCTTGGCGAAGGTCACTTCATGCATCGGGCCTTCGTCCGGCTCGCGGCCGACTTCGTCTTCCGGCGTCCCCATGGTGAAGGTGCCGGCGGGCAGTACCACCATTTCCGGGCAGTCCTTGCAGTCCTTGAACACTTTGCCTGGTTGCGGCGTGGCAGCCTGGGCCAGGCCCGGCAGCAGCGCGCCGCACAGGGCGGTCAGTGCCAGGGTCGTCAGGGGGTTGAGTCGCAGTGGCGTCATAGGGGCCTCTCGTGCAAAGGGAAAAAGGCGCGTCACAACCGCTGGCTGAGCAGGGTCATGAAGCGCTGGATTTCGTCGGAGTTGTTGAGCAGGCCTGGCGCCGTGCGGATCACCGGGCCGACGTCGCGGTCCACCGCGTCGATCACCACGCGGTTCTTCTGCATGTAGGCCGCCACCCGATCACTGTCCTGGCCCTTGACCCGGAAGAAGGTAAAGCCGGCAGACAGTTCGGGGCTGCGCGGCGTGACCAGTTCGATCTGCGGGTGTGCCAGCAATTGCTCCTTGAGTTCGGCGTTCAGCCCATGGATGCGCGCCTGGACCGGCGCCTTGCCCAGTTGCAGGTGCAGCTTGAAGGCCTCATCCGCGGCCCAGCGATGCTCGAAGGCGTGATAGCCGCCGGGGGTCATGATGGTGGCGAAGTCCTTGTCTTCGGAGAAGGTCGGCACCATGGGCGTGACGTAGGTGTTTTCAGGGTTGCGCGCGCACACCAGCCCGGTACCCCGCGGACCGAACATCCATTTATGGGTACCGGCGATAAAGAAGTCGCAATGCATGTCGGGGAAGTCGAGGTTTTCCACGCCGAAACCATGCACACCATCCACCACATAGAGGAGGCGGTCCTTGTCGTCGCGGTTGCGGTTGTGCGCCGCCACCAGCTTGCCGATCTCGCCGATGGGCAGTTTTACGCCGCTGCCGGACTGTACCCAGGTCATGCCCAGCACGCGGGTGTTGGGTCGGATATTGCGCTGGATATTCCCCAGCACCTCATCGGCAGAGACCTGGCTGGCCCGCTCGAACAGCTTGATCCGGCGCACCTGGGTGCCTTCCTTGAGTACGCGAAAATCCAGCACGTTCTGGGTCGCGTAATGCTCATGCACGGTGGTGAGGATTTCCTGGTCCGGGCGCACCTTGATGCCGCCATAGATCATCGCCAGGCCTTCGGAGGTGCTGCCGGTCAGGGCGATCTGCGCCGGGGTGGCCTTGAGGTAGCGGCCGGCCCATTCGCGTACCTGGCCTTCGCGCTTCCAGGTTTCCTCCAGGTCCCAGTCCATGGCGAGCCCTGGGTTGCGGTCGATCTGGGCGCGGTAACGCTCGATAGCCTCGCGTACCGGCCTGGGGTGCGAGGCCACCAGGAAGTTGGAGAAGTGCAGGTAATCCGGGTCCTGGTTGAACAGCTGCTTGAACCCCGTCCATGGGTCATCCGTGGTGGTGGCAGCCAGTGCCTGCGGGATGAGTGCAGCGCCCAATGGCAGGCTGGCGGCGAATACCCCGGCCTGCTTGAGAAACGTACGGCGGTCAGTCATGGACTTGCTTCTAGGTGATTAGCGGTTGGCCAAGGGTCTGGCGGCTTTTTGTACCTGGTCCCACACCCGCAGGAAGTTGCCTCCCCACAGCTTGGCGATGTCGGCTTCGGAGTAGCCGCGCTGGATCAGTTCGGCGGTGACGTTGCGGATTTCGCCGACGTTGTTCCAGCCGTCGATACCGCCGCCGTCGTTGAAGTCCGAAGCGATGCCGACGTGATCGATCCCGATCTTGCGCACGGTGTAGTCGACGGCGTCGCCCCAGTCCTTGAGCGTGGCCTTGGGTTCTTCCTCAAGAATCCCGTACAGCCCTTGGGCGTACTGGCCGAACTTCTGCTCCGGCCATGCCGCGATGATCGCGTCCCCCGGCATCAGGGCCATGGCCAGGTTGGGCAGCGGCGGCAGGTCGAAACGCGCGCGCAGGGTGTTGAGCTTGTCCTGGGTCGGCTGGCTCAGGGGGCGTATGTAGGCCGGGAAGCCCACCACCTGCACCACGCCGCCGCTGTTCTTGATCAGTTGCAGTTCCTTGTCGCTGAGATTGCGCGGGATGTCCACCGACGCGCGCGGTGCCGAGTGGGACGCCACCATCGGCGTGCGACTCAGGTGCGCGACTTGCTCCAGGGCCTTGGTCGACATCTGCGACACGTCAATGATCACCCCCAGGTCATTGAGGCGCTGCACTGCTTGCTTGCCGATGTCCGACAGGCCTTCGAGGGCATCGACGGAATCATTGAAAAACGGCAGTGGGCGCGATGAGTCGGACCAGGTGTTATTGCCGATATAACTGAAGCCGAACATGCGCATGCCCCGGGCGGCCCACAGGTCCAGCTGGTTCAGGTCATTGCCCAGCGGGTAGGCGTTGAGCATGCTGATAAAGATCGCGAACTTGCCTTCGCCATGCAGGCGTCGAAAGTCATCCGGGGTATAGGCGATGCCGACTTGATTGGGAAAGTCACGCACCATGCCGGAGATGATCTTGTAGCGCACCTCCTGCTCGTGGCGGGCTTCCTCGACAAAGCCGTCAGTGGGCTTGTGCGGGGCGTTGGGGCCATTCCAGATTTCCGGCCAGCCGAAGATCGTCAGGGCTGCGCCGGACAAGCGACCGCGTGCCGCCTTGGCCAGGTCGAACTGGCCGCTGCCGTCCTTGTCCGCCTCGTTGCCGGCGGTGCCGAAGTCCATGGGCACGGTGATGTGGCTGTCGAACGACAGCAGGCGGTCCTGCAGTTCATTGGCCTGCTTGATCACGGCGAGCGGGTAGCCGGCATTGCCCTTGAACCAGTGATCCCAGGCCAGGAAGCCTGCGCCGGCACCGATGGCCAGTGCCAGCGGCACGCCGATGTACAGCGCCTTTTTCGAACGTGGTTTTGTCATTGCCATCTCAGTCAGTTGAGGCCTTCGCTATCAGGGAAGAACGAGTGGTGCGCGGGGAAATTTAGGCGGCACGGGCAGGGCGGTAAATTTCCCCGGCCTGCAAACGTTCTAGCTCTGATAAAGCCGTTTCCTAAGGTAGACAATGACCATCTCTCGACGTGGGTTCATCGCAGGCTTGGCGCTGACCGGCGCGGCTGTGCCGGCCGCTTTCTATGCCCATCGCGAGTTGACGCGCGAAGAAGAATTCCCCATCACCCCCGGCGAAGCCACCGTGGACCTGGCCGACACCGCCGGGCAGCATCTGGCCAACACCTTGCGCGGGGTGTGGCGCCTGCGCCTGGAAGGCCGCGATGCCGGCCTCAAGGGCCTGCCGCTGCAAGGCCTGGAACTGTTGCTCGACATCGCCCCCCGTGGCCGTGGCCTGCGCGGCTACCTGGACACCGCCGCCAACCTGCGCAGCGAAGGCGAACCGCGCTACCGCGTGCTGGGTGACCTGCTGACGGGCGAGGGCGCCTTGCTCTACTGGCGCCTGATCGACCGCGATGCCCTCGACGGCAGGCCCGCCTATGAGTTCAAGATGACCCTCGATGAAGTCTGGGCCGACTTCGCCAACGCCGGCAGCAGCACCCTCAGCGGGCACATCCTCGACCTGGATCGCCCCCTGGCCTTGACCGAACGTGACAACCGCTTTATCGCCCACAAACAGCTGTTTCCCGAAGCCCGCCAACGCATCGGCCTCAACCCGACCCTGCTGGCCTGGCTGATTGCCCCGGAGCACCGCCTGTTTCACCAGCTGTGGCACGCCACCCGTGACCAGTGGCACAAACTCTCCGAAGAAAAACGCGACGCCCTGCGCGGCATCGGCTGGCAACCCGGCCCGCGCGGCAAGGAGCGTGACGCCCGTGGCAAACACAAAGACCGCAACGGCTCGGGCATCGATTTCTTCTTCATGCACCGGCATATGCTCGGCACCGCGCGTTCCATGCAGGATCTGCCCTCGTGGCCCGTATTCCCCGAACCGCAACCGGCGCTGGAGCGCGACCGCCTAGGCTTCCTGCGTTACTTCGACAACCACGACGGCTTCGCGCTGCCGCCCACCTGGTCAGCCCCGGACGACAGCGAATACACCCAGTGGGTCAGCGACATCAAGGCCGCCGAGACCTACCACAGCAACTTCCAGGTCTGGGAATCGCAGTACCGCGACCCGCGCTACCTGGCCAGACTGACCTTGGGCCAGCTCGGCTCCGAAATGGAACTGGGCCTGCACGACTGGCTGCACATGCGCTGGGCCTCGGTGCCCCGCGACCCGTCCAACGGCGCGCCGGTCCCCCTGGCCCGCGACCCGGCAGACTTTGCCCCGCGCTGGTACGCGGCAGAAAACGACTTCCTCGGCGACCCGTTTTCATCCCATGTGAACCCGGTGTTCTGGCACTTCCACGGCTGGATCGACGACCGTATCGAGGACTGGTACCGAGCCCACGAACGCTTCAACCCCGGCGAAGTCAGGCGCCTGGACGTCAACGGCGTGGCCTGGTTCGCCCCGGGGCGTTGGGTCGAAGTCGACGACCCGTGGCTGGGCCCGGACACCCATGGCTGCAGCACCACCCCGGGGTTGCAGATGGGCAAGTCGATGGAGATGGACCCGGAGACCATGAAGCTCGCCTTGCGCATTACCTTTGGCGAGGACGAGCACCTGTTGCAGGGCCTGTTCAAGCGCGTGCCGCAGCGGCCTTGGTATGCGCGGCATTTGAAGGTGAAGGCGCGAGAGGCTTGAGCGCTTGGCGTGGCACGGCGCGGGTGCACTTGGCCAGCGCCCGCTGCACGTCCGCCAACAGGTCGGCAACGTCCTCAAGCCCCACCGATAAACGCACCAGGCCTTCGCTGATGCCGTGGTGCGCGCGTTCTTCAGGGGTGTAGGTGCTATGGGTCATGCTCGCCGGGTGCTGGGCCAGTGACTCGGCGTCGCCCAGGCTGACCGCGCGGGTGAACAGCTTGAGGGCATTCATGAAGCGTCGTCCGCTGTCGATCCCGCCCTTGAGTTCGAAGGCGATCATGCCGCCGGCCTGGCTCATCTGCCGCGCCGCCAATGCGTGTTGCGCGAAGCCGCGCAGCCCCGGATACGTCACCCACTCCACGGCGGGATGCGCCTGCAAGGCTTCGGCCACGGCCTGGGCGTTGCTGCAATGGCGGTCCATGCGCAGGGCCAACGTCTTGAGGCCGCGCATTAACAGCGAAGCGTCCTGGGGCGACATCACCGCGCCGGTCAAGTCCTTGAGGCCTTGCAGGCGAATGCGCTGGGCCAGGGCCTGGTTGCTCACGGCGATGCCGGCGGTGATGTCGCCATGGCCGCTGAGGTACTTGGTGGCCGAGTGCACCACCACATCGGCGCCCAGTTCCAGGGGCCGTTGCAGGTACGGCGTGCAGTAGGTGTTATCCACCACCACGGTCACGTTCGGCTGTTGATGGGCGAGGGCGGCCACGGCGGCGATGTCCACCAGTTGCAGGGTGGGGTTGGCCGGGGTTTCGCAGTAGATCATGCGCGTGGCGGGGCTGAGTGCCGCTTGCAGGGCCGCCAGGTCGGTGAGGTCCACGTGGCGCACCTTGATGCCGAATTCGCCGATACCGTGATGCAGCAGGGCGAAGGTGCAGCCGTAGAGCGTCTGGCTGACGATCACCTCATCGCCTGGGCGCAGCAGGGTCCAGAACGTCGCGGCAATCGCGCCCATGCCCGAACTGAACGCCACCGCCGCCTCGCCGTTTTCCAGGCTGGCCATGCGGGACTCCAGCAGCGCCAGGGTCGGGTTGGAAATGCGCGTATAGAAATGGCCGCCGGCCTCGCCGGCGAAACAGGCGGCGCCGTATTCGGCGGTGGGAAAGGCAAACGTGGCCGACAGGTAGATCGGCGGCACGAGTGCGCCGTGGTGGTCCTTGGGGTCGTAGCCGTGGTGGATGGCACGGGTGGAAAAGCCGAATGCATAGTGTTTAGTGTTCATGTCGGGCGCTCCTTATTTCCTACAATGCTATGCTTATAACCACGGCCGTATTTTCCAAACTTTGCCGACAAATCCCTTGTCCTGGGATGAAAACTCGCTAAAAACAATAAACAGAGGCACGTCATGCCCATCACGCTGGATCGCACCGACAAAGCGCTATTAAACGCCCTGCAGGGTAATGCCCGTTTAACCGTGGCCGAGCTGGCCGACCGCGTGTCCCTGACCACTTCACCGTGCTGGCGACGGGTCAGGAACCTGGAGGAAAGCGGGGTGATCAGCGGCTACCAGGCGATCCTCTCGCCCAAGGCGCTGGGGTATGGGGTGACGGCGTTTGTCAGCATCATGATGGAGAGCCACACCCAGGAAATCGCCCGGGCGTTCGAGCAACGCCTGTTGGATATTCCGGAAATCGTGGCCTGTCATAACGTGTCGGGACGCTATGACTTTTTGCTCGAGGTGGTGGCCAGGGACCTGGAGTCGTTCGGCGAGTTTGCGCGGGAGGTGTTGCAGACGCTGCCGTGCGTCAAGGAGATCTATTCGAGTTTTTCCTATAAGTCGGTGCGACCGTTGCGGGTAATTCCATTACCAGGTTGATCGCGCCATTGGTCACCTGTTCTTCCCCGTAATTGGCTATTTCTCCCCTACGGCCCGGTGGCTAACCTAGCCACCACTTCCCACCGTTCCGGAGTTCCCCATGCAAGCCCGTACCGATTTCTACACCGCTTCCCCAGACGCCATGAAAGCCATGCTCGCCCTGGAAGCCGCCGTCGGCAAACTGTCCATCGAACTGCCATTGCTGGAGCTGATCCGCCTGCGGGTCTCACAGATCAACGGCTGTGCCTTTTGCCTGGACATGCACACCGCCGATGCCCGCAAGGGTGGCGAGACCGAGCGTCGCCTGTACACCTTGTCGGCCTGGCGCGAAACGCCATTCTTCACCCCGCGTGAACGCGCGGCATTGGCCTGGGCCGAGAGCCTGACGCTGCTGAGCCAGACCCACGCCCCGGACTCAGACTTCACCGCGCTCGCCGCCGAGTTCAGCCCCCGGGAGCAAGTCGACCTGAGCGTGGCCATCGCCACCATCAACAGCTGGAACCGCCTCGCGGTAGGTTTCCGCAAGATGCCTGAATAAGGCGGTTGAAGACGGCTCTTTTGTGGTGAGCGGGCTTGTCCCGCGCTGGGCTGCGCAGCAGCCCCAAAACCAGGCGCAGAGGAGTGCCTGATATACCCCATTCGTCTTCATCAGGGGCGCTTCGCACCCCAATGCGGGCGGTGCGACGATTCGCAAGCCCGCTCGCCACAGCAGTAAGTGTCAGAAGTTCACCGAAGCACTCAGGCGCGCCGTCAGCGGCGCGCCCTGGAACAGATAGTCATCGCCCATGTACTCGCCCGCGTCGCGCCAGTAGCGCTTGTCGAACAGGTTGTCGACGCTCAGGCGGAACACCGTCTCGTAGCCGTCGACCCGGGTGGTGTAGCGGCTGCCGACGTTGACCACCGCGTAATCCCCCACCTCCACATTGCCGCTGCGATTGGCGTACTTCTTGGCGCTGTATTGCACGCCGCCGAGCACCGCCAGGCCATTGACCCACGGCAACGCATAATCGGCGTACACACTGGCGCGCAGCTTGGGCACGTTGATCGCCTGGTGGTCTTCGTATGCCGGTGTGCCGCTGCCGCTGACCCGTGCACGAATCGCCGCCACGCTGGTGGAAATCTGCAGGCGCTCGGTGGCCCAGCCGTTGGCCGACAGTTCCACGCCGGTGTTTTTCTGTTCGCCCTGCTGCACGTAGGTGAACTGGCCGGCGCCATCCGGCTTGGCGTACTGGTAGGCCTGGCGCGTCTGGAACACAGCGGCGGCGAAGCTGATGCGACGCCAGTCGTATTTCACCCCGGCCTCGATTTGCCGCGAGGTGGTCGGGGCCAGGGTTTCATCGGCGTTGCTGGCAAACCAGGGGGCGGTGCCGCCCAGGGACAGGCCTTTGCTGTAGCTGGTGTACAGCGAGATGTTTTCCACCGGTTTGTAGATCAACGATGCCTGGGGCAGGAACACGTATTGCTGGGTGTGGCGGGCCTGGTTGCCAGTGACGCCGTCGAAAGCTTTTTCATCCAGGCGCACTTCGCGGCCACCGAGGAGGGTTTGCCAGTGCTCGTTGAGGCGGATGCGGTCGGTGATGAACAGGCCATACTGGCGGCTGTCGAGGGTGCGATGGCTGTCGTTCAACGGCTTGTCGGTGGGCGTGAACGTCGGCGCGTCAGCGTCGATATTGGCCGTGCCGATGTACTCGTTGACGGACTTGCGCTTGTCGATCACCCGGCGAAACGCGCTGGTGCCGAAGGTCAGTTCATGGCCGATGCCTGCGGTGTCGAACAGGCCGGTCATCGCCGCCTGGACTTCATCGTCACGGCGGGTGTCATCGGGGCTGCGGTAGTCGTAGACGTCGTAGTTGCCTTCGGGCGTGAAGTGGTTGCCGACACCGTTGGTGTCGCCGCCCCAGGCAAACGAACTGTAGTCATCGATCACCACCTTGCTGCGCGCGGCGCTGACGCTGCCTTTCCACTGGTCGCTGAAGCGGTATTCGAACGTGCCGTTGAGGTTCAGCGAATCGATGCCGACCTGCCTGGAACCGCTCTGGTGGCCCAACAGTTTTTTCGGCGAGGCGTCGTGGGGCACCTCGGTGCCGCCCAGCAACTGGTAGCCCGGTACCGAGCGCTGTTGTTTGTTCTGGTATTCCGCGTCCAGTTGCAGCACCGCGTCGGGGCTGATGTTCCAGTCGAAGGCCAGGGACACGAAGTCGCGCTGGCCGTTGGCGTGCTCCACATAGGCATTGAGGTCTTCATGGGCGACGTTGGCCCGCAGGCCGAATTGCTGCTCGCTGCCAAACCAGCCACCCACATCGGTGGCGATATAGCCACTGCCGCGGTCATCGGTGGACACCGTCACCTGGCGCACGTCTTCCGGACGCTTGGTCACGTAGTTGATCACGCCGCTGGGCTCGGAAATCCCGCTCTGCAAACCGGCCAGGCCCTTGAGCACTTCCACATGCTGCTTGTTTTCCAGGGCGACGTTCTGCTCGCCGGTGATGGTGCGCCCGTTGATCTTGTAGCTGCTCGCCGCATTCAGCGAGAAACCGCGCACCACGAAATTTTCGTAGTAGCCGATGGGGGCGTAGCTATCGCCCACCGAAGCGTCGTTGCGCAGCACTTCACTGAGCAGGCGCGCTTGCTGGTCCTTGATCAGCGCCGCATTGATCACCGTGATCGAGGCAGGAGTGTCCAGCAGCGGCGCCTCGTTGAAGCCGCCGACCGAGGCGGTGTCTGCGCGATAGCCTGACGTGTCCTCGCCCTGGACTTGCAACGCCGGCAGCTCGAGTTGTGCCGCCCAACTGTTGCCGATCCCGCCGCTGAGCAGCAGGCCGAGGGCGAAACGTGTACTGACGACAGGACGAAAACGCAAAACCATGGGGGAGGGCCTTAAAGCGCAGGGCGGGGGGCGCATAAGCTAGGCATAACCGCCCGGTTTTACAAGTGAGACGTCCCGTCTCAGCCCGCCCACTGAATGACGTGCCTCTCGACAGCCTGCGTGCCCACCTGCGATAGACAGGACTTCTCTAACCCTTGCAGGAGATCATCATGGGTATCGCTGGAAAAGTTGCACTGGTGACCGGCGCCGGGCAGGGCATTGGTCGGGCCATCGCCCTGCGCCTGGCACAGGAAGGTGCCGACATCGCCCTGGTCGACATCAATGGCGCCAAGCTCGAAGCCGTGGCCGCCGAAGTCGTGGCCCTGGGGCGCAAGGCCTCGGTGTTTATCGCCGACGTGTCCAAGCGCGACCAGGTAGTGGCGGCGGTCGAACACGCACACCAGGCCCTCGGCGGCTTCGACATTATCGTCAACAACGCCGGGGTCGCGCAGATCGACGCGCTGCTGGACGTCAGCCCGGAACAGGTCGAGCGCACCCTGGGCATCAACGTGCAGGGCGTGTTGTGGGGTATCCAGGCTGCAGGCAGGAAATTCAAGGCGCTCAAGCAGAAGGGCAAGATCATCAATGCCTGTTCCATCGCCGGCCACGAAGGCTTCGCGCTGCTGGGCGTGTACTCGGCCACCAAGTTCGCCGTGCGCGCCTTGACCCAGGCGGCGGCCAAGGAACTGGCGAGCGCCGGGATCACGGTCAACGCTTATTGCCCGGGCGTAGTGGGCACCGACATGTGGGTGGAGATCGACAAGCGCATGGCCGAGATTACCGGCGCCGAAGTGGGTGCGACCTACAAGCAGTATGTGGATGGGATTGCCCTGGGCCGTGCGGAAACGCCGGAGGATGTGGCGGGGTTGGTGGCCTACCTGGCCGGGCCGGATGCGGATTACATGACCGGACAGGCGCCCTTGATCGACGGTGGGCTGGTTTATCGCTGATCTCCCAAGGCCGACGGTGTTAAATGTGGGAGGGGGCAAGCCCCTCCCACATGGGTGACCCTGTTGTGTCAGTGCTTGCCGGGCATGTCGATGCCCAACCGGTTGACTCGGCGGTACAGGGTGGCCCGGGAAATCCCCAGCGCCTGCGCCGTCGGCAACGGCTTCCAGCGATGCCGGATCAAGGCATCCAGTACCACTTGGCGTTCCGGGCTGACGCTGTGTTCGGCCAGCGTCTCGACCTGCTCCCCACGCACTTCCACCGGCAAGTCCGCCAGCTGAATCGTGCCGCCTTCACACACTGCACAGGCATACGCCAGCACATGGTGCAGCTGGCGCACATTGCCCGGCCAGGCATAGCCCAGCAGGCGTTCCAGCGCGGCCTGGCCGATGCCTACCGAGATGCCGCTGCCGCGCGCTTGCTGCTCCACCAGCCGGTTGATCAATGCCAGCTTGTCGCTGCGCTCGCGCAGCGGCGGCAGGCAGAAGCGTGCACAGCCGAGGCGGAAGTACAGGTCTTCGCGAAAGCGCCCGTCGCTGACCAGCACGGCCAGGTCGCGGTGGCTGGCGCAGATCACCTGAATGTCCACCGTGCGGGTCTTGGCCCCGCCCAGGGGCGCGACTTCACCCTCGGCCATCACCCGCAGCAGGCGCGTCTGCAACGCCAGCGGCATATCGCCGATTTCATCGAGGAACAGGGTGCCGCCATCGGCCTGCACCAACAGCCCCGGCATGCCTTTGCTGGAGGCACCGGTAAAGGCTCCGGCCACGTAGCCGAACAGCTCGCTTTCAATCAGGTTTTCGGGGATCGCCGCGCAGTTCACCGCGACAAAGGGGCCTGTTCGCCGGGCGCTGCGTTCGTGCAGTTGGCGGGCGAAAACTTCCTTGCCGGCGCCGGTTTCACCCTGCACCAGCACCGGCAGGTTGCGGTCCTTGACGCGCACGGCCAGGCGCAGGTGTTCTTCCACCCGTGGGTCGACCTGGGTGTGCGCAACGGGCCGTGCCGGTTTGCGGCGCGGGGCGTTGACCCGCACGTGCAGCACGCCAGGCTCGCCCAGCCATTGCAGATGTTGGGTCGATTGATCGGTGGCCGCGCGCAATGCATCCAGGTCGAACACCTCGCCGATATGCGCCGGCACCTGGCCGAAACGCCGGCGCAGTGCCTGGCGCGCCTTGCTGTTCAGCGCGTGCAGGCGCCCATCCTGGTCCCAGGCCAGCAGCAGGTCGGGCTGGCTGTCCACATAGCCCGGTGTGCTGTGGGCCTGGAGTACCCAGTGCTCGCGGGCGCTGTGCATGAAGAAGGCGTTTTCGATGGCCTGGGCACTCTGGGCCACCATCTGCCGCACCAGGTGCTGGCTGCGCCGGTCATCCGGGGATTTGAGCGCCGAGGCATCCATCACCCCCAGCAGGTTGCCCTGGGGGTCGAAGATCGGTGCGGCGGAGCAGGTCAAACTGATGAAGGCGGCGCGGAAGTGGTCGCGCTTGTGCACGGTCACTGCGGCTTTGCTGGTCAGCACCGTGGCCACGCCGCAGGTGCCTTCCTCGGCTTCCGACCAGCAGGTGCCGAGGTACAGGCCGGCTTTGCGGCAGTCGCTGCGAATGGTGCTGTCGACGCGGTGGTCGATGGTCTGGCCCTGGGCGTCGGTGAGCATCACGCAGTAGTCGGCGTGGCGCACCCGGTGGTGCAGTTGCCCGACTTCTTCGCCGGCGATGCGCATGAACAGCTCGGCGCGTTCGCGGCATTCCTTGAGCAAGGGTTCGGTAAGGATACGGGGCCCCTGCAGCGAGCCGGGGTCGAGGTGGTGTTGTTCCATGGAGCGCCGCCATGAATCGAAAATCAGCGACGGCACCGGCGCCTGGGGCAGGCGATCGGCATTGCGGACCACGCGACTGACGCAGTCGACGTGTTCCCTGGAGTTCGCGGCGAGCATAAGGCCTCCGGTTCTCGATCTTTGTTGTTATGCCCGCCATTAAGCGCCCGTGGGCGCGAGGGGACAAGGGCGACCTGACCAACAGCCCCGCGTGAGACGCAGCGTCTCATTTCGGCCGAGACGCCGCCTGCACAGTGCAATGCACCGTCTCATTCTGCACAGGCATACCGTCCCGGCACAACCGCACGGCACTGCTCTGGATCAAGGCTTTGCCAGGTTTCATCGCACCTTGGCACAGGCTGTGCTGAACCACTTGCAGCTGGCCGCAGCCAGCCTTTTGTGTGTCGAGACAACCTGGAGAACAACAAGATGTCCACCCACCTGTCCACCGATCAATTGCTGCATGCCTACACCGTGATGCGCACCATCCGTGATTTCGAAGAACGCCTGCATGTGGAATTCGCCACCGGCGAGATCCCCGGTTTCGTGCACCTGTATGCCGGCCAGGAAGCCAGCGCAGCCGGGGTCATGGCCCACCTCAACGATGAAGATTGCATCGCCTCCAACCACCGTGGCCATGGCCATTGCATCGCCAAGGGCGTGGATGTGTTCGGCATGATGGCCGAGATCTACGGCAAGAAAACCGGGGTGTGCGGCGGCAAGGGCGGCTCCATGCACATCGCCGACCAGGAGAAGGGCATGCTCGGCGCCAACGGCATTGTCGGGGCCGGTGCGCCGTTAGCGGCAGGTGCCGCGCTGGCCTCCAAGCTCAAGGGCAGCCAGGGCGTGGCGGTCGCATTTTTCGGCGACGGCGGCTCCAACGAGGGCGCGGTGTTCGAGGCGATGAACCTGGCGTCGATCATGAAACTGCCGTGCCTGTTCGTGGCCGAGAACAACGGCTATGCCGAGGCCACCGGTTCCGGCTGGTCGGTGGCGTGCAAGGACATTGCCGAGCGGGCGGTGGGCTTCGGCATGCCGGGGGTGATTGTCGATGGCAATGATTTCTTTGCCGTACACGCGGCGCTGGGCGTGGCGGTGGAGCGTGCACGCAAAGGCGACGGGCCGACCTTGGTGGAAGTCAAGCTGAGTCGCTTCTACGGCCACTTCGAAGGCGATGCACAAACCTATCGTGGCCCGGACGAGGTGAAGAACCTGCGCGAATCCCACGACTGCCTCGCACTGTTCCGCCAGCGCTGCAATGCCGAAGGCTGGCTCGATGCCGCGCAGTTCGAACGTATCGACGGTGAGGTCGCGCAGTTGATCGACGACGCCGTGCGCCTGGCCAAGTCCGATCCCAAGCCCCAGGCCGCCGACCTGCTCAGTGATGTCTACGTCGCCTACCGCTAATAACTACAAGACTCGGAGAGAATTTCATGGCTCGCAAAATCAGCTATCAGCAGGCAATCAACGAAGCCCTGGCCCAGGAAATGCGCCGGGACCAGAGCGTGTTCATTATCGGCCAGGATGTCTCCGGCGGCACCGGTTCCCCCGGCGAGCAGGACGCCTGGGGCGGTGTGCTCGGCGTGACCAAGGGCCTGTACCCTGAGTTTCCGGACCGGGTACTCGATGCGCCGTTGTCCGAAGTCGGCTACGTCGGCATGGCCGTCGGCGCCGCCACCCGTGGCATGCGCCCGGTGTGCGAATTGATGTTCGTCGACTTTATCGGCTGCTGCCTCGACCAGTTGCTCAACCAGGCCGCCAAGTTTCGCTACATGTTCGGCGGCAAGACCACCACGCCGCTGGTGGTGCGCGCCATGTACGGTGCCGGCCTGCGCGCCGCCGCCCAGCATTCGCAGATGCTCACCTCGATGTGGACGCACATTCCCGGGCTCAAGGTGGCGTGCCCGGCCACGCCCTATGACGCCAAGGGCATGCTGATCCAGGCGATCCGCGACAACGACCCGGTGATCTTCCTCGAACACAAGATGCTCTACAGCCTCCAAGGTGAGGTGCCGGAAGAGCTGTACACCGTGCCCTTCGGCGAAGCCAACTTTGTGCGCGAAGGCCGCGACGTGACCCTGGTGACCTACGGCCGCATGGTGCATATCGCCCTGGAAGCCGCGGCCAACCTGGCACGCCAGGGCATCGACTGCGAAGTGCTGGACCTGCGCACCACCAGCCCGCTGGACGAAGACAGCATCCTCGAGAGCGTGGAGAAAACCGGGCGCCTGGTGGTGATCGATGAGTCCAACCCGCGCTGTTCCATCGCCACCGACATCAGTGCGTTGGTAGCCCAGCAGGGCTTCTCGTTTCTGCGTGCGCCGATCGAGATGGTCACCGCGCCGCACACGCCGGTGCCGTTTTCCGATGCGCTGGAAGACCTGTACATCCCCAACGCCGCGAAGATCGAGGCCGCGGTGCTGAAGATCGCCGACAAGAGGAACGCCGCATGATCCATACCTTGACCATGCCCAAGTGGGGGCTGTCGATGACCGAAGGCCGCATCGACGTCTGGCTCAAGCAGCCCGGCGACCGGGTGGAGAAGGGCGAGGAAGTGCTGGACGTCGAGACCGACAAGATCTCCAGCAGCGTCGAGGCGCCGTTCAGCGGTGTGTTGCGCCGCGTGCTGGCGCTGAGCGACGAGACCTTGCCGGTGGGCGCGCTGCTGGGGGTCGTGGTGGAAGGTGAGGCCAGCGAGGCGGAGATCGATGCGGTGATCGAAAGCTTCAACGCCGGGTTCGTCTCAAGCAGCGCCGAAGCCGAAGCCACCGGGCCGAGTGCGCAGAAGGTCGAGGTGGGCGGGCGTTTGCTGCGCTATCTCGACCTGGGCGAGGGCGGCACGCCGCTGATGCTGGTGCATGGCTTTGGCGGCGACTTGAACAACTGGCTGTTCAACCAACCGGCCCTGGCCGCCGAGCGCCGGGTGATCGCCCTGGACCTGCCGGGGCATGGCGAGTCGGGCAAGCATCTGCAAACCGGTGACGCCGAAGAGCTGAGCCAGGCGGTGCTGGCCTTGCTCGATCACCTCAAGCTCGACCGCGTGCACCTGGCCGGGCATTCCATGGGCGGCTTGGTCAGCCTGACGGTCGCCCGTCAGGCTCCGGCGCGCGTTGCCTCGCTGACCCTGATCGCCAGCGCCGGGCTGGGGGCGGACATCAACGGCGATTATCTGCAAGGTTTCACCGAAGCCAACAACCGCAACGCGCTCAAGCCGCAACTGGTGCAACTGTTCAGCGACCCGGCGCTGGTGACGCGGCAGATGCTGGAGGACATGCTCAAGTTCAAGCGGTTGGAAGGGGTGGACCAGGCGCTTCGTCAGCTCAATGCCCAGTTGTTCGAGGGTGGGCGCCAGCGCCTGGATTTGCGCAACGTAGTGGGGGAGCAACCGAGCCTGGTGATCTGGGGCAGTGACGATGCAATCATCCCGGCCGACCATGCCCAGGGGCTGGAGGCCCAGGTGGAGATTCTGCCGGGGCAGGGGCATATGGTGCAGTTGGAGGCGGCGGAACGGGTTAACCAACTAATCTCAACCTTCCTGAAATCCCAGCCTTGAAATGCAATTCAATGTGGGAGGGGGCTTGCCCCCGATTGCGGTAGTTCAGATACAGAGATGTTGACTGAGCCATCGCCATCGGGGGCAAGCCCCCTCCCACATTTTCAGATGCATTTCAGATTGAGCGCTTCAGGGTTTCGCTGGGCAGTTCCTTGAACAACGCTCGATAGCTGTTGGAGAACCGCCCCAAATGCCAGAACGACCAGTTCATCGCCACCTCGGCCACGGTCGTTCCGGCACCGCTCAACAATTCCCGCCGTGCCCCGTTCAACCGGCGCAGGCGCAACCACTGCGCCGGGCTCATCCCGGTGTAGGTCTTGAACCCTTGCTGCAACTGGCGCAGCGGTACGCCGGCAATCCGCGCCAGTTCCAACAGGTTGACGGTTTCGTCCGGCGCATCCGCCGCCCACTCGCCTATGCGCGCCATCAAGCGGCGTTCTTCACTGCGCTTTTGCAATGAGCTTCGGTCCAGGCACACGCAGGCGTTGTCGAGGATGAACAGGCAGTCGTCGAGCAACTGCCGGGTGAGGGACACCGGGTCGATGTCCGTGGACAAGCGCGTCAGGGTGCCACTGAGCCAACGGCTGAACAGCGCGTTCTGCTGGCAGGCCAGCGGCGCCATGAACAGGCCTTCCAGTGTGGCCACGTCAAGGCCGTGGTGCTGCACGAACTGCGGGCCGAACACCACCGCCACTTCGCGGTAGTTTTCCGGGGTGATCCAGGTGTTGCGGCTTTCGCCATTGAGCAGATACAGCGCGTTGTCGCTGCCATCGAAACAGAACGCCAGCGCGCCCGGCGGTGCGTTGAAGTGCTGCTCCACACGGGTGTTCATGCTCTCTTCGTACACCTGCACACCGTGCAGGTCGAGGTAGCGGACGCGCCCGGCGAAATGCCCCGGGGACATCTGCTGGTATTGCTGCACCCAGCCGGGTGTCGCACGGCATTGGGTGGCCACATCAGCGGTGGTGAAGGCCTGTACGCGCAAAGCGGTTGCCTGGGTCATGGGGGATCCGTGCGCACTCTATTGGTGCGCTGTGGGGCGTGCAAAGTGGATAGATGGCCTGTGAAGGCTGGCCCAAGATAGACCTCAATGCGCCGCGAGTACAAGGCGGCGCAGCACCCACCCCATGACGAGGTCCTTATGAACGCCCCCTTCGATCAGCTGTACACCTGGCTGAAAGAACACAAGATTACCGAAGTCGAATGCGTGATCAGTGATTTGACTGGCATCGCACGCGGCAAGATTGCGCCCACCAACAAGTTCCTGCATGAGCGAGGCATGCGCCTGCCGGAAAGTGTGTTGCTGCAAACGGTAACCGGGGACTTTGTCGACGACGAGATCTACTACGACCTGCTGGACCCGGCCGATATCGATATGGTCTGCCGCCCGGTGGCCAACGCGACCTACGTGGTGCCGTGGGCCATCGAGCCTACCGCGATTGTGATCCACGACACCTTCGACAAGCATGGCAACCCCATCGAACTGTCGCCGCGCAACGTGCTGAAGAAAGTCCTGCAGCTCTACACCGACCGGGGCTGGCAGCCGATTGTCGCGCCGGAAATGGAGTTCTACCTGACCCAGCGCTGCGAAGACCCGGACCTGCCGCTGAAAACCCCGATTGGCCGCTCCGGCCGTGCGGAAACCGGGCGCCAGTCGTTCTCCATCGATGCGGCCAACGAGTTCGACCCGCTGTTCGAAGACGTCTACGACTGGTGCGAAGCCCAGGGCCTGGACCTCGATACGCTGATCCATGAAGACGGCCCGGCGCAGATGGAAATCAACTTCCGCCACGGCGATGCCCTCGACCTGGCCGACCAGATCACCGTGTTCAAGCGCACCCTGCGCGAAGCCGCGCTCAAGCACAATGTGGCCGCCACCTTCATGGCCAAGCCGGTGGCCGACGAGCCGGGCAGCGCCATGCACCTGCACCAGAGCGTGGTGGAGATCGCCACGGGCAAACCGGTGTTCGTCGACGCCGACGGCAACATGAGCCCGCTGTTCCTGCACCATATCGGCGGATTGCAGAAGTACATCCCCAAGCTGCTACCGATGTTCGCGCCCAACGTGAATTCGTTCCGCCGCTTCCTGCCGGACACGTCGGCGCCGGTCAATGTGGAGTGGGGCGAAGAAAACCGCACGGTCGGCCTGCGCGTGCCCACCTCGAGCCCGGATGCGATGCGCGTGGAAAACCGCCTGCCGGGCGCCGATGCCAATCCCTACCTGGCCATTGCCGCCAGCCTGCTGTGTGGCTACCTGGGGATGATCGAACAGATCGAACCCAGCGCCCCGGTAGAAGGCCGCGCCTATGAGCGCCGCAACCTGCGCCTGCCGTTCACCCTCGAAGACGCCCTGGCGCGGATGGAGGACTGCGACACGGTCAAGCAGTACCTGGGCGACAAGTTCGTGCGCGGCTACGTCGCGGTCAAGCGCGCCGAGCACGAGAATTTCAAGCGGGTGATCAGTTCCTGGGAGCGCGAGTTCCTGCTGTTGAGCGTCTAAAAAACACAAAAGGGGTGTCGATATGCGTCTTGTGAACAAGCTTCTTCCGCTGGCCCTGGTGGCCGCGTTCAGCGGTGCCGGCCAAGCCGCGCCGACGGTGAGCGTCTACAACTGGACCGACTACATCGGCGAGACCACCCTGGCGGATTTCCAGGCCAAAACCGGGATCAAGGTGATCTACGACGTGTTCGATTCCAACGAAACCCTGGAGGGCAAGTTGCTCGCCGGTCGCACCGGCTATGACGTGGTGGTGCCGTCGAACCACTTCCTGGCGCGCCAGGTAAAGGCCGGCGCGTTCCTCAAGCTCGACCGTTCGCAGTTACCCAACTTCAAGAACCTCGACCCCAAGCTGCTCAAGCTGCTGGAGAAAAACGACCCGGGCAATGCGCACTCGGTGCCGTACCTGTGGGGTACCAACGGCATCGGCTACAACGTCGACAAGGTCAAGCAGGTGTTGGGCATCGACCATATCGATTCATGGGCGGTGCTGTTCGAGCCGGAAAATCTCAAGAAGCTCAACCAGTGCGGCGTGGCCTTCCTCGACTCGGCGGATGAGCTGTTCCCGGCGATCCTCAACTACATGGGCAAGGACCCGCGCAGCGAGAACCCCGAGGACTACCAGCAGGCCGAGGCCAAGCTGTTGACGCTGCGGCCGTACATCACCTACTTCCATTCCTCCAAGTACATTTCGGACCTGGCCAACGGCGATATCTGCGTGGCGTTCGGCTATTCCGGCGATGTATTCCAGGCGGCCAACCGCGCCAAGGATGCCAGGAACGGCGTGAATATCGCCTACTCGATTCCCAAGGAAGGCTCCAACCTGTGGTTCGACCTGCTGGCGATCCCGGCCGATGCGAGTCACCCGAAAGAGGCCCATGCCTTCATTAACTACCTGCTCGACCCTGAAGTGATCGCCAAGGTCAGCGCCTCGGTCGGCTATGCCAATGCCAACCCGGCCGCCAAGGCCTTCATGGACCCTGAGCTGGTGAACAACCCCGAGGTGTACCCGTCCCAGGCCGTGCTCGACAAACTCTATATTTCCACCACGCCGACCCCGGCGACCATGCGCCTGATGACGCGCGCCTGGAGCAAAGTGAAGACCAACAAATGACCCCATCCAGCGACCACGCCCGTTCCTACTACCTTGCGTCGGCGAATGCCATGCCGGAGCGCCCGGCACTGGGCGCCGACCTGAGCGCCGATGTGTGTGTGATCGGCGCTGGTTTTACCGGGGTCAACACCGCTATCGAACTGGCCCAACGCGGGCTCTCGGTGATCCTGCTGGAGGCCCGGCGTATCGGCTGGGGCGCCAGCGGGCGCAACGGCGGGCAGTTGATTCGCGGGATCGGCCACGATGTGTCGGGGTTCGCCAAGTACGTGGGCGAGGAGGGCGTGCGTTACCTGGAACGGGCCGGGATCGAGTCGGTGGCCCTGGTGGGCGAGCGCATTCGCGAGCACGGGATCGACTGCGACTTGCGCTGGGGGTTTGCCGAGCTGGCCAACACCCCGGCACAGTTCGCTGCGTTCAAGGGCGAGCAGGACAGCCTGGCGCGCCTGGGTTATGTGCATGAAACCCGCCTGGTGGGGCCGCAGGACATCCGCGACGTGGTGGATTCGACGCAGTATGCCGGCGCCTTGGTGGACATGGGCTCCGGGCACCTGCACCCGCTGAACCTGGTGCTCGGCGAGGCGCAGGTGGCCGAGTCCCTTGGGGTGCGGATCTTTGAGCACACCGAAGTGCTGGAACTGATCCACGGCGACACGGTGCAGGTGCGTTGCGCTGGCGGCACGGTACGGGCCGCCAGCCTGGTACTGGCCTGCAATGCGCACCTGGAAGAACTGGAACCGCGCCTGAGCGGCAAGGTGCTGCCGGCGGGCAGCTACATCATCGCCACCGAGCCGCTGTCGGTTGCACAGGCCAATCAGTTGATCCCGCAGAACCTGGCGCTGTGCGACCAGAACGTCGGCCTGGATTACTACCGGTTGTCCGCCGACCGTCGCCTGTTGTTCGGCGGCGCCTGCCATTACTCGGGGCGCGATCCCAAAGACATCGCGGCCTATATGCAGCCCAAGATGCTCAAGGTGTTCCCGCAATTGGCCGACACCGCCATCGCGTTCCAGTGGGGCGGCAGGATCGGCATCACCGCCAATCGCTTCCCCCAGGTCGGGCGGCTCAAGCAATACCCGAATGTGTTCTACGCCCAGGGCTATTCCGGGCATGGGCTCAACGTGACCCACTGGTGCGCGCGGCTGCTGGCCGAAGGCATACACGGGGGCCACAGCCAGGGCCTGGATATTTTCAGCCAGGTGCCGCACATGACCTTTCCCGGCGGCAAGGCGTTGCGCTCGCCGCTGCTGGCGTTGGGAATGGCGTGGCATCGCTTGCGGGAATTGATGCATTGAAGTCCGGGGCGTGGCAGGCTGTGCACGACGTTTTCCTACGACTTTTGGAGATTTAGCGTGCCAACAGCATCTGCAGTGATTGAAATCCCGGTATCGGCCGAGACGGTCTGGCACTTGGTGGGTGGCTTCAACAGCCTGCCGGACTGGCTTCCGTTTATCGCCAAGAGCGAGCCTGGTGAAGGTGGCCGCGTGCGCCATCTGACGACCGCCGACGGCGGTGTGATCGTCGAGCGTTTGCAGACCTTCGATAACGTCGGGCGTACTTACAGCTACACCATTGAAGAGTCGCCGTTTCCGGTGAGTGCTTACCTGGCGACGTTGCAGGTTGAGGCGCTGACGGAGTCGTCGGCGAAGGTGACGTGGTCCGGTGTGTTTACCCCGGCGGCGGGTACCACGGAGGCGGCGGTGGAAGAGCTGTTTGCCGGCGTGTACAGCGGCGGGCTTGAGGCGCTGCGGGCCAACTTCCCGGCCTGATTCGATCTACCCGGCAACAAGGTATCTACACGACTTTCAGAGACTGGCGAATTCCCCTGTGGCGAGCGGGCTTGCCCTAATGCCCGTCAGTTAAGGCTTTTTGTAGGAGCGAGCAAGCTCGCTCCTACAGGATGCGATGTACGCTTACTGACTGGCATTTGGGCTTGCCCCCTCCCACAGTTTGACCTCACTGGCTTATGGATCAGGCTTCGGGCATCAGCTGCTGGCGACACTCCAGCACCAGGCGCGCGCCGCCTTGCTCGCTGGTGCCCACTTCCAGCTTGAACCCATGCAAGTTGATGATCGCGGCCACAATCGACAGGCCCAACCCAAACCCGCCTTGCTGGTCGCCTTCATCCACCCGATAAAAGCGCTGGAACACCGCATCGCGTTCCGCCGCCGGTATGCCGGGCCCGGAGTCGTGCACTTCGATGCGCGTGCTGCCGGCATCGTTGAGTCCCCGCAGGATCACTGCGCCGCCCGCTGGAGAGAACTTGATGGAGTTGCTCAGCAGGTTGGCCAGGGCTTCAAACAACAGGGCGCGGTCGCCGGTGATCCATGGCAGGGACTCGGGGACTTCTAGTCGCAACTGCAATTCGCCTTCCTCGGCCAGGGGCAGGTAGAAGTCATGCAACTCGCGCAGCAGCGGCAGCGGGTCCATCACCAGGAAACCGGAACGGCGCTGGTGGTCTTCCAGCTCAGAGATACGCAGCAGCCCGCGAAAGCGCGCCATCAGGGTGTCGGTCTCGGCGATGGCATCGTCCAGTTTCACCGCGTAGCCGGAGTCCTGCTCGGCCTCCTGGCGGATGCGGTAGAGCTGCGCGCGCAGGCGGGTCAATGGGGTGCGCAGGTCGTGGGCGATGTTGTCGCACACGCCCTTGACCTCGTTCATCAGTTTCTCGATGCGGTCGAGCATGGCGTTGACGATGGCCGCGAGCATGTCCAGTTCGTCACGCCGGTTGGACAGCGGCAAGCGGTGGGTGAGGTCGCCGGCGACGATGGCTTCGGCGCTGGCCTGGATCCCGCGGATCCGGCGCAGCGGGCGGCGGCGCAACAGATGCCAGCCGGCGGCGCCGGGGATAATGGTCAGGGACAGCGCCCACAGCAGGGCATGCCAGATGATCCGTGTCACACCGAACAGCGAGCCATTGGCGCGCACCAGTACCAGCCAGCGGCCGTCGTCGGTATGGCTGGCGACGGCGTCGCAGCTGTCCTTGGGCAGTTTGGGGTCGTCGGAGTCGACGCAATTGGCCAGGGTGTGGATCTTGCCGTCCAGCGGCAGGTCGGAGGGAATCGCGCGGATCGGCCCGCTCAAGGGGCGGAACTGCTCATCGAACAGGCCGTAGGCGTCCACGCCTTTCATGTCGAAGGTCATGCTGGTGGTCAACGCTTCCACCAGTTCTTCGCCGTCGAAGCGCTGGAACAGGTGCTGGCGTTGCATCAGCGAATGGCGCGACAGGTCACTCAGGTAACCCGAGACCTCGTAATACAGCACCCCCATGAGGATGCAGCTCCAGGCCACGAACAACGAACTGTAGAGCGCCAGCAAGCGGCTGCTGGATGAACGCCAGCCCTTAGAGGGGTTCAGCAATGACATAACCGGAACCTCGTACCGTGCGGATCAGCGGCGGGAGGCCCGGTGGATCGATTTTCTTGCGCAGGCGGCCGATGTGCACGTCGATCAGGTTGGTGCCCGGGTCGAAGTGATAACCCCAGACTTCCTCGAAGATCATCATCCGCGACAGGATCTGGCCGGTGTTGCGCATCAGGAATTCCAGCAGTTTGTATTCGGTGGGCAGCAGGCTCAGGGGCTGGTCGGCGCGGCTGGCTTCGCGGCTGATCAGGTTCAGTTCCAGGTCGGCCACGCGCAGGGCGGTTTCGAATTCCTTGACCGTGCTTTTGCGGCGCAGCAGCACTTCGACACGAGCGGCCATTTCGTCCGAGGCGAAAGGCTTGGTCAGGTAGTCATCACCGCCGGCGCGCAGGCCACGCACGCGCTCGTCGACGTCGGAGAGGGCACTGATCATCAGGATCGGCGTCGATACGCCGATGGTGCGCAGGGTGGTGACGATGGCCAGGCCATCGAGTTCCGGCAGCATGCGGTCGAGGGTGATCAGATCGTAATCACCACTCACGGCACGGACCAGGCCTTCGCGGCCGTTGTCCACCCAATCTACGTCCAGTCCATGGCTACTCAGCTCGGCGACGATCTCGCGGGCCGTTACGGCGTCATCCTCGATGGTCAAAATGCGGGTCATAGGATTACCTGGTGAGCGATTCACACTAGAAGTGAGGGCATTTTGCCAAGAAATGGCTGAACGCTTCCTAAATAAAACTTCATGTTGGCAAAACTGACACAACTTTCATGGCGAGTACCGGCCGGGGAGCAATCTCCTCCCCCAGGGAATGCATTACGCCCGCCTGCACCAGCCATTTCTTGCAAGTTGCATGGTTCAGGCAAGTTCAATTTACTTAACCTGTTGAAATTCAAAGGATTTAATTTTCAGCGCGACTGGCATGCTGCCTGCACTGTCCCTTTTGAGACTTGTAACACTATTTTTCCTGCCGGGAGCACCATAACAATGATCACATCGTCATCCACGCTGCAAGAGTCGAGCGCGCGCTCCGGGGTTTCCTGGGGGGCTATCTTTGCCGGGGCCGCTGCGGCGGCTGCGTTATCCCTGATTCTGGTATTGCTGGGCTTCGGCCTGGGTTTCTCGGCGGTGTCGCCGTGGGCCGACAGCGGCATCAGCGCCAAGGGGCTTGGCATTTCCACGATTGTCTGGCTGGCCTTTACCCAGATCGTCGCGTCCGGATTGGGTGGTTATATCGCCGGCCGGTTGCGGGTGAAGTGGGCCAATATGCATGGCGATGAGGTGTACTTTCGCGACACCGCCCATGGTTTCCTGGCCTGGGCCGTCGCCACGCTGATCACTGCCGTGCTGGTGGTCGGTTCGGTCAGCAGTGTCGTCACCGGCGGCGTGAAAGCCGGTGCCAGCGTGGCAGCCGGTGCGGCCAGCGGTATCACCCAGGCCGCAGGCAGCGCAGCCAAAGGCGCCAACGGTGGCGATTTTGACTACTACGTCGACAGCCTGTTTCGTGATGATCGCCCGGTTGCCGTCAGTGATGACGCTGCCCATGGCGTGGTTGCGCGCATTTTCACCCGCACCCTGAGCAATGACGGCCAACTCGCCGCTGAAGACCGTGCCTACCTGGCCCAGTTGATCAGCCAGCGCACCAACCTCAGCCAGGCCGATGCCGAAGCGCGTATCGACAAAGTCTACGGCGATGCGCGTAAAGCGGTGGAAGACGCCAAGCTCAAGGCCAAGCAAGCTGCAGAAACGGCCGCGAAAGTCGCCGCCTATACCTCGCTGTGGACCTTTGTCGCCCTGTTGATCGGCGCTTTCTTTGCCAGTTTCGCTGCAACCTTTGGTGGCCGTCGCCGCGATGCCGTGGTGTACGTCGAAACCGAAACCTACGTTCGTTAATTCAAGGAGAACACCATGCGCTCATTACTTCTGTGGTTCCTCGGCGTGCCGATCCCGGTGATCATCCTGATCGCAATTTTCATGCACTGATCCCGAGCTCAGCTCGGCCTGATGTGGGAGGGGACAAGTTCCTTCCCACATTTGGGTTTGTGGAGTGTCAGCCAGGTTGCTGCCAACAGTGCGCTGGCAACGGCGGTCATGATCACCAGCGGCTGCGACGTACCGTCGGACAGCAGCCCGGTGGCCCAACTGCTCACGGCAGTGAGGAACATCTGGGTAAAGAAGAACAACCCCGATGCGGTTCCAGCAATCGCACCGTACGGCTGCAACACCGACAGTTGGCACGCCGGAATCACCATCCCCACCGACACCATGATCACCACCATCGGCAGCACGATCGCCAGCCATTGCCCCGGCATGGCGGTAGTGGCCGCCGCAAGTATCACACTGCCCAGCACGTTCAAGCCGATAGCGGCATGGATCAAACGGTCCGGCTCGAAACGCCGCACCAGCCTGCGGAACAGGTTTGCGCCGAGCATGTAGCCGCTGATGGTGGCCGCGAACACCAGTGCATAGGCCGTGGCCGACAGGTGAAAACCCCGCTGCAGCAGCGCCGACGACTCACTGATAAACGGGAAATAGGTGCTGTACACACAGCCGATCGCCAGGGAATAGCGCAGGAAATAGCGGTCGCGCAGTAACTGGCCGTAGAGGCGCAGCAGGTTGCCCGGCGGCGCGGCAGCGACATCGGCCGGGCGGGTTTCGGGCAGGCGGCGATACACCACCAGGTAGAGCACTGCACCGATCACACCGAGCAGTACAAACAGGCCGCGCCAGTCGATGAAGGGCAACATCAGGCTGCCCAGCACCGGAGCGGCCATCGGGGACACGGCCATGGCCATGGAAATCAGGCCGAGCAGGCGTGCCTGTTCATCGCGGTCGAAATAATCGCGCACGATCACCCGGCCGATCACCGTGGTGCAGCATCCGCCCAGGGCCTGGAACAGGCGTGCGATGATCAGCACGGTGATGCTGTCGGCGAGGGCGCAGGCCACGGTAGCCAGCACGTACAGAAACAGCCCCGCCAGCAATACGGGACGGCGGCCGAAACGGTCGGTCAACGGGCCGCTGATCAGCAGGGAGATCGCTGAACCGAAGGTGTACAGCGTGAGGGTCAGTTGCAACTGGCTGTCGCTGGTCTGGAAGTAGTCGGCCATGGCGGGCAGGGCAGGCAGGTGCATGTCCAGGGTGATACGTGGCAGGCCGATCAGCACGGTCAGCAGTATCAGCCAGAACCACGGGGAGAGGGCGCGTTGCGTCATGGGAGGCTTCTGTGCAAGGAGTAGAGCCCGGACTCTAGCGGCTTTGTGGTTTAATCCTCAGGGCCGCTTGTGGCAAAAATGATTGGACCACTATGAGCCGAGGAAAAACTCCTTCCGCCCTGGACCTGCCGCGCCCCGACAGCTTGGACATGGGAAAGCAGCAGGGTGCCTACGAGGCCCTGCGTGCAGCGATCCTGAACCGACAGCTGCCGGCGGGCAGTCGCTTGCCGTCCACCCGCAGCCTCGCCGAACGCTGGCAATTATCCCGTGGCACCCTGGAGGCGGCATTCGACCGCCTGCACGGCGAGGGCTATGTGCAACGCGTGGCCGGCTCCGGTACGCGGGTGTGTGCGGTGATCCCCGAGCAATTCATTGCCGCACCTGCACCGCGCGCGATGCCTCGTCGCGAAGTGGCGGTTGATCGCCCCGAGTCCGGGGTGCAGAGCCATGTGCCTTTTGTCGCTCGGCGACCGGACGCCAGTCTTTTTGATCTGAAGGCCTGGGCACGCTGTATTTCCCGGGGACTGCTATCGGCAGGGCCGGGGGCGCTGGAAGCGGGCCATCCCGCCGGGCTGCCGGAACTGCGCGCGCACATCGCCGACTACCTGCGCAGCTATCGCGGCATGCACTGCGAGGCGGATGAAGTGATCGTCACCAGCGGCATTCGTCACGCCCTTGACCTGATCGCGCGCACGCTGCTCAAGCCCGGTGACACCGCCTGCGTCGAAGATCCAGGCTATCCACCCGCGCGCCGCCTGTTCGGGCTGGCGGGGGCGCAGGTCCAGGCGATTGCGGTCACGGCCGAAGGGCTGGATACCGCGCAACTCCCTGACACGGCGCGCCTGGCCTACGTCACCCCGGCCCACCAGGCACCGCTGGGCATGACCCTGTCGGTGTCGCGCCGCCTGGCGCTGCTGGACTGGGCTGCCCGTGCCGAGGCCTGGGTGGTGGAAGACGACTACGACAGCGAATACAACTACCACAGCGCACCGCTGGCGGCGCTCAAATCCCTGGACGCCCATGACCGGGTGATCTACTGCGGCAGCTTCAACAAAAACCTGTTCCCCGGTTTGCGCGTCGGCTTCATGGTGGTGCCCAAGGCACTGCGCCCGGCCTTGCTGCGCACCCTGCAACTCACCGGGCAGTCGGTGGGCGCCAGCGATCAGTCGGGGTTGCTGGAGTTTCTCGGCAGCGGCGCTTTCGTGCGCCACTTGCGGGCTTCGCGCCAGGCCTATCAGGCGCGGCGCGATGTGTTGCTCGACTGCCTTGGAGCGCACTGTACGATCAGTGGGCAACAGGCTGGCCTGCACTTTGTATTGTGGTTGCCGAGCGGTGTCGAGGAGGGCGAGTTCTGTTCCCGTGCTGCTGCCGTCGGGTTGACGTTACAGCCCCTGGGCACGTTCTGCGTCGAGGCGATCCTGCCGCCGGCGGTCATCATCGGCTACACCGCGTTGACCCTGGCGCAGATCCGCTTTCATGGGCGCGCGTTAGCCCAATTACTGCCGGTCAGTCATCAAACCCGACCTGCTCGTGAATCTCATCCACCTTCAACTCCAGCCGGTACGCCACGGCAATAAACAACGCCTGGCACAGGCACAAGGTGGCGCTCAACGAACGGAAGGCAAACGACGAGCCTTCATTCACCAGCAGCACCGCGTTGGCCCGCTTGGCCAGGGGCGACAGGTTGCTGTCGGTGATGATCAGGGTCTTGGCCTGATGGTGCTGGGCGATCCGCAGGCAGTGCTGGGTCTCTTTGCCGTAGGGCGTGAAGCTGATGGCGATCACCAGGTCATTGGCACGCACGCTGCGCATCTGCTCGCGATAGCTGCCGCCCAGGCCGGAGATCAGGTGAATACGCTTGTTGGTGTGCTGCAGGTTGTAGACCAGGTAATCGGCCACCGCGAATGAACGGCGCACGCCGACCACGTAGATGTTGTCGGCGTTGACCACCAGGTCCACGGCCTTGTCGAAAGCCACGTCATCGAGCTCCAGCCCCAGGCGCTCGATACCCGACAGGGTTGCATTGACGCACTCGCGGGCCAGGTCGCCGCCGCTGGCTTTCTGCGACTTGTTGGCGATCATGCTGCGGATGCGCTGCTGGTAGTTCTGCACCGGTGTGGTCTTGTGGGTGTAGGCCTCGCGAAACAGCGCCTGCATCTCACTGAACCCACTGAAGCCGAAACGCTGGGAAAACCGCACGATCGCCGAAGGGTGCACTTCGCATTCGCGGGCGATGTCGCTGATGCGGTCGACCATGATCCGGTCGCTCTGCTGGCTCATGTAGCTGGCGATGCGCTTGAGCTGGCGCGGCAGGCTTTCGTATTCGTCGGTGATCAGCTGCAACAGGCGTTCGGCGTTGATCGGAGGGCTGGCGATGGTGTCTTCCAGGGTGGTCTCGGGATCGGTGCGGGACATGGGCAATCCTTCTGGCGTGTTCTTCTGATGCGCTGATGGGTGGCGCAAGTCTACAGGGTAGGCGCAAAAAAATACCCCGGCATCACGGCCCGCGTGGCCTGCTGAAACGATGCACGGCGGCTGGCGTGCGCCTATGCTGACGTATTGGAAAAAATATTCCACTAAAAATAATTATGGAATAAATATTGATTGCTGCCGCCGGACGTTCTAGTCTGCTCCCACCAAGAGCGTTTGCCGTCGCCACGGCGGCACAACGCAGGCTGATAAAAATAACAGGAGCCAGCATGGGCCAGACTCGTTTTGCCAGTGGGCGTCAATTGGATCTGATTTGCCTCGGGCGCCTGGGCGTCGACCTCTACGCACAGCAAGTAGGTGCGCGGCTTGAGGACGTGTCCAGCTTCGCCAAATACCTCGGCGGTTCCTCCGCCAATATCGCGTTCGGCACTGCCCGGCTGGGGCTCAAGTCGGCGATGTTGAGCCGGGTGGGGGACGACCATATGGGCCGTTTCCTGGTGGAATCCCTGGCCCGCGAAGGCTGCGATGTCAGCGGCATCAAGGTCGACCCGGAACGCCTCACCGCCATGGTGCTGCTGGGCCTCAAGGACCGCGAAACCTTCCCGCTGGTGTTCTACCGCGAAAACTGCGCCGACATGGCCCTGCGCGCCGAAGACGTCAACGAAGCCTTTATCGCCTCGAGCAAGGCCTTGCTGATCACCGGCACGCATTTCTCCACCGACGGCGTGTACAAGGCCAGCATCCAGGCCCTGGACTATGCGGCCAAGCACAACGTCAAGCGCGTGCTGGATATCGACTACCGCCCCGTGTTGTGGGGCCTGGCGGGTAAGGCTGACGGTGAAACCCGGTTTGTCGCCGACCAGAACGTCAGCCAGCATGTGCAGAAAATCCTGCCGCGTTTCGACCTGATCGTCGGCACCGAAGAAGAATTCCTGATCGCCGGCGGCAGCGAAGATCTGCTCACCGCCCTGCGCACCGTGCGTGACCTGACCCCGGCGACCCTGGTGGTCAAGCTCGGCCCGCAAGGCTGCACGGTGATCCACGGCGCGATTCCGGCGCGCCTGGAAGAGGGCGCCATCTACCCTGGCGTGCGGGTTGAAGTGCTTAACGTGCTGGGCGCCGGCGATGCCTTTATGTCGGGCTTCCTCAGCGGTTGGATCAATGACGCCAGCGATGAGCGTTGCAGCCAGTTGGCCAATGCCTGCGGCGGTCTCGTGGTCTCGCGCCACGCCTGTGCGCCGGCCATGCCGACCCCGGCCGAACTGGATTACCTGTTCAACAGCCCGGTGCCGATCACCCGGCCTGACCAGGACGCGACCCTGCAACGCCTGCACCGCGTCACCGTGCCGCGCAAGGCCTGGAAGCAGCTGTTCATCTTTGCCTTCGATCACCGCTGGCAACTGGTGGACCTGGCGCAACGCGGCGGCCAGGACCTGACCCGCATCAGCGAGATCAAGCAGCTGTTTATCCAGGCCATCGAACGCGTGGAGAAAAAGCTCGCCGAGCAGGGCGTCGAGGCCGATGTGGGCCTGTTGGCCGACCAGCGCTTCGGCCAGGACGCGCTCAATGCCGCCAGCGGGCGCGGCTGGTGGATCGCGCGTCCGGTGGAAGTGCAGAACTCGCGGCCCCTGGCGTTCGAACATGGCCGCTCGATCGGCAGCAACCTGATTGCCTGGCCCCAGGAACAGATCATCAAGTGCCTGGTGCAATACCACCCCGACGACGAGCCCCTGTTGCGCCTGGAACAGGAAGCGCAGCTCAAGGCGGTGTACGAGGCGTCGGTGACCAGCGGCCATGAACTGCTGCTGGAGGTCATCCCGCCCAAGGATCATCCGTCCACTTACCCGGACGTGCTCTACCGCAGCCTCAAGCGCCTGTACAACCTGGGCATCTACCCGGCGTGGTGGAAGATCGAGGCACAGTCGGCCGAGGACTGGAAAAAGCTCGACGAACTGATCCAGGAACGCGACCCGTACTGCCGTGGCGTGGTGTTGCTGGGCCTGAATGCCTCGGCCGAATGCCTGGCCGCCGGCTTCCAGCAAGCCAGCCAGAGCAGCACCTGCCGTGGGTTTGCCGTGGGCCGCACGATCTTCCAGGAACCGAGCCGTTTGTGGATGGCGGGGGAGATCGATGACGAGACGTTGATCCAGCAGGTCCAGGCGACCTTTGAGCAGTTGATCAACGCCTGGCGCAGTGCCCGAGGCTGAACCCAGTTCTTAATTTGAAATGCAATCCAATGTGGGAGGGGCAGTGCGACGATTCGACTTGCCCCCGATGGCGGTGGTGCAGTTACAACAGTGTTGCCTGACACTTCGCTATCGGGGGCAAGCCCCCTCCCACAGAAAGCAGAAAGCAGATCTCAGTGATACCTGAAAATAATAAAGGTGCAGCCATGCCCGCAATCCGAATTGGCATCAACCCGATCTCCTGGAGCAACGACGACCTTCCGGCCCTCGGCGGTGAAACCCCGCTGAGCACCGCCCTGAGCGAAGGCAAGGAAATCGGCTACGAAGGTTTCGAGCTCAACGGCAAATTCCCCAAGGACGCCAAGGGCGTCGGCGACGTCCTGCGCCCCTATGACCTGGCGCTGGTCTCTGGCTGGTACTCCAGTCGCCTGGCCCGTCGCTCGGTGGCCGAAGAAATCGAGGCCATCGCCGGTCACGTCGAACTGCTGAAACAAAACGGCGCCAAGGTGCTGGTGTACGGCGAGGTGGCCGATTCGATCCAGGGCTCGCGCATTCGCCTGATCGAACGTCCTCGGTTCCACAGTGAACAGGCCTGGCAGGACTACGCCGACAAACTTACCGAGCTGGCGCGTTTTACCCTGTCCCAGGGCGTGCGCCTGGCCTACCACCACCATATGGGGGCGTACGTCGAATCGCCTGAAGACATCGATCAGTTGATGGGCCGTACCGGGCCGGAAGTCGGCCTGCTGTTCGATTCGGGCCACTGCTACATGGGCGGCGGCGAACCCATCGAGGTGTTGCGCAAGCATATCGACCGCGTCTGCCACGTGCATTTCAAGGACGTGCGCAAAGCCGTGGTGCAACTGGCGCGCAACCAGATGTGGAGCTTCCCCGATTGCATCGTCAACGGCACCTTCACCGTGCCCGGTGACGGCGATATCGATTTTGCCGAGTTGCTCGATGTGCTGCTGGCCGCGAAATACGCGGGCTGGCTGGTGGTGGAAGCCGAGCAGGACCCGGCCGTGGCGCCCAGCTACGTCTATGCGAAAAAGGGCTATGACACATTGCGTGCGCTTCTCGATGAGAGGACCCAACCATGAGCTTGCTGGTAAAAAGCAATAAACGTGGGCAGACCATGGTCGCCCTGGAAGAGGGCCGCCTGGAATACGTAGGCTTTGCCGCCTACCGTTTGAGCCTGGGTGAAACCCTGCCGGTCACCGCCGGCGATAAAGAGCTGTGCCTGGTGCTGCTCAGCGGCCGGGTGACTATCGAAGGCGAGGGCTTCAACTGGCAGAACCTCGGTGATCGCCAGTCGGTGTTCGAGGACAAATCGCCGTTCGCCGCCTATCTGCCGCCGGGTACCGATGCCCAGGTCACCGCGTTGAGCGACGTGCAGATTGCCGTGTGCGCCGCACCGGGTGCGCCGGGTTTCGAGCCACGCCTGATCCGCCCCGAACAGTGCAAGCGCAGCGTCCGCGGCAAAGGCGCCAATACCCGTTACGTGTGCGACATCCTGCCGGATACCGACCCGGCCCATTCGCTGCTGGTGGTGGAGGTGCGCACGCCGTCCGGGCATTCGTCGAGCTACCCGCCGCACAAGCACGACACCGACGACCTGCCGCACCAGAGCTTTCTCGAAGAGACCTACTATCACCAGATCAACCCGCCCCAGGGCTTTGTGTTCCAGCGGGTGTACACCGACGACCGCAGCATCGACCAGGCCATGGCCGTGGAAAACAGCGACCTGGTGGTGGTGCCCAAGGGCTATCACCCGGTCAGCGTGCCGTATGGCTACGAGTCTTACTACCTGAACGTGATGGCCGGCCCCAAACGCGCCTGGCATTTCCACAACGACCCGCAGCACAGTTGGCTGCTGGACCTTTGAACGGTGTTGGACGGAGAACAACAATGAAGTCGCCTCTACGCTTTGCCCTCAACCGTATGGTCGCGCCCAACCTGTCCCTGCCGGATTTCATCCAGCTGGCCGTGGCCTTGAAATGCGATGCCATCGAGATTCGCAACGACCTCAAGGATCGCCAGATCGAATACGGCACTCCTGCCGGCCGCGTGCGCGAATTGTGCGCGGCCCAGGGCATCACGGTGCTGTCGATCAACGCGCTGTACCCCTTTGATGTGTGGAATGACGAGCGCCGCGCCCAGGCGATAGCGCTCGCCACCTATGCCCGCGAATGCGGTGCGCAAGGCTTGGTGATGTGCCCGTTCAATGAACCCGGCGACACCCGCAACGAAGCCCAGCGCGCCGCCGGTTTGCGCACCGCGTTGAGCCAGCTGGCGCCGATCCTGCGCGAGTACGGGATTCTCGGGTTTATCGAGCCCCTGGGCTTTGAAGAATGTGCCATGCGCCGCAAGCGCGTGGCGGTGGATGCGATCCAGTCCATCGGCGGCCTGGATGTATTCCGCCTGGTGCACGACACCTTCCACCACCACCTGGCCAGCGAGCATGAGTTCTTCCCGGAGCTGACCGGGCTGGTGCATATCTCCGGCGTGGAAGACGCCCAGGCGCCGCTCAATTCGATCCGCGACGGCCACCGCGTGCTGGTGGGCGAGGGCGATATCCTCGGCAATACCGCGCAGATCGACACCTTGCTCAGCAGCGGTTACAGCGGCTACCTGTCGTTCGAACCGTTTGCGACAAGCGTGCACGAGCTGGCGGATATCCAGCAGGCCTTGGGGGCAAGCATCGCCCACCTGCAGAAACGATAAGGGGCGCGACATGACCACCACCCGACTGACCATGGCCCAGGCCCTGGTAAAGTTTTTGGACAACCAGTACATCGAAGTCGATGGCGTGCAGAGCAAGTTCGTCGCCGGCGTGTTCACCATTTTCGGCCACGGCAACGTGCTGGGCCTGGGCCAGGCCCTGGAGCAGGACAGCGGCGACCTGGTGGTGCATCAGGGTCGTAACGAGCAGGGCATGGCCCATGCCGCCATCGGTTTTGCCAAGCAGCACCTGCGTTGCAAGATCTACGCCTGCACCGCCTCCGTTGGCCCAGGTGCGGCGAATATGCTCACCGCTGCGGCGACCGCCACCGCCAACCGTATCCCGTTGCTGTTGCTGCCCGGCGATGTCTACGCCAGCCGCCAGCCTGACCCGGTGCTGCAACAGATCGAGCAGTTCCACGACCTCAGCATCAGCACCAACGATGCCTTCCGCTCCGTGAGCAAATACTGGGACCGCATCAACCGCCCCGAGCAACTGATGACGGCGGCGATTCATGCCATGCGCGTGCTCACCGACCCCGCCGAAACCGGCGCGGTGACCCTGGCACTGCCCCAGGACGTGCAGGCCGAGGCCTGGGACTACCCCGATTACTTCCTGCAAAAACGCGTGCACCGTATCGACCGCCGCCCGGCCACCGCCGCGATGACCAGCGATGGGGTGGCGGCTTTCCGGGGCAAGCGCAAGCCGCTGATCATCTGCGGTGGCGGCGTGAAGTACTCTGGTGCGAATGCTGCCTTGCAAGCCTTTGCCGAGCGCTTTGATATTCCTTTCGCCGAAACCCAGGCGGGCAAGAGCGCGGTGGTCTCCAGCCATCCACTGAACGTGGGCGGCATCGGCGAAACCGGCTGCCTGGCCGCCAACCTGTTGGCGCCCGAGGCCGACCTGATCATCGGCATCGGCACCCGTTACACCGACTTCACCACCTCGTCGAAGTCGCTGTTCAAGCATGCCGAGGTGAAGTTTCTCAACCTCAATATCAGCCCCTGCGACGCCTTGAAACTCGACGGCGTGCAGGTACTGGCCGACGCCAAGGTCGCCCTCGAAGCGCTGGCCGATGCCCTTGGTGATTACCGTTCCGGCTGGGGCGAGCAGATCGCCGACGCCAAGGCGCAGCTGGACGCCGAAGTGGACCGTGTGCATCAGGTCGAGTACCACGGCGATGATTTCGTACCGGAAGTCGACGACCACCTGGACCGCGCCGTGCTGCGTGAATTTATCGAACTGACCGGCTCGTGCCTGACCCAGAGCCGGGTGCTCGGCGTCCTCAACCAGACCCTGGCCGACGACGCGATCATTGTCGCCGCGGCCGGCAGCCTGCCCGGCGACCTGCAGCGTGCCTGGCGCAGCAAGGGCGTCAACACCTACCACGTCGAGTACGGTTATTCGTGCATGGGCTATGAGATCAACGCCGCCCTCGGCGTGAAGCTCGCCGAACCGACCAAGGAGGTCTATGCCCTGGTCGGCGATGGCTCCTACATGATGCTGCACTCGGAGCTGGCCACCTCGATCCAGGAACGCCGCAAGATCAACGTGGTGCTGCTCGACAACATGGCCTTCGGTTGCATCAACAACCTGCAGATCGGCAACGGCATGGACAGCTTCGGCACCGAGTTCCGCTACCGCAACCCCGAGAGCGGCAAGCTCGACGGCGGCCTGGTGCCGGTGGATTTCGCCATGAGTGCGGCGGCCTATGGCTGCAAGACCTACAAGGTCAGCACGGTGGAGCAGCTGAAAGCGGCCCTGGCCGATGCGCGCACGCAAAGCATCTCGACCCTGATCGACATCAAGGTGTTGCCCAAGACCATGGTCCACGGCTACCTGTCGTGGTGGCGGGTGGGGGTGGCGCAGGTGTCCACCAGCGAGCGCACCAACGCGGCGGCGAAAAAACTCAATGAACACCTGGCCAAGGCCCGGCAGTACTAATAACAAGAGGAGCGTTTGTATGTCTTTGAAGCTTGGTGTAATCGGTACCGGCGCCATCGGCCGCGATCATATTCGTCGTTGCAGCCAGACCCTGCTCAACAGCCAGGTGGTGGCGGTGACCGACATCAACCTTGAGCAGGCCGCCAAGGTGGTCGCGGAGTTGAAGCTGGACGCCGAGGTGTACGCGGATGGCCATGGGCTGATCAACTCGCCGCAGGTCGAGGCGATCCTGGTCACGTCCTGGGGCCCGAGCCACGAGGAATTCGTGCTCGCCGCCATCGCCGCCGGCAAACCGGTGTTCTGCGAGAAGCCCCTGGCGGTGACGGCTGAAGGCTGCCGCAGGATCGTCGACGCCGAAGTGGCCTACGGCAAGCGCCTGGTGCAAGTGGGCTTTATGCGCCCCTATGACGAAGGTTATCGCGCCCTCAAGGCGGTGATCGACAGCGGCCAGATCGGCGAGCCGTTGATGCTGCACTGCGCGCACCGCAACCCGACGGTGGGCGAGAACTACAAGACCGACATGGCGATTACCGACACCCTGATCCACGAGCTGGATGTCCTGCGCTGGCTGCTCAACGACGACTACGTGTCGGTGCAGGTGGTGTTCCCGCGCAAGACCAGCAAGGCCCTGGCCCATCTGCGCGACCCGCAGATCGTGCTGCTGGAAACCGCCAAGGGCACCCGTATCGATGTGGAAGTGTTTGTGAACTGCCAGTACGGCTACGACATCCAGTGCGAAGTGGTGGGGGAGACCGGCATCGCCAAACTGCCGGAGCCGTCCCAGGTGCAGTTGCGCAGTGGGGCCAAGCTGTCGAACGCGATCCTGATGGATTGGAAGGACCGTTTTATCGGGGCCTATGACGTGGAGTTGCAGGCCTTCATCGATAGCGTGCGCGCCGGTCAGGTCGGTGGGCCGTCGGCGTGGGATGGCTTTGCGGCGGCGGTGGCGGCGGATGCGTGCATCGAGGCCCAGGGCAGTGAGCAGATCGTCAAGGTCAGCCTGCCGGATCGCCCACACTTCTACGGCTAAATCACTGAAGGAACTCTGTCAAAAATGTGGGAGGGGGCTTGCCCCCTCCCACAGTTGATTGGTTTCCAATTCAATTCAGGAGTTGATCATGAGAATCGGACTTGTCGGCTATGGCCACGGAGGGCGCTTCTTTCATGCGCCGCTGATTGCGACTTTGCCCGGCGCAACGTTTGTCGGTGTCGTCACCCGCTCACCCGAACGTCGCCAGCAACTGGCAACCGACCACCCCGGCGTCCAGGCCTTTGACAGCATCGGCCAGATCGTCGAAGCCGGCGTCGATGCCCTGGTGATTTCCACCACCCTCAAGGGCCGTCCGGCGCTGGTGCTGGAAGCCATCGAGCACGGCGTGGCGGTGGTCAGTGACAAACCCTTTGCCGCCAACGCCGAACAGGCCCAGGCGCTGATCACGGCTGCCGAGCGCCATGAGGTGTTGCTCAGCGTCTACCAGAACCGGCGCTGGGACTCGGACTACCTGACCCTGCGCAAATTGATCGACGCCGGTGCCCTGGGCGAGATCACCCGCTTTGAATCCCGCGTCGAGCGCTACAGCCCGCAGGCCGTGGGCAACGCCAGCGGCGGCGGCTGGTTGCGCGACCTGGGCAGCCACCTGGTGGACCAGGCGCTGCAACTGTTCGGCCCGGTGGACCGGGTGTTTGCGCAGTTACAGTTCACCCCTGAATACCCCACTGTCGACCACGGCTTCTTCGTCTCCCTGACCCACGCCAACGGGGTGGTTTCCCATTTGTGGGGCAATGCCCTGCAGAACAGCCAGGCCCCGCGTTTTCGCGTCAGTGGCACCTTGGGTTGCTACACCGTGGACGGGCTGGATGGCCAGGAAGAGGCGCTGATGGCCGGCAAGTCGCCGAAAACCGAGGGCGAGCACTGGGGCGCAGAAGAACATCGCCGCTGGGGCTGGTTCGAACAGGGGCCGGAACGTGAGCGAGTGCCGTCGGAGAAGGGCTGCTGGACCCAGTTCTATCGCCAGTTGCAAGCGGCGGTAAACGGGCAGGACCCGTTGCCCGTGGACGCTTATGAAGCGCTGGAAACCACGCGTATATTGGACGCCGCACGCCTCAGCGCCGAGCGCCAGCAGGTGGTTTCAACAAAAATAGAATAAAATTCTAAAACAGGTTGATATGGAAATTATTTTCCAATAAAGTCTTTTCCAGGTTGCATAAAGTACGTTCGGACTCGATTCGCACGACTCAACAAAAACAAGATCAAAAACAACCAGGTACCGTCAGATGAAAATCTTCAACGCTGTACTGCGAGTTTTACGCCCTGCCCACACGCCCCGCGGCCTGCCCCGCGCCCGGCCGTTCTACTTCTCCTTCCTTAATGTGCTGTGCGTCGAAAACCAGGGCGCGCTGGTCTGCTGCATTCCAGGCGCACCGGTCGTACGCGTGCCTGCCGAGCTCTGATAAACGCAACGTCCAAAAAACCAACAAGAAAGTGGAGACAGACCGTTCATGAAGACCCCGATCCGTTTTACCGCGCTGGCTTTATCCATGCTGCTGGCCAGCGGTGTTGCCAGTGCCGCCGACATCAAGGTCGGCGTGAGCATGTCCGCCTTCGATGACACCTTCCTCACTTACCTGCGCGAAGACATGGACAAGCAGGCCAAGTCCTATCCCAAGGGTGACGGCGTGCAGCTGCAGTTCGAAGACGCCCGTGCCGATGTGGTCAAGCAGCTGAGCCAGGTGGAGAACTTCATCAGCCAGAAAGTCGACGCCATTATCGTCAACCCGGTCGACACGGCCTCTACCAAGAACATCATCAATGCCGCGACCAAGGCCGGCATCCCGCTGGTGTTCGTCAACCGCCGTCCCGACCAGAAGGACTTGCCCAAGGACGTGGTGGCCGTGACCTCCGATGACGTCGAGGCCGGCAAGCTGCAAATGCAATACATCGCTGAGAAGCTCGGCGGCAAGGGCAAGATCGTGATCCTGCTGGGCGACCTGGCGAACAACTCCACCACCAACCGCACCAAGGGCGTGAAGGAAGTGTTGGCCAAGTACCCGGACATCAAGATCGAACAGGAACAGACCGGCATCTGGCTGCGGGACAAGGGCATGACCCTGGTCAACGATTGGCTGACCCAGGGCCGCGAGTTCAATGCGGTGCTGGCCAACAACGATGAGATGGCCATCGGCGCGTCCATGGCGCTGAAATCGGCCGGCAAGGAAAAGGGCAGTGTGCTGATCGCGGGGGTCGACGGTACGCCGGATGGCTTGAATGCGATCACCAAGGGTGACATGGCCGCCTCCGCGTTCCAGGACGCCAAGGGCCAGGCAGTGGGTTCGGTGGAAGCGGCGCGCAAAATGGCCAGGAAGGAACCGGTCGAGCAGAACGTGATCATCCCGTTCCAGCTGATCACCCCGGAAAACGTCGCCACGTTCAAGTAGCCCTGACATAACAACAATGAACCGGCAGGGCGGTCGTGCCCGCCCTGCTGATGGAGTACCGTCTTATGCTCGCTCAAGCCACTGTCTCGCAGCCTCCCGGGATCCAGCCGTTGCCGCTGGACGAACCCTACCTGTTGGAAATCGTCAACATCAGCAAAGGCTTTCCCGGCGTCGTGGCCCTGGCCGACGTACAACTGCGTGTGCGCCCCGGCACGGTGCTGGCGCTGATGGGCGAGAACGGTGCGGGCAAGTCGACCTTGATGAAGATCATCGCCGGCATCTACCAGCCCGACGCCGGTGAAATCCGCCTGCGCGGCAAGCCCATCGTGTTTGACACGCCGCTGGCGGCGCAGAAGGCCGGGATCGCGATGATCCACCAGGAGCTCAACCTGATGCCGCACATGAGCATCGCCGAGAATATCTGGATTGGCCGCGAGCAGCTCAACAGCCTGCACATGGTCAACCACCGCGAAATGCACCGCTGCACCGCCGAGTTGCTGGCGCGCCTGCGCATCAACCTGGACCCCGAGGAACACGTGGGTAACCTGAGCATCGCCGAGCGGCAGATGGTCGAGATTGCCAAGGCTGTGTCCTACGACTCCGACATCCTGATCATGGATGAACCGACATCGGCCATTACCGAGAAGGAAGTGGCCCACCTGTTTTCGATCATTGCCGACCTCAAGGCCCAGGGCAAAGGCATTGTCTACATCACGCACAAAATGAACGAAGTGTTCGCCATTGCCGATGAAGTGGCGGTGTTCCGCGACGGCCAGTACATCGGCCTGCAACGCGCCGACAGCATGAACAGCGACAGCCTGATCTCGATGATGGTGGGTCGCGAGCTGAGCCAGTTGTTCCCGGTGCGCGAGACGCCCATCGGCGAACTGCTGCTGTCGGTGCGCGACCTGCGCCTGGACGGGGTGTTCCAGGGCGTGTCGTTCGACCTGCATGCCGGTGAGATCCTCGGCATCGCCGGGCTGATGGGCTCGGGGCGCACCAATGTGGCGGAAACCATTTTCGGCATCACCCCCAGCAGCGGTGGGCAGATCACCCTGGATGGCGAGGCGGTGCGCATCAGCGACCCGCACATGGCCATCGAAAAAGGCTTTGCGCTGTTGACCGAGGACCGCAAGCTCAGTGGCCTGTTCCCCTGCCTGTCGGTGCTGGAAAACATGGAAATGGCCGTGCTGCCGCATTATTCGGGCAACGGGTTTATCCAGCAGAAAGCCCTGCGCGCCCTGTGCGAGGACATGTGCAAGAAACTGCGGGTGAAGACGCCGTCCCTGGAGCAGTGCATCGACACCCTGTCCGGCGGCAACCAGCAGAAAGCCTTGCTGGCGCGCTGGTTGATGACCAACCCACGCTTGCTGATCCTCGATGAACCGACCCGGGGCATCGACGTGGGGGCCAAGGCCGAGATCTATCGCCTGATCGCCTTCCTCGCCAGCGAAGGCATGGCGGTGATCATGATTTCCTCCGAGCTGCCTGAAGTGCTGGGCATGAGCGACCGGGTGATGGTGATGCACGAAGGCGAACTGATGGGTACCTTGGACCGCGCCGATGCGACCCAGGAAAAAGTCATGCAGCTGGCCTCCGGTATGACCGCGGTCCACTGACGAACAGCCGCGCGGGCCTGCGGTTGGCCCGCGCCATAGAATAAGAAGGTGATTGGCTATGAACGCAATAACGGACAACAAGCCTGCCACGGCCCCGGTCAAGCACCGTCGGCGCTTGCCCACCGAGCTGAGCATCTTCCTGGTGCTGATCGGCATCGGCCTGGTGTTTGAGCTGTTTGGCTGGATCGTGCGGGACCAGAGCTTCCTGATGAACTCCCAGCGCCTGGTGCTGATGATCCTGCAAGTGTCCATCATCGGCTTGCTGGCGATCGGGGTGACCCAGGTGATCATCACCACGGGGATCGACCTGTCTTCGGGGTCGGTGCTGGCGCTGTCGGCGATGATCGCCGCCAGTTTGGCGCAAACCTCCGACTTTTCCCGGGCGGTGTTCCCTTCGCTGACAGACTTGCCGGTGTGGATTCCGGTGGCGATGGGGTTGGGTGTGGGGCTGCTGGCGGGGGCGATCAACGGCAGCATCATCGCCGTCACCGGTATCCCGCCGTTTATCGCGACCCTGGGCATGATGGTCTCGGCCCGTGGCCTGGCGCGTTACTACACCGAAGGCCAGCCGGTGAGCATGCTCTCGGATTCGTACACGGCCATCGGCCATGGCGCGATGCCGGTGATCATTTTCCTGGTGGTGGCGGTGATCTTCCATATCGCCCTGCGCTACACCAAGTACGGCAAGTACACCTACGCCATCGGCGGCAATATGCAGGCGGCGCGGACGTCGGGGATCAACGTCAAGCGCCACCTGATCATCGTCTACAGCATTGCCGGTCTCCTGGCAGGCCTGGCGGGTGTGGTGGCTTCGGCACGCGCCGCCACCGGCCAGGCGGGCATGGGCATGTCCTATGAGCTGGATGCGATTGCCGCCGCGGTGATCGGCGGCACCAGCCTGGCGGGCGGGGTAGGGCGTATCACCGGTACCGTGATCGGCGCACTGATCCTTGGGGTGATGGCCAGCGGGTTTACCTTTGTCGGGGTGGATGCGTATATCCAGGACATCATCAAGGGCCTGATCATTGTGGTGGCGGTGGTGATCGACCAGTACCGCAACAAGCGCAAGCTCAAGCGCTGAGCTTCAAGCTGCAAGCTGCAAGTCCGATGAGCTCTACAGCTTGTCGCTTGCAGCCTGCGGCTTATAGCTGCTGTACGAACTTTCCTGCTATAAACGCACTCCGATAACCATTCGCCAAGCCCGTCCTGGTGCCTTTGGGGGTTATATCGGAAAAAATGCCTGTCATTTCAGTTGCTGTGCCCTCAAGTCGGCCTTAGACTGCCGCCCCTCGTAAATTGAGTGCCGGGTGGCGCTTGGAATGGATGGCGCCTTTCCGAGACCTGCAGAGGTCGACCGGAACGCTCCCTTATTCGCCTTAATGCACGTATTTTTTATAGAGAAATCAATGACAAAGGAAAAGTTGCTGGCCATGCCGGCGGATGACTACATGAATGCCGAACAGCACGCTTTTTTCGAGAAGTTGCTGCAGGACATGAAGGTGGAACACCACGAGCGCATTGAGCAGAACCGCATCGCCATTGAAAGCCTGGACACCCCGGCCGACCCGGCCGACGCCGCTTCCGTTGAAGAAGAGCGCACCTGGCTGGTCAACGCCATCGACCGCGACCAGCGCATGCTGCCGCAGCTTGAGCGTGCACTGGAACGCATCAAGGAAGATTCCTTCGGCTGGTGCGATGACAGCGGCGAGCCTATCGGCCTCAAGCGCCTGCTGATCAGCCCGACCACCAAGTACTGCATCGAAGCGCAAGAGCGCCACGAGCAGATCGACAAGCACCAGCGCCAGGCCTGATGCGCTGAAGCTGGGGGATCGCCTGGGCGGTTCCCCGGAGAAAGACCCGTTACGCCCCGTCTATTGATCTGCTGCAGGCTACCCCACTAAAGGCCCATGGATAATGGCTGGATAGTGGCGTTTAATGCAGGGACAAAAATGACAAACAGTGGGGTAACGACAATGGCTGGAGACGGAGCTCTGATGGGCGCAGCAGTGCCACCGCAACCGGTGGTGCGCGGGTTGCCCGGCTGGTTGATGCCGCTCCTGCAGAGCGCCGCCCTGGTGCTGGTACTGCTGGGCCTGGCGTTTGCCAGCCTGCCGATATACCTCTGCCTGCCCATTGCCTTGCTGGTGATCTGGCTGCCAGGCCTTATGAACCGCACCTCCCGCACGGCACCGCCCGCCACTGCCGATGCCATTGGCGAGCTGACCCGCGATCTGTCCTATACCACCAGCCACAACGCACTGTCCGCTGCCGGCGTTGCCTACTCGGTCAAGCAACTGGCGGCTCGAGTGCAATCGCAATTGGGCGCGGCCAAGCAGATCGTCAGCAGTGCCGAAGTGATGATCAGCACCGAAAAGGTCACCTCCCAACTCAGTCGCGAGGCCCTGCAGGCGGCCAGCCAGGCCCATCAGCGCAGCACTGAAGGCCGTGAAGTGCTGGCCCAGTCGATCATTCGTATGCACCAGCTCAGCCAGCGCGCCAATGCCAGTCGGGAGTTGATTGAAGCCCTGAGCCAACGCAGTGAAGAAATCCAGCGGGTGACCCTGGTGATTCAGTCCATCGCCAGCCAGACCAACCTGTTGGCGCTCAACGCCGCGATTGAAGCGGCGCGGGCCGGTGAGCACGGTCGCGGGTTCGCCGTGGTGGCGGATGAAGTGCGTGGGCTGGCGGGCCGCACCGCCACGGCCACCGATGAAGTCGGGGTGATGGTGGCGGATATCCAGCAACGCACTGCCCAGGTGGTTGAGCAGATTCGCCAGCTCTCGGCAGACTTGCACACCGGTGTCGAGCAGGTGGAGCACGCCGGCGAGCACCTGGAGAATATTGCCGGCCTGGCGGCGGGCGTGGAAGGCCAGGTCAATGAAATCGCCCAGGGCACCGACACCAACCGCGCCCAACTCGACAGCCTGTTCCATGCCGTGGAGCAAATGCGCAGCGATCTTATCGTGAGCGACCAGCAGACCCGCCAGTTGGCCGATGCCGCTGTGCAGATGGAAGGGCAGGCCGAAACGATCAGTGAGCGCCTGGCGGAAGTCGGGCTGGATGACTATCACCAGCGCATCTACGACCTGGCGCGCGAAGGCGCGAGCCGGATTGCCGCGCAATTCGAAGCCGATGTACAGCAGAACCGCATCAGCCTGGATGACTTGTTCGACCGCAGCTACACCTTGATCCCCAACACCAGCCCGAGCAAGTACCACAGCCGGTTCGATGGCTACACCGACCAGGTGCTGCCGGCCATCCAGGAAGCACTGCTGCCACGCCATGAAGGCTTGGTATTTGCCATTGCCTGCACGCCCCAGGGTTATGTGCCGACGCACAACAAGGCGTTTTCCCAGGCGCTGACCGGCGATGCCCAGGTCGATGCGGTGCAGAACCGCACCAAGCGCAAGTTCGAAGACCGCACCGGGATCCGCTGCGGCAGCCACCAGCAAGCGGTGCTATTGCAGACCTACACCCGCGATACCGGCGAGTTGATGCACGACTTGTCGGTGCCGATCATGGTCCGGGGGCGGCATTGGGGGGGCTTGCGCCTGGGGTATAAGCCGGAGGGGGCGAAGGCTGCGCGCTAGGGATTGTGGTCGTCTGTGAGACGGGGAAATACCAGCTGCCTGGCAAGCGCTATTGCGCCCAGGCAGCCGGTATTGTGTGGATTACTGCGGTTGATGCAGGCGCTGGTTCAGCTCATCCACCGCCATGGCCCAATCGGCGTCTTCACGCAGTTCTTCCTTGAGGAACTGTGCCTGTTGCGGCGTCCAGAACGGCGCGTCGATCAACTTGACGTCGTCACTCAGCGGGTGCGCGACAATGAAGGCGTCGATGGCTTCGGGGGTTGAGTCCAGGCCCAGTTGTTCAAATAACGTTTCGAGTGTCGGTATTGGCGCGTCCATGTCAGTCTCCGTGCGGGTTTCGGGATCGTTATGCATGGGAGGCTTGTGGCGCGGTAGAGTTCGATCGGATTGTCAGGAGGTCAGTGCCCCTGAATCCACTGCAGCCTTGAGTGCCTGGGCGGATTCTTTTCCGGCGCTGGCGGCGGTATCGAAGGTCTTGAACCACCGGTCTTTTTCGACCTGATGCGTGGTGACGGTGGTCAACGGCGGCTTGGCGCGCATCACGATCACTGCTTGAAACTCACCGTCTACTTCCCTTGCGTCGCCATGGATGAAAAATTCGCCAATATCAAATTCCGTCACGTATCGCCTTCCCTTCGAGGTAACCAACAGCACTGATGAAACCTGGCCCGTGCGGGAGCAAATTCCAATGGACAGGCCAGTATGGCAGTTGTTGAAGGGCGGCGGCGCAGTAAAGTCATCCGGGTGACGAAACGATTCCGCCGTGCAGGGAGGCCTCCAGCCGCTTGGCCAGTTCACAGGCCTCGATGTGGTCGCTGCGAAAGCCTCTGATCCTGCCACTGGTGACTTCGCGGATATGGAAGAAGTTTCTTCCGGCGGGTACAACTTGGTAAAGAACGGAATCGGGGTACCCGTTGGGACTGCGTAAGCAGTAGTATTGCTGTTCGTCCTGACATGATGAACGAGTGCGGGAAGACATAGCGTCGTATTGGCGTCGTTGCATGGTCAGCTCCTGTCGATCGATCTTGTTGACCCACCAGCGGCGTTACAGGTGGTTTTGACCCGTGTTGCTGTTTTAGTATTGTCGTCGGCAGTCGGCGTCTGGTTCCACGCCGAGGTGTTTTTGTTTGTATGAGCTGTCGGAAACTGCGTTTTTAATAGTGTTATTCTCTGAAGCGGGTCGACCGGTATTCTCTGGTTATTGAACCTGTGATCTCCTGCGATGCCTGATGTCCCTGCGCAAGGCCCATCGTGCATGCCTGTCCGGGGCTTTGGGCGCAGCAACGGGGTCTTCTTCAGTTTTTCCATGAATGTGTTGTGTGATCGTGCCGAGATGGCCGTTTCTTTGTGCTGCCCGCTCCGGCGGACAGTGCTCTTTTCGATGTGGGGGCGTTTCCTTGGCAGTCAGTAATCTGGATATGCACGCGTTGTTCGTGCTGGGTGATTTGCGCGCAAAGTTGGTCAAGCAGTTTCAATCCCGTTTTGTTTACATCACCGAGCAGACGCCGGAAGGCATCTACATCGCCGAAATCGATACCGAAGCGGCAATGGTTGTGGATGACAAACCCCGTCTGGAGCTCAAGGTGGGCGACCACTTCCGTGCTGCGGTATTGCCCAGTCGCGAAGGTGGCAAGTTCGAACTCAAGTTCCGCGACATCAAGTTGACGGTGTATGGTTTGGGCGACTATGCCTTTGTGTCCTCGCCCGAGGGCCAGGGCATCGTCTTCAAAGAAGGCCACAGTGTGATGCTGGTGTTTGCGGCCCATGAACAACTGCAGGAAGGCCTGACCAAGACCCTTAAGGCCGTGACCGGCAAGGCCGCCAAATGGCGCAAGGGTGAGCTGGTGACGTTCAAGGCCAGTGAATAATCGGTAAATACTGCGAACATCTCCTATCTCCCGGAACCTCTACTACAGTTGAGTTGACTTAACTATTCAGAGGCTTCGCGCATAGACAGCAAAGCCGTTCGTTGTTTGCTGCGACATCGCGAGGTGCAAGGGCATGAAAGGATTGAGAACGCTGTTGGCTGCATCGCTGACGACCCTGGGTCTAGCAGTGGCTTCGCTGCCCGTTTCGGCCGCGCCAGCGCCGGTGCACTTTGCCGACCTGAACTGGGAAAGCGGCAGCCTGATCACCGAAATACTGCGGGTCATCGTCGAGAAGGGCTACGACTTGCCCACCGACACCTTGCCCGGTACCACCATCACCCTGGAAACCGCCCTGGCCAAGAACGACATCCAGGTCATCGGTGAAGAGTGGGCCGGCCGCAGCCCGGTGTGGGTCAAGGCCGAGGCCGAGGGTAAGGTCGTGGGCCTGGGGGATACGGTCAAGGGGGCCACCGAAGGTTGGTGGGTGCCTGAATACGTGGTCAAGGGTGATCCGTCCAAAGGTATCAAGCCCCTGGCACCGGACCTCAAGAACGTGAAAGACCTTGCGCGCTACAAGGACGTGTTCAAGGACCCGGAGTCTCCCGGCAAGGGGCGCTTCCTCAACAGTCCCATCGGCTGGACCTCGGAAGTGGTCAACAAACAGAAGCTCAAGGCCTATGGCCTGGATGACAGCTACGTGAACTTTCGCAGCGGTTCGGGAGCTGCCCTGGATGCCGAAATTGCCTCGTCCATCCGTCGCGGCAAACCGGTGTTGTTCTACTACTGGTCACCGACGCCGTTGATGGGGCGCTACAAGCTGATCCAGCTGGAGGAGCCACCGTTCGATGCCGAGGCCTGGAAGACCCTGACGGATGCGGATAACCCCGACCCGAAGCCCACTCGGTCGTTGGCATCCAAGCTGAGTATTGGCGTGTCCACGCCGTTCCAGAAGGAGCATCCGCAGATTGCCGGGTTTTTCGAGAAGGTCGAGTTGCCGATTGGGCCGCTGAACCAAGCCCTCGCGACCATGAGCGAGAATCACACCGCGCCTCGGGAGGTGGCCCAGGCATTCCTCAAGGAGCATCCGGAGGTGTGGAAGGCCTGGTTGACCGAGGATGTGGCGCAGAAGGTCGAAGCCAGCTTGAAGTAAGCACGCGCTTATTGCCGAGCGGAGATCAAAAATAATGTGGGAGAGGGCTTGCCCCCTCCCACATGTTGTTTGCAGTGTCGCTTCAGAATCTGGTTTGCACCGCCAGCTCGAATGTCCGTGGCGCCCCCAGGTAATACGCCGGGGACACATGGGCAAACTCGGCATACACCTCATTGGTCAGGTTGCGCACCCGGCCGGTCACCGAGGTGTGTGAATCCACCTGGTAGCGCAGGAACGTCCCGAACAGCGTGTAGGCCGGTACCGTCTGGGTGTTGGCATTGTCCGCATACACCTCGGCGACGTAGCGCGCATCCACGCCGCCTTGCCAATCCTCGGCAAAGTCATAGGTCAACCACAGGTTGCCGACGCGCCTGGGCACGTTGGTCGGTGTATTACCCTTGCGCGACACCACCGCGCCACTGGCTATTTTCTCGTTGAACTCATCGTATTCGGCATCCACCCAGGCGACGTTGCCTTCCGCCAGCAGCCTGGGCGTGATGCGCAATGAACTGGCCAGCTCGATGCCCTTCGATGACTGCGCGCCGACCGGGATGCTCGTGGTCGGGTCCTGCGGGTCGGTTACGGCAAAGTCCTTGCGTTCGATCTTATAGACAGCAACGGTGGCCGAGCCACGGCCGTCCAGGTAGTCGAACTTGCTGCCCACCTCCCATTGTTTGCCGGTCGACACATCGAACACCTGGGTGGTTGTACTCGGTTGTTCGGCGGCAGTGCTGTATTGCAGGTAGACATTGGCGGATGGGATGAACTGGTAAGTCAGGCCGACGCGACCGGTCACCGGTTCCCAATGGCGCTTGAAGTGCCGTGGGTTGGTGGCCGTGATCGCGCGGTGGTTGGTCACATCCAGGTCGATGGCGTCGTAACGCAGGCCGCTCAGCAGCGAAAGTTTATCGGTAAGGCCCAGGCGGTTTTCCACGAACAACGCCTTGGTGGTGACCTCATTGGTCTTGTCCTTGCCGAAGTTCTCCCGGGTACGCGGGATGTCGTAGAAGTACCCGGGGGCGACGCCGTTCGGGTCCACGGTGCTGTTGCCCGGCACATTCAACGGCGTGTTGGTGGTGCTGTTGACCTTGTACTCAAAACCACCGGACCAGGTGGTCGACAGGCCGAACAGACGGTCATCATGGCGCAGCTCGAACTGGTTGCCGTGCTGTTCGCCCTGGTGGCGCACCTGGTAGGCGGTCGAGCGGTTTACCGCGCTGTTGCCGGCGTTGTATTGGTAGGTTTCGAGGTTGCGGTAATCGCGCTGGCTGTCGAGGTGGTAGAGCGTATTTTTCAGCGTCGTGCTGTCGTTGACCCGGTAGTCGATGATCGAGCGCGCCCAGATCGTGCGCTGCTCGTAACGGCCGTCGGCGACGTTGTAGTTATTGAAACGGTTGTGTTTGTCGATCTTCAGCTCGCCGGCCTTGGGGTTGAGCACCGGCGTGCCCCAGTAAGGGCTGTCTTCCTGTTCATCCTGGTATTCCAGGGCCAGGGTATGGGACAGGTCGGGGGTGAGGTCGCTGAGCAGGGAAAACGCCAGGCTCCAGGCCTCACGCTGGTCGCGGTCGATGTAGCTGTGGTTGGTGTTGCGGCTCACATCCAGGCGCGCGTAATGCTGCACTTCGGCGCCGGGCTCGGTCAGCGCGTGATTGACGCCGAATGCCATGCCGGTGGTGTCGTAGCTGCCATAGGTGAGCTGACCTTCGGCGGCCTGCTCCTCACGGGTGGCCAGCTTCGTCACATAGTTGAGCGAGCCGCCGACGGAGCCGGCGCCGTTGATCAGGGAGGAGGGGCCGCCCACCAGTTCCACGCGGTCATAGATCCAGGCATCCACGGGGCGGGCCAGGCCGGTGGCGACATTGATACCGTTGAACATCTGGGTGATCTGGCTGCTGGTAAACCCACGGTAAGAGACAAACCCGCCAAAACCCGGCGGCGCGCTGGCGTTGACGCCGGGCAGGGTGTTGGCGGCATCGCGGAACGTCTTGGCGCCATGGCGTTCGATGTCGTTGCGATTGGCGATGGCAACCGACGCTGGGGTTTCCCGCACGCTCAGTCCCAGCCGCGACGCCACGCCGCTGGATTGATCCAGGGTGAGGCCGGGTTCGGCAGTTGATTCGCCATCAATGGTGGTCGGAGCCAGTTCGAGGGCCCAGGCGCAGACAGGCAGGCAGCCGAACAGGCCCGCCAACAGGGGTAGATGTTTCATGGTTGAATCCTGAAAAACTTGGCTTGAAAACAACGCACGGCCGTCCGTCATTCCGTGTGGAACCGGTGGTCAGTGCAGATGGGAAAGCAAAGGGATCAGGCGAAGGCGGGCGGCGCGCGCGGGTTAGCCGTGGGCCAGGTGAAGCGGGCAGGGATATCAGCGGCCAGTACGACGGCCGGCGGTGGCGCATGGGGTTGTGGCAACACCGCCACATTCAGGCTCGAACTGAGCGCCGGGCCCATGCCGCCGGTTGAGCACAGCGGGCAACCAAACGCCTTGGCCAGCGTCGGCAGGTTCTCATCGCTGGAGTTGGACGGCTTGGGCGCCTGGGTACGCGGGTCGACGGTGCAGAACTGCCCGCCGATGCCGTTGAGCTGCATCCCCACCATCTGCCCGTGACCGATACTGCAGGCGAACACATTGAACAGGACGCAGCAATAGAGCATCCAGGCAATGAGCGAGCGGTCGGCGCGGGCGAGTTTCATGGGGCGGCACTTTACCATCAGCCGCCGACGAAATGCCTGCAAAAAATCCCAGGGCGACTATCCTGTCTCGCACCTTTTCTGGGAGCGCCCGCCATGAGCTTTGTCATCGCACGCTGGATCGTCGGCATTTTTACCTGCATCAGCATGGTGCACCTGTACTGGGCTGCCGGCGGCAAACTCGGCAGCCTCGCCGCCATCCCCCAACTGCCCGGCGAATTCGCCAGCGGGCCTCGCCCTGCATTCAAACCCTCGGCGCTGGGTACCTTTCTGGTGGCGATGGGCTTGGTCGGCATTGCGCTGCTGGTGTGCCTGCGGGCCGGGCTGTACTTTTCGGCGGTCTCCCATGCGGCGCTGCAATGGGGAATCAGCGCGATTGCCCTGCTGATGTTTGCCCGCGCGATTGGGGATTCGGAGTTGGTGGGTTTTTTCAAGAAAGTCGGCGGGTCACGGTTTGCGCGGTGGGATACGTGGTTCTATTCGCCGTTGTGCCTGGCGTTGGGGGTGGGGTTGTTGGTAGTGGCGTGGGGTTAATGAGGGAAACACAACACACCGATCTACGCCGCTCAAATAAAAACTGCTCTCATCCTTGCCCGATTTCCCGACCTGGCCGTCATGGTTAATAGAACCTCTATTACCCAGGATTTCCCATGTCGCGCCTTGCTCGCCCCTTGCACCCACTGGCCCTGTCAGTGGCGTTGGCTTTCGCCGCCGTGCCGTTGCTGAACGTCCAATCCGCCTTCGCCGAAGAAAGCCGCAGCGCTGTACGCAGCTTCCAGATTCCGGCCGGTGACTTGAGCCAGGCGCTCAACAGCCTGGCCGAGCAGGCGGGCCTGGTATTGGCGTTTGATGCGAGCCTGGCACGCGGCAAACGCAGCAACGGCTTGAGCGGGCAGTACGCCACCGACGTGGCGCTGGCCCAGTTGCTCGCCGGCAGCGGCCTGCAGGCGCTGAAGCTCTCTGCCGACCGCTACCGCCTGGAAGCCATCCCGGATAACGGCGGTGCCATGGAGCTGCAGGCCACCACCATCAGCGGCGCGTACCAGGCCGAAAGCCCTACCGGGCCGGTGTCCGGTTATGTGGCTACGCGCAGTTTGTCGGGCACCAAGACCGATACCGCGCTGATCGAAACCCCGCAGTCGATCTCCATCGTCACCAAAGACCAGATGCGTGCGCAGAACGCCGAGAGCCTCAACCAGATCCTGCGCTACAGCGCCGCGGTCATCCCGGAAACCCGCGGTGCCACGGCTTCGCGTCTCGACCAATTGACCATCCGTGGGTTTGCCCCGGCCACTTACCTCGACGGCCTGCGCATGCCGTCGAGCCGTGATGCCTTGCCGCAAAAGGATGCCTTCGACCTGGAGCGTGTCGAAGTGCTGCGCGGTCCGGCGTCGGTGCTGTACGGGCAGGGCACGCCGAGCGGGGTGATCAATATGGTCAGCAAGCGCCCGCTGGATACGCCGTTCCATGAAGTGGGCGTCGAATACGGCACCTTTAACAAAAAGCGCACCACCTTCGATTTGAGCGGGCCGATTGACGATCAAGGCGTGTATTCCTACCGCGTGGCGGGGCTGTTCGACGATGCCGATGGCCAGGTCGACCACACCGAAACCCGTCGCCAATCGTTGTCCAGCGCGTTCACCTGGCGACCGGACGAAGACACCTCGCTGACCTTGCTCGGGCATTTCCAGAAGGACCCCAAGGGCGCGTCCTACGGTTCGGTGCCGGCCTGGGGCTCGGTACTGCACAGCCCTACCGGGCGCAGTATCGACGTGGACTTCTACGACGGCGAAAAGAACTTCGAGAAAAGCGATCGCGAGTACTACTCCATCGGCTGGGCCTTCGAGCATCACCTCAACGATGTCTGGACGGTGCGCCAGAACGCGCGTTACCTGCGCAGCGAAGGACGTTATCGCAGCCTCTACAGCAACTACCTGATGGCGGATTACCGCACCATTCGACGCTCCACCATTGCCAGTGACGTCGACATGGATGCCTACACCCTCGATAACCAGGTGCAGGCCAGATTCGACACGGGCCCATTGCAACACACCCTGCTGATGGGGCTCGACTACCAGAACACCAGCACCGATACCTTGTCCGGCTCAGGGACGTATACCGCCGGGCCGACCCTGGATATTTTCAACCCGGTGTATGGCGCGGCCGTGCCGGTACCGGCGTACACCACCGACGGTACGTCACGCAGCGAACAGACCGGGGTCTATCTGCAAGAGCAGATGAAGTGGGACAAATGGGTGCTGTTGCTCGGCGGTCGTTATGACTGGGCCAGCACCGACAGCACCACCAAGACCTTGCGCACCGGGGCCAAGAGCCAGTCCTCCCTGGACAGCAAGGCCTTTACCGGGCGTATTGGCCTGGTCTATCTCTTCGATAACGGCCTGGCGCCCTATGCCAGCTATGCGGAGTCGTTCAACCCGCAGTCGGGCACCGGTTACGGCGGTTCGGTGTTCAAGCCGACCGAAGGCAAGCAGTATGAAATCGGCATCAAGTACCAGCCGCCGGGCAGCAACAGCTTTATCACGGCGGCGATCTTCGACCTGCGCCAGACCAACGTCCTCACCACCGACCCGGACCCCACCCACCTGTGCGGCAGCGGTCGCTGCCAGAGCCAGGACGGCGAAGTGCAATCCCGTGGTTTTGAACTGGAAGGCAAGGCCAGCCTTAATGACAACCTGGACATCACGGCGGCCTATGCCTACCTGGATAACCGCATCAGCAAGTCCAATAACACCGTGCGTTACGCTCCCATCAGCGATATCGGCGTAGGCCCGGCCATCAACGCCGAGGGTACCACCACCTATGCGGTACCGCGCCACACGGCGTCGGCGTGGGCTGACTACACCTTCCATGATGGCAACCTCAAGGGCTTCGGCGCAGGCGCGGGTGCGCGGTATGTCGGTTCGTCCTGGGGCGATACCGCCAACACCCTGAAGGTGCCGGGATACACCCTGTTCGATGCGGCGGTGCACTACGACATTCCGAACATCGCCAACCTCAAGGACAACCTGCGCCTGGCCCTGAACGCCACCAACCTGGCGAACAAAGAGTACGTCGCGTCGTGCTATTCCTACTCGTGGTGCTGGTATGGCTCGCAGCGCACGGTGCAGGCGAGTGCGACCTACCAATGGTGATGGCACGCCGATAAGGCAATTTAATGGCCCCTTTGTAACAAAATTCTCGCCAGAATCGCTTTTATTTTCAGGTGGTTAGGTGAGGAAGCAAATGCGCACTGTTGGAATCATGCTGATCGCCTGCTCCCTGGCCGGCGGCGCGGCTGCCGTGCAGGCACGGGAGCTGCGCGAGGGTGACAGGTACATGTGCAGTTGGGGCGCCGGCACCGCCGCCAGGGCCCAGGAGCTCAAGCTGTCGGGGGTGTCGCTGTACGCAGCACGGCAGAAGATCCAGACCATCAAGTTCAGTAAATCCTGGATGCGCATGATGGCCATGGGCATCACCGAACAGACCTATGACAGTCGTTCACGGCTCAAGCCCGAAGCGATTCGCCAGAGTTTCTACCAGGATTGCGTGCGTTACAAAGTGGCACGCAAGTAATCGAGTGCAGGCTTTACAAAACCACGACAAACCGATGTTTCTATTTGCATACAATTGCTCCCTTGGTAGAGGAGACAGGTATGCACACGCTTATTCGCGCCGCGATGCCGGTCCCGGGACGGGGCTGCCCGAGGCGCTCCAGGTTTGCTGTCAAAACAGAGCCGGGCAGGGTAAGCCCGTGACCCCGGCAACCCCCCCTTCAGCCAACAGCCTGCGCTATTTTGCGCTTGGCGTGCTGTGTGCCGCGATGTTGCTCGGGGGCTATTTCATGCAACTCAACGCCAAGGCGGATCGCCAGCGCGAAGAAGCGGCCGAGCGTTTGGCACTTTGCCGGCAGGTTGAGCGGGTCGCCAGTGTGGCCACCTCCGCGGGTCTCGAACTTCGCGATACCTGCAAGCAATTGGGGGAGAGCGGGTCGAAGAGTGTCACGCCGCCTTAACTAATAACCCTTTTTTATAAGTGGAAATATCGACAGTAGTTGCACCAAAAGGTGGCATTTATATGTCTCTCCACCTTAAAAAACATGTGGTTATTGAAGGACTTACAATGCTTTTAATCCGACGAAAGGATATAAAATTTTCTTGTTACAGCTTTTTACACTGGTTACTATAGCCGTGCGTTCACCTCCCACGGTTTATGCATTTTTAAATCCCAAGTTTCCATCAGCTACTTGGGATTTTTTTTGCCTGGGATTTAATCTCCGGCGTCAAACTCACCTTCTGCAAACTCCGCACGCATTCGGCCATTGCGTTTGGCCCGGTAGAGCAACTTGTCGACATCTTCGACAAAGCCCAGCATCGGGCTGTCGGGTTTGAGGATGCGCGTACCTACGCCCAGGCTCAGGGTCAGCAGGTTCGACACCGCTGAAAAGTCATGTTCAATCTGTTGCTGGCAGATCAGGTGCAGGCAGCGCTGTGCCACCTGTCTTGCCGATGCTGCGTCGGTTTCCGGCAGCAACCACACAAACTCCTCACCACCAATACGGGCGATGAAGTCCCGGGGCCGGTTGGCGGCCAGTGACAGGGTATGCGCGACCTGGCGCAGGCATTCGTCGCCCTTGATGTGGCCATAGTGGTCGTTGTACTGCTTGAAAAAATCGATATCCAGGATGATCAATGACAGCGGCAACTGGCTGCGCTGGGCGCTGGCCCATTCGCGCTCGAGCACGGTGTCGAACATGCGCCGGTTGGCGATGCCGGTCAGGCCATCCTGGTAAGAATATTCCTCGAGTTGCTTTTGCAGGCGCACCAGGTGTTCTTCGGTTTTTTTGCGTTCGCTGATATCGAACATAAAGCCGATCAGCGCCTCGACTTCACCGTCCTTGCGCACCACATGCACCACGTCGCGGATCCATACATAGTCGCCGTTCACCGTCAGTGCCCGGTAATCCGCTTCATGGTCCACCCCGGCACGGGATTGCGACACGCAGAAATTCACCACGTATTCGCGGTCATCGGGGTGCATGCGCGAGACCCAGTCGTCGACGCTGACCCAGCTTTGCGGGGTCCAGCCCAGCAGCGTTTCGATCTGCGGGCCGATATAGCTGAAGGTCATGCTCTGCCAGTCGATACGCCACGGGATGGCCTTGGTCGACTCCAGCAGTGTCCGGTATACGTCGCTGTCGGGCTGGCTCGGAGGAGCAATGCTCATGGTGGACGGCTCGAATGATGGCTAAGTGCCCAGAGCGTCGTGTGATCGACGCTGGGAGTCAAGCGCTTGCCGAGGCAGCAGACGAGAGGTCGTGTGACGGGCATGGCGGCGGCCAGCTAGCCAATAACAGCATGGCTGGGCGCATCCACTGCGCCGTAGTAACGCCAGCAGCAATGACGGTGTTCCGGCACGATCACGCAGCCGCTGAGGCTGACGATCAGCACAGCGGCAACCAGCAGGGTAAGTCGACGGTACATGGTGTTTCCTCTTGGGTTGGCCGGGGTTAATCCTTCAACGCGGCGACCGGCGAAAATCCGTCGCAATCCTTTCAGACATTTCATCAAGCCCCGCCAACCCCTGAGCAATACTGGTCTCGCATCCTGCTGAAAAAATCTGCGCAGCCCGCGACGGATTTTTGTGCACGCGCCGTTCAACCCATCAGCAACCTGCACTTTCGCGGGTTGCATGGAGGAGTTGCCATGAGAGCCCTGGCCACATTGCGTTTAACCGTGCTTGTTCCGCTGGCTTTCGCCGCGTTTGTCAGCACCCCGACGTTTGCCCAGACCGACATCATCCTCCAGCAGGCGCCGCCGCCTCAACGTGTGGAAATGATCCCGGCCGAGCGCCCCGGCTATGCCTGGGACCCTGGCCACTGGCGTTGGGAAGGGCGCGGTTACGGCTGGGTGCCGGGCCACTGGCAGCCCGTGATGCGTCATGGGCGCTGGGAGCCTGGCCATTGGGAAGCCCATGGCCCGAACTGGTACTGGCGCGAAGGGCATTGGATCCGCTGAACCCTGACCCTTGGCCCTGAGAACTGCCCGATTGAAAGACACTGATCCGGACGTTGAGCTGCTGGCGCGTATCGGCAATAACGAACCTGCCGCCGTCAACGAGATGGTGATGCGCAAGCTCCCGCGTTTGCTGGCGCTCGCCAGTCGGATCCTGGGGGACGCCGACGAGGCCAAGGACGTGGCCCAGGAAAGTTTCCTGCGCATCTGGCGCCAGGCCGCCCACTGGCGCAGTGGCGAGGCGCGCTTCGACACCTGGTTGCATCGGGTCGCGCTGAACCTGTGCCACGACCGCTTGCGGCGACGCAAGGAGCGCCCGCTGAGCGATGAGGCGGCGGTGGAGGTGGCAGACAGCTCGCCATCGCCTGAAGAGCAGCTGGAGACCCAGGACCGCAGTACACGCATGGCCGCCGCGTTGGCGGCCTTGCCCGAACGCCAGCGCGAAGCCATCGTGTTGCAGTACTACCAGGAGCTGTCGAACATCGACGCCGCGGCCCTGATGAATATCAGCGTCGAGGCACTGGAGAGCCTGCTGTCGCGGGCCCGACGCCAGTTGCGCAGCCAACTTGCCGATACACCCGGGCTTGCCCGCCCAGGAAGGGGAAAATCATGACACCCGAACGCTTTGTGTACCTGGCCGACGTCTATGGGGCGGACCTGCGTCGCTGGCCCGCGGCAGAACGGGCAACGGCCCAGGCGTTGCTCGACAACGGCAACGTACATGCCCGTGTAGCCTTGCAGCAGGCGCGTTGGCTTGACAGCCAGTTGGACAGCCATCAACTGGCCTTCCCCGACCCGGCGTTGGTCCGGCAGATACGCCAATCCGCCCCACGCTCATTCTGGTCACGCTATGCCAACTGGTTATCGCCCGCCGGCCTTGTCGGTGCGGGCATTGCCGGCATCGTCACCGGGATGCTGGTGGCGTCCATGAGCGTGCCGCTGCCGATGTTGTCCTCCGACGTGCTGCCCAGTGTCTTTGATCAGGGCGACGCGGAAGTCGTCTTCAGCGTCAATGCCGAGGAAACCGAACAATGACCGCCAGATCCCTGAAGCCGTGGTTGTTTGTCTCGATCCTGCTCAACGTATTTTTGATCGGTGGGGTGGGCGGCGGTCTCTACCATTGGATGGCCAACGCCCGGCCCGCCGAAGCGGTGGTCAACCAGCATGGCCTGCGCCAGGCGATGGTCAAGTTGCCGCCGGAGCGGCGCAGGGAACTGCGCCAACTGCTGCGCCGCAATCGTTACGACAGCCAGCCGCTGATCATGGCCGGGCGTGAGGCGCGGCTGGGGGTGATCAAGCAATTGGAAGCGCCGAGCCTGGATCGTGAGGCGTTGCTAGCGGAACTGGCCAAGGCACGGGAGGCCGATATGGCGCTGCGGGCGTTGGTGGACGGTACCCTGGCGCAGTTCGCCAATACCTTGCCCCAGGATGAACGGCAGCAGCTGGTGGAGGCCTTGTACAGGCGCGGGCAGGCAAAGGCCCAAGCAAAGTTGGCAGGCAAAGAACCTCGGTCGTGAGCAGGCTGATGGAACTGGAAATCTCAAAGTGCCACGAAGGTAGAGCTCAGAGAAACCCGACATTCCGTTGGGTAGAGCAAGAAGGTAAAGAACGATGATCGATAGCTCTAACATCGTAGGTCCCGCGCAGACTGCTGCTCAACCCAACTCTTTGGATGCGATCACCAATTTCGGCGGCGTACAACCGGAGGACATGGCAGAGCAAACGCGGGTGAAACGCCCGGGAGAAGAACCGGTGGCAGGAAATGGCCCGTCCCAGATCGGTTTTTGAGTCTTAGCCCCCAGCGGTGAGGGGAAGCGCCCTCGCCACTGATACCTCCGCCTGCCGCCCTTCACCAGGCCATGTGGGTGCCTTTGACATACACAGCGGCTGCCGCTCGACAGATCCTTTGTCGAACGGCAGAGAGCAAATGGCCTGGTCTAACGAAGGGGGCTGGATAGCAGGTTGGGCGCTGTATTACAGACGCCGGAGAAAGGCTTTGACGATGTGCCGCGTGGCGTCGGTGGTGTCCAGTTGGTCCACGGCGCCATAGGCGTGCCACTGGCAGTCGACGATCTCGTTCAGCGGCCGCGCATCCGCGATATTCACCACCGAGGCTTCAAATACATGGTGCACGGTGTCGCGGGCCTTCAGCTCCTGCAAGTACAGCAGCCCGTCCACGTTCAATCCGGTTTCTTCTTCCAGCTCCCGTTCGGCCGCACCGACCGGGCGCTCGTCCCGTTCCACCTTGCCGCCCGGCAAGGCCCATTTTGACCTGGCCTTGCGCACGAAGAGGATATGCCCCTCGTGTTCGCAAATGACCGTTGCGCGTATTTTCATCGTCTGTGCCCCCGCAGCGGGATGAGTGTCATAAAAGTGTAATGCAATTGTCATGCTAAGTGGTTATGGCGCGCCGCGGTGGGGATGTGGATACTGCCCGATTGATGAAAACGGACGAGGAAAACAGATGAGCAGCGTACGTTGGGGCATGATCGGGTGTGGCAGTGTCACTGAATTGAAGAGTGGACCCGCTTTCTACAAAGCGCCAGGTTCGGCGCTGGTGGCCGTGATGGGGCGGCGCGAGGAGGCGGTGCGCGATTATGCATCGCGCCATGGGATTGCCCGTTACTACACCGACGCCCAGGCACTGATCAACGACCCCGAAGTGGACGCGGTGTACATCGCCACGCCGCCCGACAGCCATCTGGAATACAGCCTGATGGTGGCGGCGGCCGGCAAGCATTGCTGCGTCGAGAAGCCGATGGCGCTGAACGCCGAACAGAGCGCGCTGATGCAGCGCACTTTCGAGCGCGCCGGGCTGCACCTGTTTGTTTCCTACTACCGGCGCTCGCTGCCACGCTTCCAGCAAGTGCGCGCGTGGCTGCAGGACGGGCGCATCGGCACGTTACGCCAGCTGACCTGGACCCTGTGCAAACCGCCGGCCGCCGAGGACGCCAGCGCCGCCAACTGGCGCACCGACCCGAGCATTGCCGGTGGTGGCTACTTTGCCGATCTGGCCAGCCACGGTTTCGACCTGTTCCAGTACCTGGCCGGGGATATTGTCGAGGTCGCGGGCTTTATGGCACGACAGGCCGGGCACTATGCCGCCGAGGACGCCGTGACGGCCTGCTGGACCTTCAGTTCGGGCGCGCTGGGCATGGGCTGCTGGAACTTCGTCGCCGACCGCCGTGAGGACCGGGTCGAGTTGATCGGCAGCCGTGGGCGCATCCAGTTCTCGGTCTTCGAAGACCAGCCGCTGCACCTGGAGGGCGAGACCAACGAGGTGCTGGAAGTGCCATGCCACCCGCATATCCAATGGCACCACGTAGTGGCCATGAACGCGCATATTCGCGGCGAAGCCGAGCATCCGTCGCTGGCCATCGAGGCGTTGAAGACCGATCGGATCCTGGACAAGGTCCTGCAACGAAATCCCAATCTGCCGGGATGATTTTCCAAGGAATAGCTCAATGAAATACTGGATGATCCTGTGGCTGGCACTTGCCACAACGGCGATGGCGGCCCCGCGTAGCCAAGGGACGCCTGGGGAATTTGATTTTTATGTGTTGTCGCTGTCATGGTCGCCGACCTTCTGCCTGACGCACCCGGACAACGAGCAGTGTTCGGGCAAGGGCTACGGCTTTGTGCTGCACGGCTTGTGGCCGCAATACGCGCGGGGAGGGTGGCCGGCGACCTGCGCGCCGCAATCGCGCTTGAGCCGCGAAGAGATGGACAAAGGCGCGGCGCTGTTCCCGACGCGCTCGCTGCTCACCCACGAATGGGCCAAGCACGGCACCTGCAGCGGGCTGGATCCCTTGGCATACCTGGAGAAAACCGATGCGGCGCTGGGCGTGGTTGCCATCCCTGCGCAACTGCAACCGTTCAACACGCCGCCGTCGTTACCGGCCCGCGAGATCGAGGCGCTGTTTCGCGAAAGCAACCCGCGCATGGGCAACCATGGGCTGGCGGTGATCTGCAAAGGCAAGGTGCTGTCGGAGGTGCGTGTGTGCCTGACCAAGGACCTAGCCTTCGCCGGTTGCCCGCGCAGTGTGAAAACCCAATGCCGGAATGGCGAAATTCGCATCCCCACGCAGCGTTGAACGCCGGCATCCACACACCTTTGCCCAAGCCACTGCACTAGGTCCAGATCCTGGCTGAGGATGGGCGGGTGTGTGGCGTCGAAGACTGTGTGGTCCACGCCCCAGGGTGATTTTGTTCAATACCGATTTGACCCGGCCTTATACCGTGGAACCCTGTTTACGCCTCATCATAAAAAGGGAACCGCAATGAGCTTGATCATTTCCATGGCCGCCTTCGCCCTGGCCACGTCCATCACGCCGGGACCGGTCAACGTGGTCGCCCTGAGTTCAGGCGCGCGCTTCGGTTTTGTCGCCAGCCAGAAGCATGTGTTCGGCGCTGCCGTTGGCTTTACCTTGCTGTTGGTGCTGATCGGCCTGGGGCTGCACGAGGTGCTGGTGCGCTGGCCCATCCTGACCCAGTTGATCCAGTGGGGCGGGGTGGCGTTCCTGCTGTACATGGCCTGGAAACTGGCGGTGGATGACGGCCAGCTCGACGCAGAGGGCAGCGCGACAGCGCCATCCATGCTCTACGGCGCGATCATGCAATGGCTCAACCCCAAGGCCTGGCTGGCCTGTGTGGCGGGTATGGGCCTGTTTGTGGCCGACGGCGACGGGCGGCAAGTCTGGCTGTTTGCCAGTCTCTACCTGGTGATCTGCTACCTGTCGGTGGCGTGCTGGGCCTATGCCGGGACCTTTCTACGCCGTTACCTGGACAATCCCCACGGCGTGCGCCTGTTCAACCGCTCGATGGCCGCGTTGCTGGTGGCCAGTGTGGGTTATTTGCTGATGGCTTGAGCACCTCGCGGTATTGCCCCGGGGTGGCGGCGAAATGTTGCTTGAAGGTGCGCTGGAAGTGCGCCTGGTCGGCAAAGCCCGCGGCGAGCGCCACGTCGGCGATCAACTCGCCCTTGCGCAGCTGGGTGCGGGCAAACTGGATGCGCTGGTTGACCAGGAACGCGTGGGGCGTTAGCCCGTAGTACTGCTTGAAGGCGCGGATCAGGTACGACGGCGACAGTTCGGCCGCCAGGCAGATGTCTTCGAGTTTCAACGCCTCGGTGCAGTGCGCACGGATGTACTCGGCGGCTCGCTCCAGCTTGTGGTTGACCTCGCGCACCGGTGTGGGTGAAGGGTTCAGGCGCTGCTGGACTTCAGTGAAGTAGCTCACCAGTGCGCTCTGCTTTTGCAGCAATTCGGCCTGCTCGTTCACCAGCATCCGGTACAACGCCAGCAAGCCGCCGTACAACAGCGGGTCACGGGTATACGGCGTATTGAAAGCGCGATAACCCTGGTCGGTGCTGAAGCCCAGTTGGTACTGTAATTCGGTCAGCCAGGGCGTATCGAGGTAGAGCATGTGATAGGACCAGGGCTGGTCGTGGATAGGGTTGCAGGCATGCACATCGCCGGGGTTCATCAACACCACGGTGCCGGCGCTGATCTGGAATGTATCGGCGCCGTAATGGTAATAGCTGCGCCCGGTGGTGATCGCGCCGATGGAGAAATGCTCATGGGCGTGACGGGTGTAAGTGACCTTGCGCCCGTCGGCGATGGTGCGCGCTTCGATGAACGGCAGGCGCTCGTCGCGCCAGAAGCGCGGTGCGGCGGGGAAAGGGGCGGGCGGTGTCATGGGCGCGACTCCAGGGCAGTCAAGATCAGAAACGGATCGTTGCACAGACCCTGGCGTTTGGGTAGCCGATGACTTAATAGGGTTTCAGATTGTGCAAACGCTCGTTTCGGCGTTTGTTGATCAGCAGGACCTTTTCCACATTGTTGAGGTTCTGCGTGGACTCACTCAGATCCCGGTGGTTACTGAGCAGGCACTGGTCAACGACCATCCTGGCAATCGCTTCGAGTCGTGCCGATTGCCAGGACTTCGGTATGGGGGCGGGGTCACCCTGGGTATCCGTTATGAGGGTGGTGTCCAGGGGATTGAGCAGGACCTGCGAACTGGCGCCCGCCACGGGTTCGGAACCGGTGAGATAAGCACTCCAATCGATCTGCAACTGAACAGGGCCTGGGGCGACCGGGTCATTCAGCAAGCCGGATGGCGGGTTGGCCAGCTGCGTGACCAGCATCTGCCTGGGCAGCAGTTGCAGCAGGTAGCGATCCCGCTGGTAGCGAACACGCAACAGGCATCCAAAATGTGCGGTGATCATCGTGTCCCGGGCAGCGGGGGACGGTTTGCGCAGCAGGTACAGTGCGATGTTTCCCTGCTCCAGGCTGACACGCCTGGGCAGCGGCAGGCAGGCCAGCAGGTAGGCAATGTACACGATATAACTCTCACGGATGGATTCGAGCGCGGCGTGGAAGTTTTCATCAGCGTTGTGGTCCTTGAGCGTTCTCAAGGGCGGCGAAAACCTGTTGACACGTACCTGTGGCTGAATCGCCCTCCAGCGTTCCATGTGCTTTAACTCACCGGCCAGATACAGTTCGGCCAGGGAAAAGGAAATATCCTGGGTGCTGACTTGCGGATAGCGAATACCGGGCGGAAGGAAGGGCGCCGGCATGAACACGGTTTTGTCCAGGTGAGCGTTATCCGGATAGACCTCACGCAGGTACCTCAATGCCGCCTCCTTCTGATCCGGATAGGGGGTGTGCAGCGATCCGAAGGCATCGTTGAGTGTGCGCTTCTGTTTCTCATAGGTGCGCACGGCGAGCTCGCCTTTAAAGGGCAGGTCCGTGTCCGTCGCATCCACCACGCCATTGGCACGCGCCCAGTCGAGGACGGGATCGACCGTAGGAGGCAGCGCCCAGAATTCCCGGTTGAGCGTCGTGGCAGGGTTATGGACCAGGGTCATGATGTTCTCAAGTGTCATGTACCGGCTGGCGCCAGGGGTTTTCAGCTCGATGAAATCGACGAACTGCTTGAACACGACCCAGTTCTGGTTACACAGGTAAGGCAAGGTTTCGGGGATGTTGCGCACGAGCAATTGTGGCGCGCTGCCACTGAGCAGCAAATGCGCGGCCAATGGTGCACCCTCCAGAAGGGTCTGGCGCAGGAGGGCTTCCAGATTGCTGCGCACCAGTGCGCAGTTGTCACCCCAGTAGTAATCGGTGTCGATGGCCAGCCCGCCGACCAGGTTGCGCTGTGTGCCGGCCTGTTCGTCCAGGCTCAGGATCAGCGCGCTGAGCAGCAGCGTCTGCCGGCGCTGTTGCGGCGTTGTGCCATGCAGTGCTGCATCGGACCAGATGACGAGGGTGTCCAGGCGCTCGACCAATAGCTGGCTGCGCGGGCTCTGCACCATCTGGTTCAGCAGCATGTCCGCTTCGGCACGGATCCTGGGGGCACTCTTGCCCGCCCAACAAGGTTCGCCGAGCCACTTGAACAGGGGCGCTCCCTGCGCCTGTGCAAATGCCTGTTGCGCTTCGTATACCTGTCGGCGTTGTGTGCTGGATAAGGTCAGCAATGACGGCTGCGGCTGGCCCAGGCCCTGCCAGTAGTTGCCCAGCCGTGGTGTCGCAGCCCTGACGGCCCTCAGGTAGTGCGCCGCCTGCCGGGCCTGCTCCGCTGTCTTCACTTCGGGCATGCGCAGGAACTTCATCAACTGCTTGAGGGTGGCCTTCATATCACTGCGCAGCTCGCCACCCAATTGTTTGGCCAGCTCCTGCAAGGGCGTGAGACAGCGCTTGAGCGCTGGACTGGAGACGATATCGTCCGTGAGGTTTCTGCGCCTGCCGTCCCTGTCGTCCGCGCCCACGTACCCCTCTTCAGTCAGCAGTACCAGCGCCTTTTCGTCGTCGATACCGCGTTTCACGCAAATGGCGACAAATGATCTGTGCTTGATCATCATCAGCAGTTTTTCGGCGCTCTCCTCCAGCAACTGGTAGAACATCGAGTCAGTGTCCAGCTCGACCGTATCGTCGAGCTCGACCTTTTCATCGGGTTGTTTGCCAGCGCTGACTCGCTCCAGCTCTGTCTGCAGCCGATTGAAGTTATTCAGGGCGCTCAGGCTGTTTTGTTTGCGCTTGAGCCATTGCGCATCCTGGGCCGCTTCACTGCAGTACGGCTGCCCAGGCACGGATGACTGGCGCAGGCGCGCGATCAGGGCGTGCACCTCGCTGGCCTGGAGGGGGACCTCGATGGCGTAGAAGTGCATGAGCTGCGCCAGGCTCAGGCTGTTATTGGAGGCCACCTGTTCTCCCAGCAACGACGCATATTGCGCCAGGCGAATCAGCCGACCCGCCACTGGCGCACCGCCCAGGTGCGTACGCAGGCTGATACTGGTCCCCTGGATCTGCGCGGATGAGGCCCGCAGGGAATGATCCTCGCCGGAATAAATAAAGTATTCATCGGGACCCAGCGCAGTCGGGAACGTCTGCGTGAACTCGATCGAATTGATCACGCTCTGCAGTAATTGCGCGGCTTCTTTCAAGGTGTGCGCTACGAAAGAGTCAGACCTCAGCGTGAGGCGCTGGCGGTAAGCGAGGTAGCTGTCATGGGGTTCATCCGTGGCTGCCGCGCTGGCCATGCATTGCTCGAGGTTATCGGCCAGTTGCAGCAAATCCAGGTGCTGGGCGTGCATTTCATGGCGTGTCGCCGACTGTGCGCGGCCATTGTCACCCATCGTTGGAAAGGCATGGTAGGCCTGCAGCTCATCGACAATCATCCGCGCCTGGATCTGGTTTTTGGGCAACGTGTAGCCGTAGAACGCCAGCGTCAACTCGAGTGGCAATTCAAACGTACTGTGCCCGTTTGGCAAGTCGATATAGGGCACGCCCAGCTGGTTGGGATCAATGATCTCGCAGATGCCCAGGATCGGCGCGGACACTTCCAGCCAGCCTGGGTCGTCATGAAGATGAAAGGCCCTGGGTGTCATTTGGTCCTCGTGAATGACATTGGCGTGCAGGGAGCTTCCCATGACCTTGATGCTTCGATACTCCAGGTGCTGCGCGTCGGCCCATGCCAGGAACACGCTCTGGTTGATAGTCTTGCCGAACAGCACCATCCATTGGCCAAGCCTGGAGTTGCGGTCGACCGCGATCAACGGGGGAGGCCCCAGCAGCGTCCAATTGTGCGGTACGGCGGGGGACAGCAGTGCAACCAGGCTGTTGATCAGCTTCAGATCATCCTGGGTGGCAAACAAGACGGGGCTGGCAGGCAGTGGCTCGGTCGCCGCAGCGGCAATCAGCGGGGCAAATTCGTACATGAATGAAGTTCCGTTTCAAGGTTGCCCAAGAAAACGCTCTTGAGCGGAACTTCATGGTCGGGGGTTTTTACCTGAGCTTGATAGCCTGCGTCATCCCGAGTTGCTGTAGGTCGAGTAGGCGGCCACGGTGATCCAATGGCGAGGCACGCCCACGCAGGAGGTGGGCGTGTTCATCGCTCAGAGGCGCTCCGGGCAGGGCACCAGAAAGGCCGCTTCCAGCAGTTGACGCGTATACCCATGCTGCGGATCAGCGAAAATCGCTCGCGCATCGCCTTGCTCCACCACCTGCCCCTGCTTGACCACCATCAGTTGGTGACTCAGCGCCTTCACCACCGCCAGGTCATGGCTGATAAACAGGTAGGTCAGGTTGTACTTGGCCTGCAGGCTGCGCAGCAATTCCACCACTTGCCGTTGCACGGTGCGATCCAGCGCCGAGGTCGGTTCGTCCAGCAGGATCAGGCGCGGCTTGAGCACCAGTGCGCGGGCGATGGCGATGCGTTGGCGTTGGCCGCCGGAGAACTCATGGGGGTAGCGATGACGGGACTCAGGGTCCAGGCCCACCTCCTTGAGCGCCGCGATAATCGCCGCTTCCTGCTCGGCCGGCGTGCCCATCCTGTGGATGCGCAGGCCTTCGCCGACGATCTCGCTGACGCACATGCGAGGGCTCAGGCTGCCGAACGGGTCCTGGAACACCACCTGCATTTCCCGGCGCAACGGGCGTACCTGTTGCTGGGTCAGTGTGTCCAGCTGCTGGCCTTCGAAACGAATCCCGCCCTTGCTGGCAATCAAGCGCAGGATCGCCAGGCCCAGGGTGGATTTGCCCGAGCCGCTTTCGCCGACGATGCCCAGGGTCTGGCCCTGGGGCAGGCTGAAGTTGATCCCGTCCACCGCCTTGACGTAATCGACGGTGTTGCGCAAGAAGCCCTTCTTGATCGGGAACCAGACTTTCAGGTCATCGACTTCCAGCAACGGCGGGCCGACGTCGTTGCTGGCCGGGCCACCGCTGGGCTCGGCCGCCAGCAGTTCCTGGGTGTAAGGGTGTCGGGGCGACTGGAACAGCGTCTCGCACTCGGCCTGCTCGACGATGCAGCCTTGCTGCATCACGCAGACGCGGTGAGCAATGCGCCGCACCAGGTTCAAGTCATGGCTGATCAACAGCAAGGCCATGCCCAAACGCGCCTGCAATTCCTTGAGCAACTCCAGGATCTTCAACTGCACGGTGACGTCGAGGGCCGTGGTCGGTTCATCCGCGATCAACAACTCCGGCTCATTGGCCAGGGCCATGGCGATCATCACCCGCTGGCGCTGGCCGCCCGACAGTTCATGGGGCAGGGCCTTGAGCCGTTTGTGCGGCTCGGGGATACCCACCAGTTCCAGCAGTTCCAGGGTGCGCCGGGTCGCGACCTTGCCGGTCAGGCCCTTGTGCAGGCCGAGCACTTCGTTGATCTGCTTCTCGATGCAGTGCAGCGGATTCAACGAGGTCATCGGCTCCTGGAAGATCATCGCGATGCGGTTGCCGCGAATATGCCGCAGGGTCTTTTCCTTCAGGGTCAGCAGGTCCTGGCCGGAATAGGTGATGGTGCCGGACGGATGCCGGGCCAGCGGGTAGGGCAGCAGGCGCAGGATCGAGTGGGCGGTCACCGATTTGCCGGAGCCGCTTTCGCCGACCAGGGCCAGGGTTTCGCCGCGCTTGATATCGAAGCTGACGTTGTTGACCACACGGTGGTGATGCTCGCCCGTGACGAACTCGACGGAGAGGTCGCGGATTTCGATCAGATTGTCCTGATTCATCTCATTTCCTCGGGTCGAAGGCATCGCGAGCGGACTCGCCGATAAACACCAGCAAACTCAACATGATCGCCAGCACGGCAAACGCGCTCATGCCCAGCCACGGTGCCTGCAGGTTGGATTTGCCCTGGGCCACCAGTTCGCCCAGGGACGGCGAACCGGCCGGCAGGCCAAAGCCGAGGAAGTCCAAGGCGGTCAGGGTGCCGATGGCGCCGGTCAGGATAAATGGCATGAAGGTCATGGTCGAGACCATGGCATTGGGCAGGATATGGCGGAACATGATCGCGCCGTTCTGCATCCCCAGTGCCCGCGCCGCACGCACGTATTCGAGGTTACGCCCGCGCAGGAACTCGGCGCGCACCACGTCCACCAGGCTCATCCAGGAAAACAGCAGCATGATCCCCAGCAGCCACCAGAAGTTCGGCTGCACGAAGCTGGCGAGGATGATCAGCAGGTAGAGCACCGGCAAGCCGGACCAGATTTCCAGGAAACGCTGCCCGGCCAGGTCGACCCAGCCGCCATAGAAACCCTGCAAGGCGCCGGCGATCACGCCGATGACCGAACTGAGCACGGTCAGGGTGAGGGCAAACAGCACCGACACACGGAAGCCATAGATCACCCGCGCGAGCACATCGCGGCCCTGGTCATCGGTACCCAGCAGGTTGACGCGCGAAGGCGGCGCGGGGGCCGGTACCTTCAGGTCGTAGTTGATGCTCTGGTAGCTGAATGGGATCGGCGCCCACAGGGTCCAGGCGTCCTTGGCCTTGAGCAGTTCCTGGATATACGGGCTCTTGTAGTTGGCTTCCAGGGGGAATTCACCACCGAAGGTGGTTTCCGGGTAGCGCTTGAGCGCCGGGAAATACCAGTCGCCGTCGTAGTGCACCGCCAGGGGCTTATCGTTGGCGATCAGCTCGGCGCCCAGGCTCAGCCCGAACAGGATCAGGAACAGCCACAGCGACCACCAGCCACGCTTGTTGGCCTTGAACCGCTCGAACCGGCGGCGATTGAGGGGGGATAGATTCATCTCAATGCTCCCGGCTGGCGAAGTCGATACGCGGATCGACCAGGGTGTAGGTGAGGTCGCCGATCAGTTTCACCACCAGCCCCAGCAGGGTGAAGATAAACAGCGTGCCGAACACCACCGGATAGTCGCGGTTGATCGCCGCTTCAAAGCTCATCAGGCCCAGGCCGTCGAGGGAGAAGATCACTTCCACCAGCAACGAGCCGGTGAAGAAAATCCCGATGAACGCCGACGGGAAGCCGGCGATCACCAGCAGCATCGCGTTACGGAACACATGGCCGTAGAGCACGCGGTGGTTGGTCAGGCCCTTGGCCTTGGCGGTGATCACGTATTGCTTGTTGATCTCGTCGAGAAAGCTGTTCTTGGTCAGCAGGGTCATGGTCGCGAAGTTGCCGATCACCAGCGCGGTGATCGGCAGCGCCAGGTGCCAGAAATAGTCGAGCACCTTGCCGCCCCAGCTCAACTCATCGAAGTTGTTGGACGTCAGCCCGCGCAAGGGGAACCAGTCGAAATAGCTGCCGCCGGCAAACACCACGATCAGCAGGATCGCAAACAGGAACGCCGGGATCGCATAACCGACGATGATTGCCGAGCTGGTCCACACATCGAAGTGGCTGCCGTGTCGCGTGGCCTTGGCGATCCCCAGGGGGATCGACACCAGGTACATGATCAGCGTGCTCCATAACCCCAGGGAGATCGATACCGGCATCTTTTCCTTGATCAGGTCGATGACCTTGGCGTCACGGAAGAAGCTGTCGCCGAAATCCAGCCGGGCGTAGTTCTTGACCATGATCCACAAGCGTTCCGGCGCCGACTTGTCGAAGCCGTACATCTTTTCGATTTCCTTGATCAGCGCCGGGTCCAGGCCCTGGGCGCCACGGTAGCTGCTGGAACCGGCCACCGAGACTTCGGCACCGCCGCCGGCAATGCGGCTGGTGGCGCCTTCAAAGCCTTCGAGCTTGGCGATCATCTGTTCCACCGGCCCCCCGGGGGCGGCCTGGATAATAATGAAGTTGATCAGCAGGATCCCGAACAACGTCGGGATGATCAGCAACAGGCGGCGAACAATATAGGCCAGCATTTAATCGCCTCCGCTCGCCGCATCGGCGCTCGTGTCGGTAGCCGTTTCCAGGGTGACGGCAGGTTTTACGTTGGGTTTTGCCCACCAGGTGGCGGTGCCCACGTCATAGCGTGGCGGGGTTTTCGGATGGCCGAGGTGGTCCCAATACGCCACGCGGAAGGTCTTGATGTGCCAATTGGGGATCACGTAGTAACCGAACTGCAGCACACGGTCCAGGGCCTTGGCATGGGCGATCAGGCTGTTGCGCGAGTCGGCGTCGATCAGTTCTTCCACCAACTGGTCGACCGCCGGGTCCTTGAGGCCCATGTAGTTGCGGCTGCCGGGTTTGTCGGCACTGGAGGACTTCCAGAATTCCCGTTGTTCGTTACCCGGCGAGGTGGATTGCGGGAAGCTGCCCACCATCATGTCGAAGTCCCGGGAGCGCACACGGTTGACGAACTGCGAAACGTCCACCCGGCGGATCACCAGGTCGATGCCCAGGTCCGCCAGGTTGCGCTTGAACGGCAGCAGGATGCGCTCGAACTCGGTCTGGGCCAGCAGGAACTCGATGGTCACCGGTTTGCCCGTGGTGTCGACCATCTTGTCGTCGACGATGCGCCAGCCGGCCTCCTGCAGCAGTTGGTAGGCCTCGCGTTGCTGGGTGCGGATCATGCCGCTGCCGTCGGTTTTGGCCGGCTCGAAGGCCTGGGTGAAGACTTCGGCGGGGATCTTGTCGCGCAGGGGCTCGAGGATCTTCAGCTCATCCGGGCCGGGCAGGCCGGTGGCGGCCATTTCGGAGTTTTCGAAGTAGCTGCGGGTGCGGGTGTAGGCGCCGTTGAACAGCTGTTTGTTGCTCCACTCGAAGTCCAGCAACAGGCTGATGGCCTTGCGCACGCGCACATCCTGGAACATCGGCTTGCGCGTATTGAACACAAAACCTTGCATGCCGGTAGGATTGCCGTTGGGGATTTCTTCCTTGATCAGCCGGCCCTCGGTCACGGCCGGAATGTTGTAGGCGTTGGCCCAGTTCTTGGCGCTGAATTCCAGCCAGTAGTCGAACTGCCCGGCCTTCAACGCTTCCAGGGACACGGTGCTGTCGCGGTAGTAGTCGGTGATGCGGTTGTCGAAATTGTAGAAACCCTTGGTGATCGGCAGGTCCTTGGCCCAGTAGTCCTTGACCCGCTCGTAGCGGATCATGCGCCCGGCCTTGACCTCGGCCACCTTGTACGGCCCGCTGCCCAGGGGCACCTCCAGGTTGCCCTTGGCAAAGTCCCGCGTGGCCCACCAATGCTTGGGCAGTACCGGCAGTTGCCCAAGGATCAGCGGCAGTTCGCGGTTGTTGGTGCGCTTGAACTTGAACAGCACCCGCAATGGGTCTTCGGCGACCACTTCATCGACATCGGCGTAGTAGGTGCGGTAGATCGGCGAGCCTTCCTTCATCAGTTCCTGGAAGGTGAACACCACGTCCTCGGCGCGGATCGGGTGGCCGTCGTGGAACCGCGCTTCGGGGCGCAGGTAGAAACGCACCCAGCTGTTGTCCGGGGCTTTTTCGATCTTGCCGGCGACCAGGCCGTATTCGGTGATCGGTTCGTCCAGGCTCTGCATGGCCAGGGTGTCGTAGATCAGGCTGATGTTGTCGGCCGGCACGCCCTTGCTGATAAACGGGTTGAGGCTGTCGAAGCCGCCCATGCTCGACTCGCGGAAGGTGCCGCCCTTGGGCGCATCCGGATTGACGTAGTCGAAGTGCTTGAAGTCGGCGGGGTATTTCGGCGGCTCGTTGTACAGCGTCAGCGCGTGTTGCGGCGCGGCGTGGGCCGTGGTGCACAGCAACAGGCTGCCGAGCAGTACGTTGCGCAAATACATCATTGGGCTTTCTCCGAAGCTTTCAGCCACCACGCGCTCAGGCCCAGGCTGTAGGGCGGCGTGGTGACAAAGGCGAACCGGTTGCGGTACGCCAGGCGATGATAGTTGAGGTACCAGTTGGGAATGCTGTAGTGCTGCCACAGCAGCACCCGGTCCAGGGCGCGGCCGGCGGCCAGTTGTTCTTCGCGGGTCTGCGCCGCCAGCAGTTGTTCCAGCAGGTGATCGACAACGGGGTTGGCGATGCCCGCATAGTTTTTGCTGCCCTTGATTGCAGCCTGGCTGGAGTGGAAGTACTGCCACTGTTCGAGGCCGGGGCTCAAGGTCTGGTTGAGGGTGATCAGGATCATGTCGAAATCGAATTGATCCAGGCGTTGCTTGTACTGGGCGCGGTCGACGGTGCGCAGGCGTGCGTCGATGCCGATGCTGATCAGGTTCTCGACATAGGGCTGCAGGATGCGCTCCAGGTTCGGGTTGACCAGCAGGATCTCGAAGCGCAGCGGTTGCCCGTCCTTGTTGAGCAGGCGTTGGCCCGACAGCTTCCAGCCGGCTTCGCCCAGCAGCGCCAGGGCGTGGCGCAGGGTTTCGCGGGGGATGCCGCGCCCATCGGTCTGGGGCAGGCTGAAGGCTTGGGTAAACAGGTTGGGCGGCAGCTGGTCGCGGTAGGGGGAGAGCATCAGCCATTCATGGCCGGTTGGAACCCCGGCAGCGGCGAATTCGCTGTTGGGGTAATAGCTGAGCGTGCGTTTGTAGGCGCTGCTGAACAGGGTGCGGTTGGTCCACTCGAAGTCGAACATCAACCCCAGGGCTTCGCGCACCTTGGTCTGGCTGAAGGTCGGGCGCCGGGTGTTCATGAACAGGCCCTGGCTTTGGGTCGGGATCTGGTGGGCGATCTGCGCCTTGATCACTTCGCCACGGTTCACCGCCGGGAAGTTGTAGCCATTGGCCCAGTTCTTGGCCTGGTGCTCGATATAAATGTCGAACTCGCCGGCCTTGAACGCTTCGAAGGCCACATCGCTGTCGCGGTAGAACTCCACCTCGACCTTGTCGTAGTTATAGAAGCCCTGGTTGACCGGCAAGTCCTTGCCCCAGTAATCCTTGACCCGTTCGAACACCAACTGGCGTCCAGGGGTGACCTTGCTGATGCGGTACGGCCCACTGCCCAGGGGCGGTTCGAAGGTAGTGGCCTTGAAGTCGCGGTTTTTCCAATAGTGCTGAGGCAATACCGGCAATTCGCCCAGGCGCAGGATCAGCAACGGGTTGCCGGCACGCTTGAACACAAAGCGGATGCGGTGAGGGTTGAGGATGTCCACCCGCGCCACTTCCTGCAGGTTGGTGCGGTACTGGGGGTGGCCTTCGGTCAGCAGGGTGCGATAGGAAAATGCCACGTCATAGGCCGTGATCGGCTTGCCATCGTGGAAGCGCGCCTGCGGACGCAGGTTGAACACCACCCAACTGCGGTCCTCGCTGTATTCCACCGACTGGGCAATCAGCCCGTAGCTGGAGGTGGGCTCGTCGCCGGAAGGCGCGTACTGACCGGTGCCGACCATCAACGGCTCGTTCAGCTCATTGACGCCGTATTGCAGGAAGTTGGGGGTGGAAACCGGGCTTGAACCCTTGAACGTGTAGGGATTGAGGGTATCGAAGGTGCCAAATGCCATGACCCGCAAGGTCCCGCCTTTCGGCGCTGCAGGGTTTACCCAATCGAAGTGGGTGAATTTGGCCGGGTACTTGAGCGTGCCGAACTGCGTGTAACCGTGGCTCTCGGTTATTGTCGCGTTCGCACCAAAGCTCAAGGCCAGACTTATTAGTAGAAGGAGGGGACGCTTCAAGTCAGGGATCCGATCCAGGCGGCTTGGGCTTTATGATCGGTACAGTAACAGCTTGTTCCGGATGGAAAAAGCCAGTTGGGAACACTGGAGATTCAGTGTGGGAGGGGGCTTGCCCCGATATCGGTGGATCAGCCAATGAATCTGGTGGCTTATAAACTGCTATCGGGGGCAAGCCCCCTCCCACATTGGTTCTGCAGTGTTCTTAAAACCTTAGCGCGGCCCAGACACTACAAGCATCTGCCCCGGCTTCAGCGCCTGGCCAGTACGGGGGTTCCAACGCTTGAGATGTTGCATCTCGACGTTGAAGCGCTTGGCGACGATGTACAGCGAGTCGCCTTTCTTGACCTTGTACTGCACCGGCTTCTTGCTGTCGGCCTTGGCCACCAGCTTGCGGGTGTCCTGCATCACCAGGGTCTGGCCGACCTTGAGGGCCTGGCCGTTGAGTTTGTTCCAGCGCTGCAGGTCATGCACGTCGACCTTGTTCGCCTTGGCGATCAGCGTGAGGTTGTCGCCACTGCGCACCTTGTAGCTGCGGGTGCGGCCGGCCACCCGGGCGGTCTCGACTTCGTCGAACACCTGCTTTTTCGGGCGCATCGCCAGCAATTCTTCCGGCTTCATCGTCGAAAGGGTGCTGGTGAGCAATTGTGCCTTGGAGCTCGGCACCAGCAGGTGTTGCGGGCCATCCAGGGTGGTGCGTTGCTTGAGCGCCGGGTTGAGCTGGAACAGTTCGTCTTCGTCGATCTCGGCCAGCGCGGCAACCCGCGACAGGTCCATGCTTTGCTTGACCTCGACCACTTCGAAGTACGGCGTATTGGCAATCGGGTTCAGGTTGACGCCATACGCCTCGGGGGCCAGCACCACTTGGGACAGCGCCAGGAACTTGGGCACATAGTCCTTGGTTTCCTGGGGCAGGGGCAGGTTCCAGTAGTCGGTGGGCAGGCCAAGCTTCTCGTTGCGCTCGATGGCCCGGCTCACCGTGCCTTCGCCGGCGTTATAGGCGGCCAGGGCCAGCAGCCAGTCGCCGTTGAACATGTCGTGCAGACGGGTCAGGTAGTCCAGGGCGGCTGTGGTGGAGGCGGTGATGTCGCGGCGGCCGTCGTAGGCGCGGGTCTGGCGCAGGTTGAAGTAGCGCCCGGTGGAGGGGATGAACTGCCACAGGCCGACGGCATCGCTGCGCGAATACGCCATCGGGTTGTAGGCACTTTCAATCACCGGCAGCAGCGCCAGCTCCAGGGGCATGTTGCGTTCTTCAAGGCGTTCGACGATGTAATGAATGTAGAGGCTGCCGCGTTCACCGGCGTTCTCCAGGAAGGACGGGTTGCTGGCGAACCACAGGCGCTGTTGCTCGATGCGCGGGTTGACGCCCACGTTGTCCTGCAATTGAAAGCCCCGGCGCATGCGTTCCCAGACATCCTGGGGCACTTCTGGAGCAGGTTTCTCTGAAAGCCAGATGACGGGTTTCTGTTTGATCTTGGCGGCCAGGTTGGGCTTGGGTTGCACGGTGGATTGTGCGGCGAAATTTGTCGATTGGCAGCCCGCCAGCGTGGCGGACACAGCCACCGCCACAGCTTGAGCCAGGCGGGTCAATGCGTCTGAATGGTTGGCTTTACGAATAGATGACGACATTGGCTGGAAGTAAGTTCCGGGCAAAAATGTCGGGCGATTCTAGAAAGCACTTTGGTTCCGGTCAACCATTCAGAAATTACGTATCAGATTGCGTCCCTTTAGAACTTATCTTTCCACGCCCTCAAGCTAGCAAATACCTCGGCCCCAGAGCGGTTGTCGCGGCCATTCCGTTCGTCCGCTTTTTGTTTAACGGATGTTTCAGAGGTACGCAGGAAGGGGTTGGTGCGCTTTTCCAGGGCCAGGTTGGAAGGCAACGTCATCTCGCCGCGGGCCCGCAGTTGACGGACGTTTTCCACCCGTTCGGAGATGTCGGCATTCTGCGGTTCCACCGCCTGGGCAAACTTGAGGTTACTTTGTGTGTATTCGTGGGTGCAGTACACCAGGGTGTCGGCGGGCAGGGCGGCCAGGCGCTCGAGGGAGGTGTGCATCTGTTCCGGTGTACCTTCGAACAGGCGGCCACAACCGGCGGCGAACAGGGTGTCGCCACAGAACAGCACGCCCTGGTGGTAGAAGGCGATATGGCCCAGGGTGTGGCCGGGCACGGCATAGACGTCGAAGTCCCAGCCCAGCACGTTGATGCGGTCGTTATCCTGCAGCGCGATGTCCCGCGCCGGGATCGTCTCGTTGGCCGGACCATACACCTTGGCGTCGGTCACCCGCTTGAGTTGCTCGACACCGCCGACATGGTCGTGGTGATGGTGGGTAATCAGGATGTCGCTGAGGGTCCACGTCGGGTTTTGCTCGAGCCAGGCCAGTACCGGCGCGGCATCGCCGGGATCGACCACGGCACAACGTTGGGTCTGCGGGTCCTGCAGCAACCAGATGTAGTTATCGGTGAAGGCGGGCAGGGCACTGATCTGTATCATTCTTCGATTCGCCAAGCTGAACACATTGGTGCATCTTAGAACGTCTAGGCGAGTTGGAGAATGCAATGACTGATAAAGCGTTCGCCCAGGCCGATCCTGAGTGGCTGGCCCTGATCGGCGCAGCCCGTGAATGGCTGTCCGGGCCCATCGGGCAATTTCTGCTGGATGAAGAACGGCGCATGCTCGAAGACGAGTTGGGTCGTTTCTTTGGCGGCTACCTGGTGCATTACGGTCCGTCGGCCCAGACCCCGCCTACCGCGCCCCAGGTGCAACGCAATGTGCGCCTGGGCGCGCCGTTGCCGGGGGTGGAGATTGTCTGCGAAGAACAGGCCTGGCCATTGAGCGAGCACGCCGCCGATGTGGTGGTGTTGCAGCATGGCCTGGATTTCTGCCTGTCACCCCACGGTCTGCTGCGTGAAGCGGCGAGCAGCGTGCGCCCTGGTGGCCATTTGCTGATTATCGGCATCAACCCTTGGAGCAGCTGGGGCCTGCGCCATGTGTTCGCCCATGATGGCCTGCGCCAGGCGCGCTGCATCTCGCCATCACGGGTCGGGGACTGGCTGAACCTGCTGGGCTTCGCGCTGGAGAAACGCCGCTTCGGGTGCTATCGTCCGCCGCTTGCCTCGGCCAAGTGGCAAGGCCGCCTGGCCGGTTGGGAACGTCGCGCGGGCGCCTGGCAACTGTCGGGTGGCGGCTTCTATTTATTAGTGGCGCGCAAGATCGTGGTCGGGCTGCGGCCGGTGCGCCAGGTGCTGCGCCAGCCCATGGGCAAACTGGTGCCGATGCCGATGGCCAAGGTCAACCGCACGCAAAGCGAACCGTAGAACTTTTTTGATTTCAGACCTGCCCGTCTTGATGGATGTAACCGATGACCGATAGCGTAGAACTCTTCACCGATGGCGCCTGCAAGGGCAACCCCGGCCCCGGCGGCTGGGGCGCCTTGCTGGTGTGCAAGGGCGTAGAGAAGGAGTTGTGGGGCGGCGAAGCCAACACCACCAACAACCGCATGGAGCTGATGGGCGCCATTCGCGGCCTGGAAGAACTCAAGCGCCGCTGCAACGTGCTGCTGGTCACCGACTCGCAATACGTGATGAAAGGTATCAACGAGTGGATGGTCAACTGGAAGAAGCGCGGCTGGAAGACCGCGGCCAAGGAGCCGGTCAAGAATGCCGACCTGTGGCAATTGCTCGATGAGCAATGCAACCGCCATGACATCACCTGGAAATGGGTGCGTGGGCACATCGGCCATCCGGGGAACGAGCGCGCCGACCAGCTTGCCAATAGAGGTGTGGACGAAGTGCGGGGCTACAAGCAGAGCTGATGCTGGCCGACGTGTTAACATCGCGCTCCTTGACTCACACCACACTGCACACCACACCGTTGAGAGCTGAACCCTGATGGCGATCCGATCTGTTGTACTCGATACCGAAACCACCGGCATGCCGGTGACCGACGGCCACCGGATCATTGAAATCGGCTGTGTCGAACTCATGGGTCGGCGCCTCACCGGTCGTCACCTTCACGTCTACCTGCAACCGGACCGCGACAGTGACGAAGGCGCCATCGGCGTCCACGGCATCACCGACGAGTTCCTCAAGGGCAAGCCGCGTTTCGCCGAAGTGGCCGATGAGTTCTTCGAGTTCATCAACGGCGCCCAGTTGATCATCCATAACGCGGCGTTCGACGTCGGCTTCATCAATAACGAATTTGCCCTGATGGGGCAGATGGATCGCGCGGACATTTCCCAGCACTGCTCGATCCTCGACACCCTGATGATGGCCCGTGAGCGTCACCCGGGCCAGCGCAACAGCCTCGATGCCTTGTGCAAGCGTTATGGCGTCGACAACTCCGGCCGTGAACTCCACGGCGCCTTGCTCGACTCCGAGATTCTCGCCGACGTTTACCTGACCATGACCGGCGGGCAGACCAGCCTGTCCCTGGCCGGCAACGCCTCCGACGGCAGTGGCTCGGCGGAAGGCTCCGGCAACCGCCCTTCGGAAATCCGCCGCCTGCCAGCCGATCGCAAGCCCACCACCATCATTCGCGCCAGCGAGCAGGATCTGGCCGAGCATGCGGAGCGGTTGGAGGCTATCGCCAAGTCGGCGGGTGCGCCGGCGTTGTGGACCCAGCTAACACAACAATAGCCCTGCGTAGGTATGATCAAAATGTGGGAGGGGGCTTGCCCCCGAAGCGGTGTATCAGCCAATCAAATATGAGCTGGCATACCGTCATCGGGAGCAAGCCCCCTCCCACAGTTGATCTCCGTTGCTTTCAGAATCTTCATTCGCGTCATCGTCCCCGAGCTTCTACCCTTGAGTGCATAGCCCTCAGGACTACACGCCCTCATGTACAAAGACCTGAAGTTCCCCGTGCTTATCGTGCACCGCGACATCAAGGCCGACACCGTTGCCGGCGACCGGGTTCGCGGCATCGCCCGGGAGTTGGAACAAGAGGGCTTCAGTATCTTTTCCGCCGTGGACTACGCCGAAGGCCGGCTGGTGGCGTCGACCCATCACGGCCTGGCGTGCATGCTGATCGCCGCCGAAGGCGCCGGTGAGAATACCCACCTGCTGCAAAACATGGTCGAGCTGATCCGCCTGGCGCGCCTGCGGGCGCCGAACCTGCCGATCTTTGCCCTGGGCGAGCAGGTCACCCTGGAAAACGCCCCGGCCGATGCCATGAGCGAACTCAACCAGCTGCGCGGCATTCTCTACCTGTTCGAAGACACCGTACCGTTTCTCGCCCGCCAGGTGGCCCGTGCTGCCCGCACTTACCTGGATGGCCTGTTGCCGCCATTCTTCAAGGCGCTGGTGCAACACACCGCCGACTCCAACTATTCCTGGCACACCCCCGGCCATGGCGGTGGCGTGGCCTATCGCAAAAGTCCGGTGGGGCAGGCGTTTCATCAGTTCTTCGGGGAGAACACCCTGCGTTCGGACTTGTCGGTCTCGGTGCCCGAACTGGGCTCGCTGCTGGATCACACCGGGCCCCTGGCTGAAGCCGAAGCCCGTGCCGCGCGCAACTTCGGCGCCGACCATACCTTTTTCGTGATCAACGGCACGTCCACCGCCAACAAGATCGTCTGGCACTCCATGGTCGGGCGCGATGACCTGGTGCTGGTGGACCGCAACTGCCACAAGTCGGTGTTGCATTCGATCATCATGACCGGTGCCATCCCGCTGTACCTGTGCCCGGAGCGCAACGAACTGGGCATCATCGGTCCGATTCCCCTGAGCGAGTTCAGCCCGGAATCGATCCGCGCCAAGATCGACGCCAGCCCCTTGACCCGTGGCCGGCCCCCCAAGGTGAAGTTGGCCGTGGTCACCAACTCCACCTACGACGGCCTGTGCTACAACGCCGAGCTGATCAAGCAGCAATTGGGCAGCAGTGTCGAGGTGCTGCACTTCGACGAAGCCTGGTATGCCTACGCGGCGTTCCACGAGTTCTTTGCCGGGCGCTACGGCATGGGCACCTCCCGTACCCCGGACAGCCCGCTGGTGTTCACCACCCACTCCACCCACAAGCTGCTGGCGGCGTTCAGCCAGGCCTCGATGATCCATGTGCAGGACGGCGGCGCGCGCCAACTGGACCGCGACCGTTTCAATGAAGCCTTCATGATGCACATCTCCACGTCGCCGCAGTACAGCATCATCGCCTCCCTGGACGTCGCCTCGGCGATGATGGAGGGCCCGGCCGGGCGCTCGCTGCTGCAGGAAATGTTCGACGAGGCCCTGAGTTTTCGCCGCGCCCTGGCTAACCTGCGCCAACACATTGCCGCCGAAGATTGGTGGTTCTCCATCTGGCAGCCGCCGTCGGTGGCGGGCATCGACCGCGTCGCCACCGCGGATTGGCTGTTGCTGCCGCAGGATGACTGGCACGGCTTTGGTGACGTGGCCGAAGACTACGTGCTGCTGGACCCGATCAAAGTGACCCTGGTGATGCCCGGCCTCACCGCCGGCGGCGCCTTGAGCGAGCGCGGGATTCCCGCCGCGGTGGTCAGCAAATTCCTCTGGGAACGTGGGCTGGTGGTGGAAAAGACCGGGCTGTATTCGTTCCTCGTGTTGTTTTCCATGGGCATCACCAAGGGCAAATGGAGTACCTTGCTCACCGAGTTGCTGGAGTTCAAGCGCAGTTACGACGGGAATGTCAGCCTCGCCAGTTGTTTGCCATCGGTGTTTGCCCAGGGCCCGGCGCGTTATCAAGGCTTGGGTTTGCGCGACCTGTGCGATCAATTGCACGGCTGTTACCGCAGCAACGCCACCGCCAGGCACCTCAAGCGCATGTACACGGTGTTGCCGCAAATCGCGATGAAACCGGCCGACGCCTATGACCAATTGGTAAGGGGCGAGGTGGAGGCCGTGTCCATTGATGCCTTGCCAGGACGCATTGCAGCCGTGATGCTGGTGCCTTATCCGCCGGGGATTCCGTTGATCATGCCAGGCGAGCGCTTTACCGAGTCGACCCGGTCGATCATCGACTACCTGGCGTTTGCCCGGACGTTCGATAGCAGTTTCCCCGGTTTTGTTGCCGATGTTCACGGGCTACAACACGAAGATGACGGCAGTGGTCGTTGTTACACCGTCGATTGCATCAAGGGTTAAGGATGTTTATGCAAGCTGTAATGAACCCGAAGTATCCAGGGCTCAGTGTGCGGGTCGCCGACGAGGGCTTCGACGCCTACGTGTGGGGCAATGATTTCAGCTTTGAGGTCAGTGCCTATGGCGTACCGGAGATGGGCAGGCGGGTCGATCAATGGCCCGTGGAGCGCATCGTGCCGTATCGCAAGTGCTATGGCATCGACCCGGAAGAATTCGCCAGTTTTCGCGATGCGCCGGACAGTGCGATCTTCATGGCCTACCTGGATGATCGTGCGGTCGGGCATATTGTGGTCAGCACCAATTGGAACGGCTTTGCCCACGTTGACGAACTGGCGGTGGCCTTGCCTGCCCGTCGGCACGGGGTGGCCAAGGCGCTGCTGGATGTGGCGCAGTTCTGGAGCCGCAAGAAAAACCTGCCGGGCATGATGCTGGAGACCCAGAACAACAACCTGGGCGCCTGCCGACTGTATGAGCGTTGCGGCTACGTGATGGGCGGGATCGACCACCTGCGCTATCGCGGCATCGACCCGCAAACCCGTGAAGTGGCGATTTTCTGGTATCGGTTGTTCAAGACCGATGCCGAGCGGCGTTAACTTTCCAGCAGGCCCTGGGCCTTTTGCGTGACGATCTCCAGTAACGCATTCAGCGCAGGCGAGGTCACGCCATCCTTGAGTGTCAGCGCATACAGGCTGACCAGGATCGGCGGTGACACCGGGCATGTATCCAGGCCCGCCTCGCGTGCGCCAAAGGCGGTGAACGGGTCGACAATCGCCAGGCCTTCGCCGGCTTCCACCATGCTGCGCATCATCTGGTAGGTCTGCACCCGCGTCTGCACCACCGGCAGCGGGCGCAATGCTTGCAGCTTGGCGTCCAGCAGGCGGCTGAGCGGGTCGTGTCCTTCGAGCCCGATCATCGCTTGCCCGGCCAGGTCCTGCAGCGCAATGTACTTCTGCTTGGGCTTGAGCCAGCCGTGGGGCGCCAGCAATTGCAATTTGCCTTGGGCCAGCACCGTGCTGTGGATTTGCGGATGTTCCGGGTCATGCAGGCTCAGGCCCACCTCGGCCTCGTGCAGCAGCAGGCTGCGCACGATTTCCCGGGTTGGCTGGCTCGACAGGTTGCACGGCGTGTCCTGGAAGCGCCGGCGCAGCAGCGCGATGCTCTGGGGCAGCAGTTGATTGGCCAGGGGCGGCGTGCACAAGGCGCGCAACGTGGGGGCGTGATGGTGTTTCAAGCGGCTGGCCAGGCGTTGCACCGGTTCCAGGGCTTCGTACACATGGGCCATTTCTGCCTGCAGTTCCAGGGTTTCCCGTGTCGCCTGCAAACGCCCGCGCACACTGGCAAACAGCATGAAGCCCAATTGCTGCTCGGCCTCCTTGAGGGCCGCGTCTACATCGCCCACGGGAAGTTGCAACCATTCGGCGGCGGTGCCGAGGTGTCCGGTCTGCAGGATGGCCTGAATCACTTCGATATGACGTAAACGCATGGCCGGAGTCTATGTGCAGCGCAGTGGGGATTCAATGGCGCATGCCGTCGTGCGCAAAAAAGACAGTGCGGGTCGCGTATGTCGCTGGCGTTCAGCCAGGACCTCACTAGAATGGCGAGTCTGATCATCAACGACCAATGCCGATTACCGGCACATACAACAAAAACAGGTCTGGTCTCATATGCCTCTGCCCTCGACAGTTCTCGGGGTAACGGTCAAGCAACTGCTGGTCCTGGTGACCGTAGGGTGCGTGGCTGCTTATCTCTTCAGCAATCACGATGAATCGGCCCCGGAAAACCTCACGCTTGAGGCATTTATCCGTGCCCAGGAGCAAGTCGCCGCGCAGGTCGGCACGGTGCTGGGCATGACGCAGGTCAAGCAGGTGGTGGCGTATCCGGGGTACAACTCGCCGGGCTACAGGCGGGTGATGTACGCGGTGGAAGGCGAGCGGGGCCGGTTGATGGTGACGCTCAAGCAAGTGGACGGTGAGTCGGGGCTTGAAGTGACGGAAATTCGCAGCCCGTGACCGCCCGGCCCAGTCGATGCCGTCAATGGCCGGGACTGAGCAGGTACGCCTGGGCGATCAAGCTTATGAGGCGAGGGTGGTCTGCGATTCGCGGACGATAATGGTCCCCGACTGAATCAGTTTGAACTCATCGCCTTCGAGTTTTTCTACCCGGTCGCCAATGGCCAGCTTGTAGGTGGTGGTGGGTGCCGAGCCAGCCAGGTCGCCTTGCGCCGGGTTGGATTCCTGGAACTCATGCACCGAATACACGCGTCCTTCTGCGTCTCTGGCATGAAACTGTCCGACTAGTACTGCTGCCATCTGTTTAGAACCTCTGGAGATAAACACTCAATTCGCGGTGCTGTAGACCGTCATAAAGAGGGGGAGTTTACCTATTGAAAAAAAATACTATTCGCTGACATTTTCAGACGGTTCCTACGCATCAAATCGCGGGCCAAACGTCTGGAGGATTATCAAAACCTTCTGGTGAACGCACTGCGAAGCCTTTATAACTACAAGCTCCCTTAGTCAGACGTCGAGAAACCCAATGAGCAAGGTCTACACGATTGCCGTCCTGGTTGGCAGCCTGAGAAAAGACTCGATCAACCGCAAGGTCGCCCTGGCACTGGCCGAACTGGCCCCCGCCAACCTGAAGTTGAACATTGTGGAAATTGGCGATTTGCCGCTCTACAACGAGGACATCGACGGGGCATCACCGCCCGCAGCCTACAGTACTTTCCGTCAGCAGGTACGTTCATCCGACGCGGTGTTGTTTGTGACGCCGGAGTACAACCGCTCCGTACCCGCGCCATTGAAGAATGCGATTGACGTCGGCTCCCGCCCTTATGGCCAAAGCGCCTGGAGCGGCAAGCCGGGGGCGATCATCAGCGTATCGCCGGGCGCCGTTGGCGGTTTTGGCGCCAACCACCATCTGCGCCAGTCCCTGGTGTTCCTCGATGTGCCATGCATGCAGCAGCCGGAAGCCTACCTGGGCGGAGCGGGCAGCGTGTTCGACGACGCCGGCAAGGTGTCGGAAAAGACCAGGCCGTTCCTGCAGGCATTTATTGATGCCTACGGCAAATGGGTAGAAAAACAGACAGCTTGAATCGGCGCCCATTGTCCACTGTGGGAGGGGGCGAGCCCTGACGCCAGTCAGTTAAGGATGAACACTGTAACTGTGGTGAGCGGGCTTGCCCGCTCCCTCAGTATTGGATCAGCGCAACCAGTTAGTCCGCGCCAACTCGATCACTTCATCTCCACGCCCACTCATCACCGCCTTGAGCATGTACAGGCTGAACCCCTTGGCCTGTTCC
>NZ_JAFMZG010000039.1:0-22491 GCF_049132125.1 Pseudomonas sp. NFX5
GGGCTTGCCCGCTCCCTCAGTATTGGATCAGCGCAACCAGTTAGTCCGCGCCAACTCGATCACTTCATCTCCACGCCCACTCATCACCGCCTTGAGCATGTACAGGCTGAACCCCTTGGCCTGTTCCAGCTTGATGCTCGGCGGCATTACCAGTTCCTGGGTGGCCGTCACCACATCCACCAGCACCGGGCCATTGTGGGCCAGGGCGCGGCGCAGGGCCGGTTCCAGGTCTTCGGATTGCTCCACGCGAATGCCGAGGATGCCCATGGCGTTGGACATGGCGGCGAAGTCCGGGTTTTTCAGCTCGGTGCCGGCATCCAGATAGCCCGCAGCCTTCATTTCCATGGCGACAAAGCCCAGGGACGAGTTATCGAACACGATGACTTTGACGGGCAGGTTCAACTGCGCCAGTGAAATGAAATCCCCCATCAGCATGGCAAACCCGCCGTCGCCGGACATCGAGATCACCTGGCGCCCAGGAAAGGCCGCCTGGGCACCGATCGCCTGGGGCATGGCATTGGCCATGGAGCCGTGGTTGAACGAACCGATCAGGCGACGCTTGCCATTCATCTTCAGGTAGCGCGCCGCCCACACGGTCGGCGAGCCCACGTCGGCGGTGAAGATTGCATCGTCGTCCGCCAGTTCGCTGAGCAGGCGCGCCACGTATTGCGGGTGGATCGGCCGGTTGGCCTTTGACGGTTGCGCCAGGTCGTCCAGGCCTTGGCGGGCTTTTTCGTAGTGCTTCAGAGAGGTCTCGAGGAAGCTGCGGTCGGTCTTGCGGGTCAGGCGCGGCAGCAGCGCGTCGAGGGTCTCGCTCACATCGGCAGCGATGCCCAGGTCCAGCGTGGCGCGACGGCCGAGCGCCTGCGGGTTGCGGTCAACCTGGATGATTTTGGCATCGGTAGGGTAGAACTGGCGGTACGGAAAGTCCGTGCCGAGCATGATCAGCGTGTCGCAGTCGAGCATGGCGTGGTAACCGGAGCTGAAGCCGATCAGGCCGGTCATGCCCACATCAAATGGGTTGTCCCATTCCACATGCTCCTTGCCGCGCAGGGCGTGCACCACCGGAGCCCCCAGCGTGTCGGCCAGGGCGACCACTTGATCGTGGGCACCGGCGCAGCCACTGCCGCACAGCAGGGTGACCTTCTTGCTGCTTTCAAGGATCTCGGTCAGTCGTTGCAGGTCCTGTTCCGCCGGCAGGGTACGCGGTGTGTGCAGGGCCGGCCAGGGCTTGAGCTTGTCTTCGACTTCCAGCAACGATACGTCCCCCGGAATCACCACCACCGCCACGCCGCGGTTGAGGATCGCCGAACGCATGGCGCGGTGCAGCACGTGCGGCATCTGTTCGGGGTTGGTGACCAGCTCGATAAAGTGGCTGCACTCCTTGAACAGTTCTTGGGGATGAGTCTCCTGGAAGTAATTCAGGCCGATCTCGGAGGAGGGGATTTGTGCGGCAATCGCCAGCACCGGCACATGGTTGCGATGGCAATCGAACAGGCCATTGATCAAGTGCAGGTTGCCCGGCCCGCAGCTGCCAGCGCATACGGTCAGTTCGCCAGTGGCTGCAGCTTCGGCACCGGCAGCGAAGGCGGCGACTTCTTCGTGACGTACATGCATCCACTCGATGCTGTCCATGGTACGCAGGGCGTCGGTGAGGCCGTTGAGGCTGTCGCCGGTCAGGCCCCAGATACGCTTGATCCCCGCCTGTTCAAGGGTGGTCGCCAATTGCTGGGCCAGGTTGATTTTCGCCATGAAGAACTCCAATCGTCAGTGAGGTTAAAAGCTGCTGATCAATAGGGGACAGTTCGATCACGGCGAATGCTCCGCTTTTAATGTGAAGATTGCGTCATGGTTGCGCGGTATTGCCGGGTGCGCCGAGCGATAAACCATTGGTCACACGCCAGCGCCAGCCATGGCACGACATTGGGTTTAGGCAGTCGGCCACGACTCAGGCGGCGCATCTGGTCCCGCACCACGGCCAGGGTGGCGAGGGCGGCCAAGGGTTTGCGTTTCCAACTGATCGGCTTGAGTTGCGGGTTGAGGTCGCGACCCTCGTGCCAGTGCTTGATCAGTTGCGGTTCCAGGGTCAGGGCGGTAGCGATGCCGGCCATGGCGATACCGCTGTCCAGCACTTGTTGCACGATGGGCAGGCGGCGAATGCCGCCGGTGACCATCAGCGGCATCTTGGCGATGGTCGCCAGTTCCTTGGCGAACTCCAGGAAATACGCTTCGCGGGCCAGGGTGCGGCCGTCCCGTGCTTCGCCTTGCATGGCCGGGGCTTCGTAGCTGCCGCCGGATAATTCCAGCAGGTCGATGGGCAGCGGGTTGAGCAGCTCGACCACGGCGCGCGCGTCGTTGGCGTCGAAGCCGCCGCGCTGGAAGTCGGCCGAGTTGAGTTTGACCGCCACACAGAATGAAGGACTGACGCTGGCACGCACGGCGTGGATCACTTCCAGCAGCAGGCGTGCGCGGTTTTCCAGGGGGCCGCCCCAACGGTCAGTGCGTTGGTTGCTGAGTGGGGAGAGAAACTGGCTGAGCAGGTAGCCGTGCGCGCCGTGGATCTGCACCCCGGTGAACCCGGCTTTCTCGGCCAGGCGTGCGCTGGTGGCGAAGCGTTTGATCACGTCTTGAATGTCGTCTTCGGTCATGGCCCTGGGCTTGGCGAACATCTTCGAAAAGCCGCCGAGGTCCAGTGCAATCGCGGAGGGCGCCAGGGCCTGCTGGCCGAGGTTGGCCATGGTCTGGCGCCCCGGATGGCTGAGCTGTAGCCAAAAGTGCACGCCCTTGTCGCGGGCCACGGCGGCCCACTCGCGAAAGCTGTCCAGGTGCTGTTCGTCTTCGAGGGCAACGCCGCCGGGACCGGTCATGGCGCGGCGGTCGATCATCACATTGCCGGTCAGCAGCAGGCCGGGCTCGCCGTCCGCCCAGGTCTTGTACAACTGCTTCAATTCGCGGGAGGGCGCCTGTTGCGCATCCGCCATGTTTTCTTCCATCGCCGCCTTGGCGATACGGTTGGCGAGGACTTGGCCATTGGGCAGTTGCAAGGGTTCAAAGGGTGACATGGGTTGACTCCTGAGCAGGGGAGGCCTCAGGCTAAGCTTAAAGTTAACTTTAATGTCAAGCAGGCGTTTTGATGAATATTGGAGAGCTGGCAAAACAGAGCGGGCTGGCGGCGTCGCGTATCCGCTTCTATGAAGCAGAAGGGTTGATCAGCCAGGTGGGGCGCCAGGCCAATGGCTATCGCCGTTATGCACCGGAGGCCTTGCAGACGCTGCGCTTGATTCAGAGCGCGCAGCAGGCCGGTTTCACCTTGCAGGAACTCAAGGCGCTGATGCCGGCCCCCGGCGAGCACAAGCGCGCCGAGCTGATCGAGGCGCTCGAGCGCAAGGTCGAGCAGATTGAAGCGATGCAGGCGCAACTGGCGCACAGCAAGGCGCAGTTAGTCGGGGTGATCGACGCGGTACGCGCGCAACCGGAAGGTGTGCCGTGTTCGATGGGGCAGAAGCAGGTGCTAGCGTCGATCAAGCTCAACTCATAAAAAAGCCCTGGCATGCCAGGGCTTTTTCATTTGTGCAGACTCAGCGACGACGGAACAGCGGCAGCGGTTCATCCGTTGCAGCCTGGTACGTCACCGAGAAGTCCTTGAGGCTTTCCAGTGCTTCGTACGGGTCTTTGTCGGCGCGCAAGGCGAAGGCATCGAACCCGCAACGGCGCAGGTAGAACAACTGGTCGCGCAGCACGTCGCCAATGGCCCGCAGCTCGCCTTTGTAACCGTAGCGGTCACGCAGCAGGCGTGCGTTGGAATAGTTGCGACCGTCGGTGAAGGCCGGGAAGTTCAGGGCGATGACCTGGAAGTGCTCCACGTCAGCGCCGATCTCTTCGGCTTCTTCATCGGCGTCCAGCCACACACCCAGGCCGCCGTCGCGGGCCTTGAGCGCGTGGCCGTGTTCGCGCCACAGCGCCAGCGGCACGATCAGGTCGTCGCAGTTGGAGATGCCGTCGAAGCTCGCATCCTTGGGCAGCAGGTGCCAGGTTTCGTCGAGGACTTCGTTGTTCTTAATGATTCGCTGCATAGACGCGCTCCTTGAACAGGTCAATGCCGATGCGCTGGTAGGTGTCGATGAAACGCTCATCTTCGGTGCGCTGTTCGATGTACACGTCGATCAGCTTGCCGATCACCTCGGGCATGGCTTCCTGGGCGAAGGACGGGCCGAGGATCTTGCCCAGGCTCGCATCGCGGCTGGCGCTGCCACCCAGGGACACTTGGTAGAATTCTTCGCCTTTCTTGTCCACGCCCAGGATGCCGATGTGGCCGACGTGGTGGTGACCACAGGCGTTCATGCAACCGGAGATGTTCAGGTCCAGCTCGCCGATGTCGAACAGGTAGTCCAGGTCGTCGAAACGGCGCTGGATCGATTCGGCGATCGGGATCGACTTGGCGTTGGCCAGGGAGCAGAAATCGCCGCCCGGGCAGCAGATGATGTCGGTCAGCAGGCCGATGTTCGGCGTGGCGAAACCGCCTTCGCGCAGTTCGCCCCACAGGGTGAACAGTTGGCTCTGCTCAACGTCCGCGAGGATGATGTTCTGCTCGTGGGAGGTGCGCAGCTGGCCGAAGCTGTAGCGCTCGGCCAGGTCGGCGACGGCGTCCAGCTGCTTGTCGGTGATGTCGCCCGGTGCAACACCGGTCGGTTTCAGTGACAGGGTCACCGCCACATAGCCCGGCTTTTTGTGCGCCAGGGTGTTGCGGGTGCGCCAGCGGGCGAAGCCCGGGTGCTGCTGGTCGAGCGCTGCGAGCTCGGCATCCTGGTTGCCCAGGGCCTTGTACTCAGGATCGACGAAGTGCTTGGCCACACGGTGCACTTCGGCTTCGGTCAGGGTGGTCTGGCCGCCGCGCAGGTGCTCCATCTCGGCGTCGACTTTCTGGGCGAACACCTCAGGGGTCAGCGCCTTGACGAGGATCTTGATCCGCGCCTTGTATTTGTTGTCACGACGGCCGTAGCGGTTGTAGACGCGCAGGATGGCGTCGAGGTAGCTCAGCAGGTCCTGCCATGGCAGGAACTCGTTGATGAACGCACCCACCACCGGGGTACGGCCCAGGCCGCCACCCACCAGGACACGGAAACCCAGCTCGCCGGCCGCGTTGTACACCGGCTCCAGGCCGATATCGTGTACTTCGATGGCGGCACGGTCCGAGGTCGAGCCATTGATGGCGATCTTGAACTTGCGCGGCAGGTAGGCGAATTCGGGGTGGAAGGTGGTCCACTGGCGGACGATTTCACACCACGGGCGTGGGTCGATCAGCTCGTCGGCGGCAACCCCGGCGAATTGGTCGGTGGTCACGTTGCGCAGGCAGTTACCGCTGGTCTGGATGGCGTGCATCTGCACGGTGGCCAGTTCAGCCAGGATGTCCGGCACATCTTCCAGGGCCGGCCAGTTGAACTGCACGTTCTGGCGGGTACTGATGTGGGCATAGCCTTTGTCGAAGTCGCGGGCAATCTTGGCCATCATGCGGGTCTGGCGCGAAGTCAGTTGGCCATAAGGCACGGCCACCCGCAGCATCGGCGCAAAGCGCTGGACATAAAGGCCATTTTGCAGGCGCAGAGGGCGGAACTCTTCTTCGCTCAGTTCACCTGCTAGGTAGCGTCGGGTCTGATCACGGAACTGCTTGACGCGGTCCTCGATGATGCGCTGATCGTATTCGTCGTATACGTACATATAGGTCCTGTTCTCGGCAAATCTGCGCGCACGGCCGCGCACTCCCAACGGAGCCGGCGCACGATACCAGTTTGCGTTTATGCGCAAAAGTGATGTTTGAGTATATGCACATAACCAAAATGACTAATGAGAAGGGTTATCGTGATACCCACATTTGTCATGCGGGCAATCGTGAACTTTACTGTGAGCGTGTTTGAGTGCAATCACCTATAAAACCGACAAGAGGCGATGCAATGAGCAATCCGACCAAAGCCCGTAAACCTGACAGTACCGTTGATGCCTGGGCCATTCTGTTCCTGATCATTCTGGTGGTGGGAACGGCCGTATTCTGGGTCAGCCACCAATAAAGGACGTTGATTGAGCCTCGATTGGTTCAGGCATTGCCACTATCATGGCGGCCTATTTTCGAGGCTCAAGCATCCATGTTGAAGGTGTTGATTACGTGTGTCTGGTTGCTGGGATCGACGTGTGGGGCGATGGCTCATGCAACGTCGGTGGTGTTTCTCAATCCGGGCATGTCGACGGAAACCTTCTGGGTCAGCTATGCGCAATTCATGCAGGCCGCCGCCAAGGACCTCGGCCTGGACTTGCGCGTGCGTTATGGCGAGCGTGATGCCGGCAACACGCTGGCCCAGGCGCGTGAGGTGCTGCAAGGCAGCCAGCGGCCTGATTACCTGGTGCTGGTGAATGAGCAGTACGTTGCACCGCAGATCCTGCGCATGGCCGAGGGAAGTGGCGTCAAGCTGCTGCTGGTGAACAGCGCGCTGACCTCCGATCAGGCGCAATTGCTGGGAACCCGCCGTGGCATCCGTTTGATCGGCAGCCTGGTGGCTGACGATGAACAGGCTGGCTACCTGATGCTCCGTGATCTGTTGCGCCAGCACGGTCCGGTTGCGCCGGGCGAGCCCCTCGACCTGTTGGCGTTTTCCGGGACCAAGTCCACCCCGGGGGCGCAATTGCGTGAGCGCGGCATGCGTCGGGCGCTGGCCGAGCATCCCGAGGTGCGCCTGCGTCAGTTGGTCTACGGCGAATGGAACCGCGAACGCGCCTTCGAACAAGCGAAGCAACTGTTCAAGCGCTACCCGCAGACGGCGCTGGTGTGGTCGGCCAACGATCAGATGGCGCTGGGCGCCATGCAGGCGCTGCAGGGCAGTGGGCGGTTACCGGGCAGGGACGTGCTGTTCAGCGCGCTCAACAGCTCGCCGGAGATCCTGCAGGCACGCCTGGATGGACGCTTGTCGTCCCTGGTCGCCGGGCATTTCACCGTGGGCGGCTGGGCCATGGTGTTGGTCCATGACGATGCCAAGGGCCTGGACATTGGCGCCTATGGCGGACGCGACCGGCAGTTGGCGCTATTCCAATTGATCGATGCCGGCCAGGCGCGGCGCTTGTTGGGGCCGACACCCTCGGTGGATTTCCGCGCGTTGTCCGCCCAGGGCAAGCCCGTGTCCTATCGTTACCCGTTCAGCCTGCACCTGCTGCTGCGCTAGACGCCGGCGAGGTGCAGCACCAGCTTGACGATGCCGAACAGCGTCAAGGCGAACACCGCCGTGAACAGAATGCCCAGGATCACGAAGTGGCTGGGCTTGCCGTGGGTGAAGTCGCGGGCGCGATTCTTGCCGCTCTGCACGCCAAAGGCGGCGGCCATGACGCTGTGGAGCATCTGCCAGAAGGTCGGCGGCTTGTTGTTGACCGGATCGTCCATACATCCCTCGACACAAGGTGTGTGAGGGACAGCATAGACAATCCAGGCCGGCTTAGTTGTCGTAGCCCAGGTTCGGCGCCAGCCAGCGCTCGGTCACGGCCAGGTCCTGGCCCTTGCGCGCGGTGTAGCTGGTCACCTGGTCCTTGTCGACCTTGCCCACGGCAAAGTACTGCGCCTGCGGGTGGGCGAAGTACCAGCCGCTGACCGCCGCCGCCGGGAACATCGCGTAGTGCTCGGTGAGGAACACGCCGCTGCGCCCAGCGTGCATTTCGCGGGCCTCGGGGTCGAGCAGGTGGAACAACTGGGCTTTCTCGGTGTGGTCCGGGCACGCCGGGTAACCGGGGGCAGGGCGGATACCGCTGTACTGCTCCTTGATCAGCGCTTCGTTGTCCAGTTGCTCGTCCTTGGCGTAGCCCCAGTGTTCCTTGCGCACCTGCTGGTGCAGCCACTCGGCACAGGCCTCGGCCAGGCGGTCGGCCAGGGCCTTGACCATGATCGAGTTGTAGTCGTCGCCCGCGTCCTGGTAGGCCTTGGCCACTTCCTCGGCGCCGATGCCGGCGGTGGTGATGAAGCCACCGATGTAGTCGGTCACGCCGCTGTCCTTGGGCGCGACGAAGTCGGCCAGGGAGAAGTTCGGCTTGCCGTCGGTCTTGATGATCTGCTGGCGCAGGTGGTGCAGTTTGGCAATCGGCTGGCCGTCTTCACCGTAGACTTCCAGGTCATCGTCCTGCACCTGGTTGGTCGGCCAGAAACCGAACACTGCACGGGCGCTGATGAGTTTTTCGTCGATCAGTTTCCTGAGCATTTCCTGGGCGTCGGCATACAGCGCGGTGGCGGCTTCACCCACCACTTCATCGGTCAGGATGCGCGGGAACTTGCCGGCCAGGTCCCAGGAGATAAAGAACGGGGTCCAATCGATGTACTCGGCCAGGACGTTGAGGTCGATATTGTCCAGCACCCTGGAACCGGTGAAGGTGGGCTTGACCGGCGTGTAGCTGTTCCAGTCGAACTGCGGCTTCTTGGCGATGGCCGCCGGGTAGCTCAGGCGCTCGGTGCGCGCGCTGCGGTTGGAGGTGCGTTCACGCACGTCGATGTATTCCAGGCGGGTCTTCTCGACGAAGCCGGCCTTCAATTCCTTGGACAGCAACTGCGTGGCCACGCCCACCGCACGGGAGGCGTCGGTGACGTAGATCACCGCGTCGTTGCTGTACTTGGGCTCGATCTTCACCGCCGTGTGCGCCTTGGAGGTGGTCGCGCCGCCGATCATCAGCGGCAGGTGGAAGTCCTGGCGCTGCATCTCGCGGGCCACATGCACCATCTCGTCCAGGGACGGCGTGATCAGGCCGGACAGCCCGATAATGTCGCACTTCTGCTCCTTGGCCACCTGCAGGATCTTCTCCGCCGGCACCATCACGCCGAGGTCGACGATGTCATAGCCGTTGCAGCCGAGCACCACGCCGACGATGTTCTTGCCGATGTCATGCACGTCGCCCTTCACCGTGGCCATCAGGATCTTGCCCTTGGCTTCCGGCTTGTCGCCTTTTTCCAGCTCGATGAACGGGATCAAGTGGGCCACGGCCTGCTTCATCACGCGGGCGGATTTCACCACCTGGGGCAGGAACATCTTGCCGGCGCCGAACAGGTCGCCAACGATGTTCATGCCGGACATCAGCGGGCCTTCGATCACTTCGATCGGGCGGGCGAACGACAGCCGCGATTCTTCGGTGTCTTCGACGATGTGGGTGGTGATGCCCTTGACCAGCGCGTGTTCCAGGCGCTTGTTGACCGGCCAGCCGCGCCACTCTTCGGTTTCGGCTTCTTTTACGCTGCCGTCGCCCTTGTACTTGTCGGCGATGGCGAGGAGGGCGTCGGTGCCTTCCGGGGTGCGGTTGAGCACCACGTCTTCCACGGCATCGCGCAGCTCGGCCGGGATCTGGTCATAGATCTCCAGCTGGCCGGCGTTGACGATGCCCATGGTCAGGCCGTTGCGGATCGCATACAGCAGGAACACCGAGTGGATCGCCTCCCGCACCGGGTTGTTGCCGCGGAACGAGAACGACACGTTGGACACGCCACCGGAGGTCAGCGCATACGGCAGCTCGTCGCGGATATAGGCACAGGCGTTGATGAAATCGACGGCGTAGTTGTTGTGCTCTTCGATGCCGGTGGCGACTGCGAAGATGTTCGGGTCGAAGATGATGTCTTCCGGTGGGAAGCCGACTTCATCCACCAGGATGTCGTAGGAGCGCTTGCAGATTTCCTTCTTGCGCGCTTCGGTGTCGGCCTGGCCGGCCTCGTCGAAGGCCATCACCACCACGGCGGCGCCGTAGCGTTTGCACAGCTTGGCGTGGTGAATGAACTGCTCGACGCCTTCCTTCATGCTGATGGAGTTGACGATGCCCTTGCCCTGGATGCACTTGAGGCCGGCTTCGATCACTTCCCACTTGGAGGAGTCGATCATGATCGGTACGCGGGAGATGTCCGGCTCGCCGGCAATCAGATTGAGGAAGGTCACCATGGCCTTCTTCGAATCGAGCATGCCCTCGTCCATGTTGATGTCGATCACCTGGGCGCCGGCTTCCACCTGTTGCAGGGCGACTTCCAGGGCTTCGGTGTAGTTGTCCTCGCGGATCAGGCGGGCGAAACGCGCAGAACCGGTGATGTTGGTGCGCTCGCCGACGTTGACGAACAAGGAGCTGCGATCAATGGTGAACGGCTCCAGGCCCGACAGGCGGCAAGCCTTGGGGATGTCCGGGATCGGGCGCGGCGCGTAGCCGGCCACGGCCTTGGCGATGGCTTCGATATGGCCCGGGGTGGTGCCGCAGCAGCCGCCGACGATATTGAGGAAGCCGCTCTGGGCGAATTCTTCGATGACCTTGGCGGTTTCCGACGGCAATTCGTCGTACTCGCCGAATTCATTGGGCAGGCCGGCGTTGGGGTGCGCGGACACATGGGTGTTGGCTTTGTTGGACAGCTCTTCCAGGTAAGGGCGCAGCTCGCTGGCGCCGAGGGCGCAGTTCAGGCCCACGGAAATCGGCTTGGCGTGGGCCACCGAGTTCCAGAAGGCTTCGGTGGTCTGGCCCGACAGGGTGCGGCCGGAGGCGTCGGTGATGGTGCCGGAGATCATGATCGGCAATTCGATACCGAGTGCTTCGAACACACCCTGCACGGCGAAGATCGCGGCCTTGGCGTTGAGGGTGTCGAAGATGGTCTCGATCAGGATCAGGTCGGCGCCGCCTTCGATCAGGCCCTTGGTGGCCTCGGTGTAGTTCTCCACCAGTTCATCGAAGGTGACGTTGCGGTAGCCAGGGTTGTTCACATCGGGCGACAGCGAGCAGGTGCGGCTGGTCGGGCCGAGGACGCCGGCGACGAAACGCGGCTTGGCCGGGTTCTCGGCGGTCTTGGCATCGGCGATCCTGCGCGCCAGGCGTGCGCCTTCGACGTTCAGTTCATAGGCCAGTTCTTCCATGCCGTAGTCGGCCATGGAGATGCGGGTGGCGTTGAAGGTGTTGGTTTCGAGGATGTCCGCACCGGCATCCAGGTAGGCCTTCTCGATCCCGCCGATCACGTCCGGGCGGGTGAGCACCAGCAGGTCGTTGTTGCCCTTGACGTCGCTCGGCCAGTCGGCGAAGCGTTTGCCGCGGTAGTCGTGTTCTTCCAGTTTATAGCTCTGGATCATCGTGCCCATGCCGCCGTCGAGGATCAGGATGCGTTCCTTGAGGGCGTGGTGAAGGGCTTGCAGACGAGCGCTACGATCGGACATGGGACTACTCTGGTCAGGCATTACGGAGGGCGTGGATCATAACAAACCTGTGCGGATTTGCGGCATGCCGGGGTTTTGCATGAATATCGCTCATGTTGAGCGGGTGCATGGCCCGGTAGAATCACCGCCACTTTAAACCGCACGCATTGAATCGGGACCGGATACATGTCACTTCGTCTTATCGTCAGCGCCGTCCTGGCATTGATAGCCAGCAGCGCTCTGGCAGAAGGTCCCGCTCCGGCGATCTCGTATACCCGCGACATCCAGCCGATCTTCACCGAGAAATGCGTGGCCTGCCATGCGTGCTATGACTCCGCGTGCCAGCTCAACCTGGGCAGTGCCGAGGGTGCGGCGCGCGGTGCGACCAAAGTGCCGGTCTACGACGGCGAGCGCAGCCAGGCCACACCCACCACGCGCTTGTTCTATGATGCCTTCGGCAAGCAGGCCTGGCAGCAGAAGGGCTTTTATTCGGTACTCGACGCCCAGGGCAGCCAGGCCGCGTTGATGGCGCGCATGCTGGAGCTGGGGCATACCGCAGCGCTGAAGCCCAATGCCAGGTTGCCCGAAGAGATCGTATTGGGCCTGAACCGCGAAAACATGTGCGCCACGCCCGGCGAGTTCAACGCCTATGCCGGTGCTCATCCCAAGGAGGGCATGCCGTTGGCGGTCACCGGCCTGAGCGACCAGCAGTACCAGACCCTGCAGCGCTGGCTGGCCTCCGGTGCACCGATTGACCAGCAGGGCGTGGCCCCCAGCGCCCGTGAAGCCGCACAGGTGCTGCAATGGGAGAACCTGCTCAACGCCCCCGGCGCACGGGAAAGCCTGGTGGCCCGTTGGTTGTTCGAGCATCTGTTCATTGCGCATCTGTATTTCGAAGACGGTGAGCCTGGGCATTTCTTCCAGTGGGTGCGCTCGCGTACCCCCAGCGGCCAGCCGATTGACCTGATCAATACCCGCCGCCCCAATGACGATCCCGGCACCCGCGTGTACTACCGTCTGTGGCCGGTGGAAGGGGTGATCGTCCACAAGACCCATATCACCTACCCCCTCAGCGCGGAAAAAATGGCGCGGGTCAAAGCCCTGTTCTACAGCGGCGACTGGCAGGTCAGCGCCTTGCCCGGCTACGGTCCCGGCCGGCGGGCCAACCCTTTCGAGACGTTCGAGGCGATTCCGGCCCAGGCGCGTTACCAGTTCATGCTGGATAACGCCGAATACTTTGTGCGCACGTTTATTCGCGGGCCGGTGTGCCGCGGGCAAATTGCCACGGACGTGATCCGCGACAATTTCTGGGCGTTGTTCCAGGCGCCCGACCACGACCTGTACATCACCGATGCCCGCTATCGCGGCCAGGCCACGCCGTTGCTGGCGATGCCAGGGCAGAATGACGACGTGGGCAGTGTGCTCAGCCTGTGGCTCGAATACCGCGATAAGCGCAACCAGTACGAAGCCCTGCGGCGAGACAGCTATGCCGAGTTGCCGGCGCCCAGTTGGTCGACCCTGTGGGCCGGCAATGACAACGCCCTGTTAAGCATCTTCCGTCATTTCGACAGCGCCTCGGTGAATAAGGGCCTGATCGGTGAAGTCCCGCAGACACTGTGGTTGTTCGACTATCCGTTGCTCGAACGCACCTACTACCAACTGGTGGTCAATTTCGATGTGTTCGGCAACGTATCGCACCAGGCCCAGACCCGGCTGTACTTCGACCTGATCCGCAACGGTGCCGAGCAGAACTTCCTGCGCCTGATGCCGGCCGATAGCCGCGATGCCTTTATGGATGATTGGTACCAGAACAGCGGCAAGATCAAGCTGTGGCTGGATTACGAAGCCATCGACGACGACACGCCTACCGCCTTGCACCTGGATAAAAAGGACCCCAAGCGCGACTTCGCCAACCAGTTGCTTGCCCGCTACGGTGACCTGAATGCCAGCCCGGATCCGATCAACCGTTGCGGGGGCGCGTTTTGTTCGCGCGACGGTATCGACCCGGCGCTGCAGGACGCCGAACAGGCGCTCAGCCGCCTGACTTCACGCCCGGCGGCGGGGCTCAAGGTGATTGACCAGTTACCTGAAGCGACGATGCTGCGCGTCGAAACCGCCAGCGGTAAGCGCGTGGTCTACAGCCTGCTGCGCAATCGCGCCCACAGTAACGTGGCATTTCTGCTGGGTGAGGCTTATCGCTATCAGCCGGGCCTGGACACGCTGACCCTTTACCCTGGAGTGCTCAGCAGTTACCCGAACTTCATGTTCAACATCCCTGCCCAGGAGGTGCCCGAATTCGTCGCCGAAATGGAGCGGGCCAAGGACGCCAATCGCTTTGAGAAAATTGTCGACCGCTGGGGTGTGCGCCGCAGCCACCCGTTGTTCTGGCAGTATTTCCACGATTTGTCCCAGTACATCCGCGAGACGACGCCGGTGGAAGAAGGGGTGCTGGATATGAACCGTTATGAAAACCTCTGACAGAGGCCAGCGTCTTTTCCGACAAAATTACTCGGACTTTGTACCTGCGTAATATTTTGGCGTAAACTGCCGGCAAGCCTGTGAGGAGTTTCCATGACTGCCATAACCATTACCGACGCCGCCCACGATTACCTGGCTGACCTGCTGTCCAAGCAGAACACCCCGGGAATCGGCATCCGCGTCTTTATCACCCAGCCTGGCACCCAGTACGCCGAGACGTGCATCGCCTACTGCAAGCCCGGTGAAGAGAAACCTGAAGACACCGCCCTGGGGCTGAAAAGCTTCACCGCGTATATCGACAACTTCAGCGAAGCCTTCCTGGACGATGCCGTGGTCGACTACGCCACCGACCGCATGGGCGGCCAATTGACCATCAAGGCGCCCAACGCCAAGGTGCCTAATGTCAATGCCGACAGCCCGGTCAACGAGCGCATCAACTACTACCTGCAAACCGAGATCAACCCGGGGCTCGCGAGCCACGGTGGTCAGGTCAGCCTGATCGACGTCGTCGATGACGGCATTGCCGTATTGAAGTTCGGCGGCGGCTGCCAGGGCTGCGGCCAGGCAGACGTGACCCTGCGCGAGGGCATCGAGCGGACCTTGCTCGAGCGTATTCCGGAGCTCAAGGGCGTCCGTGACGTGACAGACCACACGCAGAAAGAAAACGCCTACTACTGAGTAAGGCGTTCACTGCGAACAAAAAACGGCGCCCGTGAGCGCCGTTTTTTATTATTAAAATTCAAGCAGTTATGCCATCTATCTAACAAGTAAGATTAAGTGTGGGAGGGGGCTTGCTCCCGATAGCGGTGCCTCAGTCGACTCATGAGCAGGCTGACACACCGTCATCGGGGGCCAGCCCCCTCCCAAATTTTTTTGCATTTATTCAGTTAAATCAGCATGTTGCTGATGATTTGTGAATTAAAAAATCAATTTCGAATGTTGACTCTATCTCCCTGACAAGTAAGGTCAAATGTGGGAGGGGGCTTGCCCCCGATAGCGGTGCCTCAGTCGACTCATGAGCAGGCTGACACACCGCCATCGGGGGCAAGCCCCGTCCCACATTTTTTTGTGTTTAGCTATTAAAATCAATGGATTGCTTTGATTTTTTAAAGTAAATAATCAAGGCCGATAAAGGTGCGCATGCCCCGCCCGATACAACGACGACTCACTGAAACTGTCACTCGCCAGTACTCGCCCCACCACAATCAACGCCGTACGCCGAAAGCCCTTGGCGGCGACTTTGTCGGCAATATCGCTGAGTGTGCCGACGGCCCAATCCTGATCCGGCCATGTCGCCCGGTGCACCACGGCAATCGGGCAGTCTGCGCCATAGTGCGGCAGCAGTTCGGCGACGATCTTCTCCAAATGGTTGACCCCCAGATGAATCGCCATGGTGGTGCCATGCCGGGCCAGGCTGTCGAAGTCCTCTCCGGTCGGCATGCGGGTTTTATCGGCGTAGCGGGTCAGGATCACGCTTTGGGCGATGTCCGGCAGGGTCAGTTCGGTCTCCAGCAACGCTGCGCAGGCGGCCACTGCGGTGACGCCAGGAATGATCTGGAAGGGGATGCCCGACTCGCGCAGGTAACGGATCTGCTCGCCAATCGCGCCATACAGGCTCGGGTCTCCGGAGTGCACGCGGGCCACATCCTGGCCGTTGGCGTGGGCGGTCTTGAGCAGTTGGATGATCTGTTCCAGGTGCAGTTCAGCGCTGTTGACCACTTGTTGCGCCTGATGACCTTCCAGCACCGCCGCCGGCACCAGTGAGCCGGCATAGATGATCACCGGGCAACTGCGGATCAGGCGTTGGCCTTTGACGGTGATCAATTCCGGATCGCCGGGGCCGGCGCCGATGAAGTAGATGGTCATGGAGAATTCCTGTGGAAAAACGGGCGAGCATGAAGATTGCTCATGATCGGGAAGGGCGATTATCGGGATTTTAGCCGGCGCAGGCCAATGCAAAGGTGGCCTGGGCGGTTTTCTGGCGGGTGATCAACAAGCGGGCAGGGCCGCCGCAGAGCTGTTCGGCCAGGGCCAGGGCGGCACTTTCGGCGACGCCGTAACAGCCGGTATGGGCAAACGCGACCGCCGATTTGTGGCTCAGCCGGGCTTCGTAAACGGCCAGTTGCCCGGCGCTGAAGCACTGCAAGGGCAGGTCGAGCAGTCGGGCCAGGGCGAGTAACCCTGGCTCGTTCTGTTTACGGTCGATGCTGGCCAGTGCGGTGACACGCTGGCGCTCGACCCCGCCCTCGGCCAGGGCGCTGTCGAACAGGCCCAGCAGGGTGTCTACATCACAACCCCGCTGGCAACCCAGGCCGACCACCAGGGTCATGCCGAGTATTGATCGTCGCGGTTGCGGCGGAACAGCCAGGCGCTGATCAGGCCCAGGGCCAGCCAGAACACCACGTTGGTCAACTGCGAAGCGATCTTGAACTGCGCTTCGAGGGCTTCCGGCGCCAGCATCGAATGGGTTTCCGGCTGCGGTGCACCGATCACATGCGGCACCACGAGGATCGCCGCGCCCAAGACTTTCAGCAGCCAGTTGCGACCAAACACGATCAGCGCAATCCCGGCCGCCGTGGAAGCAGCAGTGCCGATCCACCAGATCTGCCGTTGTGCCAGGTCGGCGGCGGCAGTGCCCGGCAGCTCCGGTGGCAGACCCAGGGTGGGCGCCAGCACAAAAGTCGCGTAGCCGGCCAGGCCCCACAGCAAGCCTTGGGCCGTGCGGGTCGGTGCGCGCAGGGTGTAGAGGCCGGCCAGCATCAGGGCGAAGCCGACGGCCACCACCAGGTTGCCGCCGGTGGTCGACAGCACACGCTGCCAGCCGTCTTCGGGCTCCCAGGCTTCGGCGTCGTGGGTGTGTGCGGCGGCGCCAGCAGCATGCTCATGGGCCACTTCAGTCGCGGCCGGGGCCTTTTCAAAGGTTTCCGCCTGCAGAATCAGCGGAGCGACCCAGAAGCTTTGCAGCAGGGTCAGCAGCAGGGCGGCCAGCAAGCCGGTGAACCCTGCGGTTTGCGCAATACGCTTGATCATGTCGGCAGGCCTCAGTGGCACGGGAACGCGGCGCTGTGGCGGGTATCGTGGGCCGCGTTGTGCACCGCCTCGATGTGCGAGAAACCGGCGAAATACACCAGGCACGCGCCAAGGATCGACGCGCCGATGGCGGCGGTCAGGCGTTGGCTGAGGGTGGCGGAGCTGCTGGCGGTGTGCGAGGTGCTGCTGACGATCGACATGGCGCGTCCCTTTCAGGTGTCAGGGTGACACGAGCGCATGCAAACCCCGCGAGCCAGGCACGCAGGGTTTTAACAGCGCCCGCCCACCGCGGGTTTGTTATTCGATGTTATTCGGGCCGGTCTCCGGGCTTGCGAGGGACACTGGGTCTATAAAACGTCGCCTTCCCATGCCGTACAGGCACAGTGGATCTGACGCTTCACTCGCTTACCGTTGCGGGGGCAGCACCGGACTCGTCATGACGCCATGACTCACCGGTTTCCCGTTTCACCCTGTGAAGGGCACCCGAAACAAGATGTGTAGGAGAGCATGGGCCGGGGACGGTAGTCAAATGCGGCGAGCCCCTGTAGCCTTGCACCCTCGAGGTTCTTCGGCCCAGGCCGAAGCTAAGAAGGGAACGCGGTCCAAGCCGCGGCTGCCCCCGCAACTGTGAAGGGTTTATCTGACTGCCACGCCACTGCCACTGCGGCGGGAAGGCGCAGTCGGCGCCGGTCGCAAGACCCGCAAGCCCCAAGCCAGGAGACCTGCCTCGCCACCGATTTTCCAATTCAACCGGGCGGGGTGATCCGGTGACGAAATCTGCTGCTGCTGCGCGCCGCCGCAGGGCCTATCGTCCCGTATGCCCGCCCCAAAGGGCATCCGATGAAAACACTGGCCAAACTTCCCGTCACCATCGTTACCGGCTTCCTCGGCTCGGGCAAGACCACCTTGCTGCGCCATATGCTCGACAACGCCCAGGGCCGTCGTATTGCGGTGATCGTCAACGAATTCGGCGAGCTGGGCATCGACGGTGAGATCCTCAAGCAGTGCGCCATCGGTTGCACCGAAGAAGAGGCCAACGGTCGCGTGTACGAGCTGGCCAACGGCTGCCTGTGCTGCACGGTGCAGGAAGAGTTCTTCCCGGTGATGCGCGAACTGGTCGCCCGTCGCGGCGACCTCGACCATATCCTTATCGAAACCTCGGGCCTGGCCCTGCCAAAACCCTTGGTGCAGGCCTTCCAGTGGCCGGAAATCCGCAGCGCCTGCACGGTTGATGCGGTCATCACCGTGGTCGACAGCCCGGCCGTGGCCGCCGGCACCTTTGCCGCGTTCCCGGATCAGGTCGACGCCCAGCGCAAGCTCGACCCGAACCTGGACCATGAATCGCCGCTGCACGAGCTGTTTGCCGACCAGTTGGCCAGCGCCGACCTGGTGATCCTCAACAAATCCGACCTGATCAGCGCCGAAGACCTGGCCCGTGTGCGCCTGGAAGTCGCCGAAGAACTGCCACCAGCGGTGAAGATCATCGAAGCCAGCAGCGGTCGCCTGCCGTTGGACGTATTGATCGGCCTGGGCGCGGGGTCCGAAGAACATATCGACGCTCGCCATAGCCACCACGATCATCACCACGAAGGTGAAGACGAGCATGATCACGACGCCTTCGATTCCATCTCCATCGACCTGCCCCAAGCCGACGAAGCGCTGCTGCTCGACGCCCTGAACCAATTGGTGGTTCAGCACGGCATCCTGCGGGTCAAGGGCTTCGCCGCCATCCCGAACAAGCCGATGCGCCTGCTGATCCAGGGTGTGGGTACGCGTTTCGACAAGCACTTCGACCGTGCCTGGGGCGCCGACGAAGCGCGCATCACGCGGCTGGTGCTGATCGGCCAGGCGCTGGACGCGGCGGGCCTCGAAGCGCAACTGCGCGCTGCCCTCAGCGTTTAACCCATGCACCTGCTCAGGACTCAGCCCGGTGGTTTCGTCGCGGACGACAATATTGCCGACCTTGGCCAAACTCCCGCCGAACTGGTGATCCTGTGCAGCGGCGATTCCAGCCTGGCGCTGCTGGCCGAAGCCGCCCAGCAGTTGCCCGAGGATTACCCCAGCCTGCGCCTGGCCAACCCGATGCAGGTGCAGAACCACGCCTCGGTCGATTTGTATGTCGACGAGGTGCTGCGCCACGCCAAGGTCATCCTGATTTCCCTGCACGGCGGCATCGGTTATTGGCGCTACGGTATCGAGCGCCTGGTGGAGCTGGCCGAGCGTGGCGTTACGCTGATCCTGGTGCCGGGGGATGACCGCCCGGACCCGGAACTCAGCGGCCTGAGCACGGTGAGTGCCGAACAGCGCGACCGCCTGTGGCACTTCCTGCGCCAGGGCGGGCTCGCTAACGCGCTGGATTTTTTCCGCTGCCTGGCCAGCGGCTACCTGGACCGCGATTACCCGTGGGCCGAGCCGCAGACCTTGCCGCGCACCGCGATCTATCACCCGCACAAAGCCAACCCTCGCCTCAATGACTGGCAGACCGATTGGCACGCAGATTGGCCCGTGGCGGCGGTGCTGTTCTACCGCTCCCACCTGCAGGCGGCCAATACCGGTTTTATCGATGTGTTCTGCCAGCGCTTGCAGGCGGCGGGCCTTAACCCGTTGCCGATGGCGGTGGCCAGTTTGAAAGAGCCCGGCTGCCTGAGGGTGGTCGAGGACCTGCTGGATGAGGTCGGCGCGGCGGTGATCCTGAACACCACTGGTTTTGCCCAATCCAGCCCCGAAGCCCCGCATCTGCGGCCGTTTCGCCGCAATATCCCGGTGATCCAGGCGATCTGCGCCCAGGATAACCAGCCGGGCTGGCAGGCCAGCGAGCAAGGCCTGGGCCCGCGCGACCTGGCGATGCACATTGCCTTGCCCGAGTTGGACGGGCGCATTATCAGCCGGCCGATCAGCTTCAAGGATCTGGCCTGGCGCAGCGAGCGCAGCCAGTCGGACGTGGTGTGCTACCGCGCAGCGCCCGAACGCATGGATTTCGTCGCCGAGCTGGCGCGCCGTTGGGTCGAGCTGGCACGGGTGCCGAATGGGGATAAACGCATCGCCCTGATCCTTGCCAACTACCCGACCCGCGACGGTCGCATCGGCAATGGCGTAGGCCTGGACACCCCGGCCGCCGCGCTGAATATCCTGCGCGCCCTGCAGGCCGAAGGTTATCCGGTGCCGGAGCAACTGCCCGAAAGCGGTACCGCGCTGATCCATGAGCTGCTCGGCGGCGTCACCAACGACCTCGACAGCCTCGACCTGCGCCCCTGTCATCAAAGCCTCGGCCTGGACGACTACGAGGCGATGTTCAAGCGCTTGCCTGAATCCAACCGCCAGGCGGTGCTGGAGCGATGGGGCGCCCCGCACAACGATCCAATGTTCCGCGACGGCCGCCTGATGATCGCCGGCCTGCGCCTGGGCCAGACCTTCGTCGGCATCCAGCCGGCCCGGGGTTACCAGGTGGATGCCAGCGCGGTGTACCACGACCCGGACCTGGTGCCGCCCCATGGCTACCTGGCGTTCTACTTCTGGTTACGCTACACCTACGGCGCCCATGGCGTGATCCATGTGGGCAAGCACGGCAACCTCGAATGGCTGCCGGGCAAGGGCGTGGGGCTCTCGGAAAACTGCTGGCCGGATGCGCTGCTGGGGCCGCTGCCGAACATCTACCCGTTTATCGTCAACGACCCGGGCGAGGGCGCCCAGGCCAAGCGGCGCACCCAGGCGGTGATCATCGACCACCTGATGCCGCCGCTGACCCGCGCCGAAACCTACGGGCCGCTGCGGGACCTTGAGCTGTTGGCGGACGAATATTACGAAGCCCAACTGCTCGACCCACGCCGGGCCCGCGAGCTGCAAAAAGACATCCTCAAGCTGGTGCGTGAGACCCGCATCGATCAGGAGCTTGAACTGGATGGCGACGCCGATGCCGCTATCTGGCTGCCGCGCCTCGACACCTACCTGTGCGACTTGAAGGAGTCGCAGATCCGCGACGGCCTGCACATCTTTGGCGAGTCCCCCGTGGGCCGCTTGCGCATCGACACCTTGCTGGCCTTGCTGCGCATCCCGCGGGGCGACGGCCGTGGCCCGCAATCGAGCCTGCTGCGCGTGTTGGCCAAGGCGTTCGCGCTGGGTTTTGACCCCCTGGACTGTGCCCTGGCCGAGCCCTGGACCGGGCGACGCCCGGCAGTGTTGCAGAAGATCGATGGGCAGCAGTGGCGCACCGCCGGGGATACCCGCGAGCGCCTGGAACTGTACGCTGCGAGAATGATCGAGCAGGCGTTGGAAGGGCCGCTGGAACAGCTGGAAGAGCCCGGCTGGGAAGAAGTGAAGGCGGTGATCGAAAGCCTGCGCATCGTCGTGGCGCCACGCCTGGACGCCTGCGGCCCGGCGGAAATGCGCGGCTTGCTGGAGGCCCTCGGCGGGCGCTTTGTGCCGGCTGGGCCAAGCGGCGCGCCGAGCCGGGGGCGCCTGGATGTGCTGCCGACCGGGCGCAATTTCTTCACCGTTGACGTGCGCAACCTGCCCACCACCACCGCGTGGCGCATCGGCTTCCAGTCCGCCAACCTGATACTTGAACGGCACCTGCAGGACCACGGCGACCACCTGCGCCAACTCGGCCTGTCGGTGTGGGGCACGGCCACCATGCGCACCGGTGGCGACGACATTGCCCAGGCCATGGCGCTGATGGGCGTGCGGCCGGTGTGGGCCACCGGCAGTCAGCGGGTGGATGATTTTGAAATCCTGCCCATCAGCCTGTTGGACCGCCCGCGCGTGGACGTCACCTTGCGCGTGTCCGGGTTTTTCCGCGATGCCTTCGCCAACCTGATCCGCCTGTTCGACGCGGCGGTACAGGCGGTGGCGGCCCTGGATGAGCCGGACGACATGAACCCGCTGGCCGCCAAGGTGCGCAGTGAGCGGGCGGCGTTGCTGGCGTCCGGGTTGGATGACGAAGCAGCGGCGAAACAGGCCGGCTGGCGTATCTTCGGGGCCAAGCCCGGTGCCTATGGCGCCGGCGTGCAGGGCGCCATTGACGGGCGCCTGTGGCAAAGCCGCGAGGACCTGGCTGAGGTCTACCTGAACTGGGGCGGCTACGCCTATGGCGGCTCCGACGAAGGCTCTGCCGCCCGTACGCAGTTTGCCCAGCGCCTGAGCCAGGTGCAGGCGGTGTTGCAGAACCAGGATAACCGTGAGCACGACCTGCTCGACTCCAACGACTACTACCAATTCCAGGGCGGCATGCTCGCCGCCGTGGAAACCCTGAGCGGCGACAAGGCCGCCAGCTATCACGGCGACCATAGCCAGCCGGACCTGCCCAGGATTCGCACCTTGAAGGAAGAGCTGAACCGGGTGATCCGTTCCCGTGCCGCCAACCCCAAGTGGATCGACGGCGTGAAGCGCCATGGCTATAAAGGTGCGTTTGAAATGGCCGCGACCGTGGACAATCTGTTCGCCTTCGATGCCACCACGGCGCTGATCGACGATCATCAATATGCGTTGCTCGCTGACGCCTACCTGCTGGACCCTGACACCCGCGCGTTCGTGCAGCAGCACAACCCCGCGGCGTTGCGCGACATGACCGAGCGCATGCTCGAAGCCCAGCAGCGTGGCCTGTGGCAGGAGCCGGGGGCGTACCGCGAGGCGCTGGAAAACCTGTTGCTGGATATAGAAGAAGACAGCTAGAACGCGAGATGCGGCTTGTTGTGGCTGGCGGGCTTGTTGTGGTGAGCGGGCTTGCCCCGCGCTGGGCTGCGAAGCGGCCCCAAAAACATAGTCCCGGAGCTACCTGGCACACTGCAGCGCTCCTATTGGGGCTGCTTCGCAGCCCCACTAGGAG
>NZ_JAFMZG010000040.1:0-9440 GCF_049132125.1 Pseudomonas sp. NFX5
GCCACCGAAGAGCGCCTGGTGGGTACCCTGGACCTGGATGCCGCGATGGGGGAAGGCCGTGCGCAGTTTTCCCCTGGGGTGCTGGCCAAGGCCGACGGCGGCGTGCTGTATGTCGACGAGGTCAACCTGTTGCCCGATCACCTGGTGGACCTGTTACTCGACGTCGCCGCCAGCGGCACCAACCTGATCGAACGCGACGGCATTTCCCATCGCCACCCGGCGCGCTTTGTGCTGATCGGCACCATGAACCCGGAGGAGGGCGAGTTGCGCCCGCAGCTGCTGGACCGCTTCGGTTTCAACGTGGCGCTGAGCGGGCAGACGCTGCCGGCCGAACGCGGGCAGATTATCCGGCGGCGCCTGGATTTCGACAGCGACCCCGCCGCGTTCTGCACCCAGTGGGCCGGGCAACAGGCGGCGCTGCGCCAGCGCTGTACCCAGGCGCGGGCGCGGCTGGACAGTATCGAGCTGGATGATCAGGCCCTGGCGCAGATCACCGAGCGTTGCTTTGCTGCCGGTGTCGACGGCTTGCGCGCCGACCTGGTCTGGCTGCGCGGCGCCCGGGCCCACGCGGCGTGGCGGGGCGCGGATACCATTGCCGAAGAAGACATCGAAGCAGTGGCGGAATTTGCCTTGCGCCACCGTCGCCAGGTGCAATCCCCACCGGCCAGCCCACCCAATCAAGGGCAGGCGCCGACACCCTCGGACACCTCGCCCGGCCAAGGCCAATGGGGCGATATGCCCGCACCGGCACTGCCCACTGGCGCTCGCCGAGACGTGCCTGCCTGGCCAAAAAAGCCCTAGGCATTCGCCCCCGACCTGGCGCGGGGGCGGATGCCCGGCCCAAGGCGGGGCGACTGGACAACGGCAGGCAGGGCAAGGCACGCGGCGCACAGCAGGGTTCGATCAACTGGCCGGGCACCTTGCTCGGCGGCCGGCCGCACTCCCGTGGAGACCTGCGCTACCACCTGCGCAGCCGCTCGGCCCATGAGTTGTGGCTGGTGATCGTGGATGCGTCGGCGTCCACGCGGCGGCATCGTGCATTAACCGACGCCAAGGGCTTGCTCGCCCAGCTGTTTGACGACGCCTACCGGCAACGGGCACGCATGGCGTTGTTGACTGCCAGCGGCCAGGCACCGAAGTGGCAGGTACAGGGTTTGAAAGCAGCGAAAGGCCTGGCGGGCTGGCTGGATCAGTTGGGCGCGGGCGGTGGTACGCCGTTGCTGGCGGCGCTGACCGAGGCCGCGCATTGGCTGGTGGCGCGGCGCAAGCGTTATCCGGCCGAGCAGCAGCGTGTACTGGTGATCACGGATGGGCGCCTCAAGGACATCGGTGGGTTGCCGTTATTGGCGTCTGCGGGGTTGCTGGTGGATATCGAGCGCGGGCCGATCAGGCTGGGGCGCGCCCAGGAGCTGGCGGTGGGGTTGCAGTTGGATTATCGGCATATCGATGAGGTGTAGTGGCGGTACCACAGCCATCGGGGGCAAGCCCCCTCCCACATTTGATCGAGTACACCCATTTGGAATGCAGTCAGTGTGGGAGGGGGCTTGCCCCCGATGAGGCCCTCACATACACCACACACTCTATCAGCCAGCCCCCGGCACATTCGGCCAAAGATCCGCCACCAGGAACAAGCGCTCGGCTTCCTCCCAATCCTCGCCGTTCTGCACCATGCGCACCAGCAACTGCGCAGGCGCCATCGGATCAAGGTCTGCCAGCCAGGCCTGCATCTGTGCTTCACTCCACACTTCATCCGCCGGGTAGTGCGCCGGCGCCAGCCACGCGTGCCGGGGCAATGGTTGCCAGCGACCTGGCGCACTGGCGCTGACAAAATCCCGCCAGTCCCGCTGATGCAACCAGCGCCCGCGCAGATGCTGCGGGTGTGCGCCGTGGGGCGGTTCGGCCAGCCCAGGCCAGGGATAGAGCAAATACCCGCCGAGCCACAGGTGCGCATCAAACTGCTGAATATCCAGGGCCGCCAACACCTCGCGGCTTTCTGCCCGCGCCGAGATCGGCAGTTGATGCTGGGCCAGGTGCGCCAGCTTGCGGTCCAGTCGGTCATGGCAGCCTGGGCCCAGCCACTGCGCGGTGTCCTGGCCGTTGCCGTCCTGCGGGCCCAGGTAGAGTTTGATCGCCAGTTCCAGGTGGTGCACGCCATCACGGTCGCGCAGCAGCATGTCCAGCTCGCCCAGGGTGTGCCCGGCGCGGCGGATCGGCAGGTTGGCGGCGAGCAGTTCTACCCCCGGTGCATGCTGCACGGCGAACTGCCACAGGCGTTCGTAGTACAGGCCCAGGCGCCGGGTGCGTGACAGGCTCAACCAGTGCTGCAAGGCACGGCTGTCCCGGTCGAGTGCACGTAGCCAGTGTTCAAGGAGGTCGGGCGCCTGCACCCAGTCGCTGCCCGCCAGCGGGTGGCGCTGTGGCCACGGTGTCTGCGCGAGCATCGGCGGGGCAAGCATCACCCACGCCAGGTCGCGCACCTCGGGGTGGCGCAGCTGGCGGGGCAGGTTGTGCAAATCCGGGAACACAGTCATGGTCCGAGCATAGCCTTTTAACCGTTGCGCAGGGGGCTGAGAACCGTTGTCATCAAGGCTTCACGGCGACAAAGGATTTTGCCTGAGCCGGCCTTTCGCCCATAATCGTTTCTTTTTTGCCCCACCCCCCAATCCCGCAGGAGCCCCATGGAGCACTTTCGCAATATCGGCATTATCGGTCGCCTGGGCAGTACCCAGGTGTTGGACACCGTCCGCCGGCTGAAAAAATTCCTGCTGGAACGCCACCTGCATGTGATCCTCGAAGACACCATCGCTGAAATCCTTCCCGGCCACGGCCTGCAAACCTCCTCGCGCAAGATGCTCGGCGAAGTCTGCGACATGGTCATCGTGGTCGGCGGCGACGGCAGCCTGCTCGGCGCGGCCCGGGCCCTGGCGCGGCATAACGTGCCGGTGCTGGGGATCAACCGTGGCAGCCTGGGGTTTCTCACCGATATCCGCCCCGATGAGCTGGAAGTCGAAGTGGCCAAGGTGCTCGACGGCCATTACCTGGTGGAAAACCGCTTCCTGCTGCAGGCCGAAGTGCGCCGCCACGGCGAAGCCATCGGCCAGGGCGATGCGCTCAATGACGTGGTGCTGCACCCCGGCAAGTCCACGCGGATGATCGAATTCGAGCTGTATATCGACGGCCAGTTCGTGTGCAGCCAGAAGGCCGACGGCCTGATCGTCGCCACCCCGACCGGCTCCACCGCCTATGCGCTGTCGGCCGGTGGCCCGATCATGCACCCCAAGCTCGATGCCATTGTGATCGTGCCGATGTACCCCCATATGTTGTCCAGCCGACCGATTGTGGTCGATGGCAACAGTGAGCTGAAAATCGTGGTGTCCAAAGACATGCAGATCTACCCGCAAGTCTCCTGCGACGGGCAGAACCATTTCACCTGCGCCCCCGGTGACACCATCACCGTGAGCAAGAAGGCGCAGAAGTTGCGCTTGATCCACCCGCTGGATCACAACTACTACGAAGTGTGCCGCACCAAGTTGGGCTGGGGCAGCCGCTTGGGGGGTGGAGGCGACTGATGCTCGATCCCGCGCGTAGCTACGACCTGATTGGTGACGTGCACGGTTGCGCTCATACCCTTGAGCACTTGCTCGACCAGATGGGTTACCACAAGCAGGGCGGCACCTGGCGCCATCCTTCGCGCATGGCGGTGTTCCTCGGCGATATCATCGACCGTGGCCCACGCATTCGCGAGGCGCTGCATATCGTCCACGACATGGCCGAGGCCGGCCAGGCGCTGTGCATCATGGGCAACCACGAGTTCAATGCACTGGGTTGGGCCACACCGGCGCCGCCGGGCAGTGGCAGGCAGTTCGTGCGTGAGCACACCCCACGGCATGAGCGGCTGATCCACGAGACCCTGACCCAGTTCGAGCAGCACCCGGCCGACTGGCACGACTTCCTCGCCTGGTTCTACGACATGCCGCTGTTTGTCGATGCCGGGCGCTTCCGCGTGGTGCATGCGTGCTGGGATGACGGCTTTATCCAACCGCTGCGCGCGACGTTCCCGGATGGCTGCATCGACCAGCACTTCCTGCAGGCCGCCGCCGTGCCCGGCAGTTTTGCCTGCAACGCCTTCGACCGCCTGTTGCGCGGCACCGATATGCGCCTGCCGGATGGCCTGACGCTGACCGGTGGCGATGGCCTGACGCGCTCGTTCTTCCGCACCAAGTTCTGGGAAGACGACCCTAAGACCTACGGCGACATCGTGTTCCAGCCCGACGCACTGCCGGAGCCGGTGGCGCGCACGCCATTGTCGCCCCATGAAAAAAACTCCCTGCTGCGCTACGGCGCCGACGAACCCTTGCTGTTCGTCGGCCATTACTGGCGCAGCGGCAAACCGGCGCCGATCCGCCCGAACCTGGCGTGCCTGGACTACAGCGCAGTGCTGTACGGCAAGTTGGTGGCGTATCGGCTGGACCAGGAAACCCGCCTGGATCCGCGTAAATTCGTATGGGTCGACGTTGAGCGACCCGAGGTGATTGTATGAGTGCCGTGCCCGTATTGCGCTTGCCGTTGAGCGTCGACCTGGGCGGTTTCGTGAAACTGCTGCAACGCATGCAAGTGCCTCATCGCGTCAGCGAGGAAGCCGGCGAGCAGGTGTTGTGGGTGCCCGAGCCCCTCAGTGACGACGTGCGCGTGCTGTACCAGCGCTTTCCGGCCGGTGATCCGGACCGGCAACTGGATATTCCCGAACAGGCACCGGTCACGCGTCCCGGCTTTGCCCAGCAAGTGCGCCATAGCCCGGTCACGGCGCTGGTGCTGCTGGCGAGCATCATCGTCGGCGCCGTGACCTTGCTCGGGGAAAACCTGCAGGCCATGAGCTGGCTGACCTTCCTGCCGTTCCGGGTGATGGGCGAGTACATCCAGTTCACGCCGTTCGCCGACATGTTGGCTTCCGGCCAATGGTGGCGGCTGTTCACGCCGATGCTGATCCACTTCGGCATCCTGCACCTGGCCATGAACGGCATGTGGTACTGGGAGTTGGGCCGGCGTATCGAAGTGCGCCAGGGCAGCATCAACCTGCTGGGCCTGACCCTGTTGTTCAGCCTGGTCTCCAACTACGCGCAATATGCCTACGGTGGCCCCGGCCTGTTCGGTGGCCTGTCCGGCGTGCTGTATGGCCTGCTCGGGCATTGCTGGATCTTTCAACTGCTCTCGCCCAACCCGGCCTATCGCTTGCCCCGTGGGGTGCTGGTGATGATGCTGGTGTGGCTGGTGTTGTGCCTGTCGGGGCTGGTGTCGATGATCGGCTTCGGCGAAATCGCCAACGCTGCCCATGTCGGCGGCCTGGTTATCGGTTGCCTTACCGGTTTGCTCGGCGGTTTGTATAACCGTCGCAAATCCTCTCTTTGATAAGGAAGAGCCTTATGTCCTCTTTTGCTGAAATGATCGAAAACATCACCCCGGACATCTACGCGAGCCTCAAGCTCGCCGTGGAAATCGGCAAGTGGTCCGATGGCCGCAAGCTCAGTGCCGAGCAGCGCGAGCTGTCCCTGCAGGCCATGATCGCCTGGGAGATCCAGAACCTGCCGGAAGACCAGCGCACCGGCTACATGGGCCCGCAGGAATGCCAGTCGAAGTCGACCACCGTGCCGAACATCCTGTTCAAGTCGGATGCGATCCATTGATTGAAATTGGTCGCGGTGCAGTCAGCAAAATGTCGGCGCAACTCGGTGAGCCGACCGTTCAATACGCGTTTCGCCTGGGCGATACCGAGGTGCCGGTCAACCCCCTGATCGGCACCCATGTACGCCTGGAATACCTCGGCGCCATCCATTGCAGCCATTGCGGCCGCAAGACCAAGACCAGCTTCAGCCAGGGCTATTGCTACCCGTGCATGACCAAGCTGGCCCAGTGTGACCTGTGCATCATGAGCCCCGAGCGTTGCCATTACGACGCCGGCACCTGCCGCGATCCGGGCTGGGGCGAGACATTCTGCATGACCGACCACGTGGTGTACCTGGCCAATTCGTCGGGCATCAAGGTCGGCATCACCCGTGCCACCCAATTGCCGACGCGTTGGCTGGACCAGGGCGCCAGCCAGGCGATGCCGATCATGCGCGTGGCGACGCGCCAGCAATCCGGGTTTGTCGAGGATGTATTGCGCAGCCAGGTGGCGGACAAGACCAACTGGCGTGCGTTGCTCAAGGGCGACGCGGTGGCGGTGGACCTCAAGCAGGTGCGCGACGAGTTGTTCGCCTCCTGCGCCGATGGCCTGCTGCAATTGCAGGAACGCTTCGGCCTGCAGGCCATCCAACCGGTAACCGACCTCGAACCGTTGGAAATCCGCTACCCGGTGGAGCAGTATCCAGCCAAGATCGTCAGCTTCAACCTGGACAAGAACCCGATTGCCGAAGGCACGCTGCTGGGGATCAAGGGCCAATACCTGATCTTCGACACCGGCGTTATCAATATTCGTAAGTACACGGCCTACCAGCTCGCCGTGCATCAGTAGAAGGATGCCACCCATGCGCACCGAACAACCGAAGATGATTTACCTGAAGGACTATCAGGCGCCGGACTACCTGATCGAAGAGACGCACCTGACCTTCGAGTTGTTCGAGGACCACAGCCTGGTCCACGCGCAGCTGGTAATGCGCCGTAACCCCGAGCGTGGCGCCGGCCTGCCGCCGCTGGTACTCGACGGCCAGCAACTGGAGTTGCTGACCGTCAACCTCGGCGACCAGGAACTGAGCGAGGCTGACTACCAGCTGACGGACAGCCACCTGACCCTGCATCCGACCCGCGAGACCTTCACGGTCGACACCAGCGTGCGCATCCACCCGGAAACCAACACCGCCCTGGAAGGCCTGTACAAATCCGGCAGCATGTTCTGCACCCAGTGCGAGGCCGAGGGCTTCCGCAAGATTACCTATTACCTCGACCGCCCGGACGTGATGAGCACCTTTACCACCACGGTGATCGCCGAGCAACACCGCTACCCGGTGCTGCTCTCCAACGGCAACCCGATTGCCAGCGGCCCCGGCGAAGACGGCCGCCACTGGGCGACCTGGGAAGACCCGTTCAAGAAACCCGCCTACCTGTTCGCGCTGGTGGCCGGTGACCTGTGGTGTGTCGAAGACAGCTTTACCACCATGACCCAGCGTGAAGTGGCACTGCGCATCTACGTCGAGCCGGAAAATATCGACAAGTGCCAGCACGCCATGACCAGCCTGAAAAAATCCATGCGCTGGGACGAAGAAACCTACGGCCGCGAGTATGACCTCGACATCTTCATGATCGTGGCGGTCAACGATTTCAACATGGGCGCCATGGAGAACAAGGGCCTCAATATCTTCAACTCCAGCGCCGTGCTGGCCCGCGCCGAAACCGCCACCGACGCCGCGCACCAGCGGGTCGAGGCGATCGTCGCCCACGAATACTTCCACAACTGGTCGGGCAACCGTGTGACCTGCCGCGACTGGTTCCAGCTGTCGCTGAAGGAAGGTTTTACCGTGTTCCGTGATTCGGGCTTCTCCGCCGACATGAACTCCGCCACGGTCAAGCGCATCCAGGACGTGGCCTACCTGCGTACCCACCAGTTCGCCGAAGACGCCGGCCCCATGGCCCATGCGGTACGCCCCGACAGCTTTATCGAGATCTCCAACTTCTACACCCTGACCGTGTACGAAAAAGGCTCGGAAGTGGTCGGTATGATCCATACCTTGCTCGGCGCCGAAGGCTTCCGTAAAGGCAGCGACCTGTACTTCGAACGCCATGACGGCCAGGCCGTGACCTGCGACGATTTCATCAAGGCCATGGAAGACGCCAACGGTGCCGACCTCAGCCAGTTCAAGCGCTGGTACAGCCAGGCCGGCACGCCACGCCTGGCGGTGAGCGAGTCCTACGACGCTGCGGCCAAGACCTACAGCCTGACCTTCCGCCAGAGCTGCCCGCAGACCCCGGACAAGGTCGAGAAACTGCCGTTCGTGATCCCGGTCGAGCTGGGCCTGCTGGACGGGCAGGGCGCGGGCATGGCCTTGCGCCTGGCCGGTGAAGCCACGGCCGGCGCCACGTCCCGCGTAATCTCGGTGACCGAAGCCGAGCAAACCTTCACCTTCGTCGACATCGCCGAACAGCCGTTGCCGTCGCTGCTGCGTGGCTTCTCGGCGCCGGTGAAACTGAGCTTCCCGTACAACCGCGACCAACTGATGTTCCTGATGCAGCACGACAGCGACGGCTTCAACCGCTGGGATGCGGGCCAGCAGCTGTCGGTGCAGGTGTTGCAGGAACTGATCGGCCAGCATCAGCAGGGCCAGGCGTTGCAGATGGACCAGCGCCTGATCACGGCCTTGCGCAGTGTGTTGAGCGACGAAAGCCTGGACCAGGCCATGGTTGCGGAAATGCTGTCGTTGCCGGGCGAAGCCTACCTGACGGAAATCAGCGACGTCGCGGACGTGGATGCCATCCACGCCGCGCGTGAGTTTGCGCGCAGGCAACTGGCTGACAACCTGCATGAACCGCTGTGGTTGCGTTACCAGGCCAACCGCGAGTTGTCCAAGCAGACGCCTTACGTGGCGGCGGCCGAGCACTTCGCCCGGCGGGCCTTGCAGAACATCGCGCTGTCGTACCTGATGCTCAGCGGCAAGCCCGAAGTGCTGGCGGCGACCCTTGAGCAGTTCGACACCAGCGACAACATGACCGAGCGCCTGACCGCGCTGGCGGTGCTGGTGAACTCGCCGTTCGAAGCGGAGAAGGCCCAGGCGCTGGCGGTATTTGCCGAGAACTTCAAGGACAACCCGTTGGTCATGGACCAGTGGTTCAGCGTGCAGGCCGGCAGCCCGTTGCCGGGCGGGCTGGCGCGGGTCAAGGCGTTGATGGAGCACCCGGCGTTCACGCTCAAGAACCCGAACAAGGTGCGTGCACTGATCGGCGCGTTTGCCGGGCAGAACCTGATCAACTTCCACGCCGCCGACGGTTCGGGCTACCGCTTCCTGGCGGACCTGGTGATCCAGTTGAATGCGTTCAACCCGCAGATCGCTTCGCGCCAGTTGGCGCCGCTGACCCGCTGGCGTAAATACGACGGCGCGCGCCAGGCGTTGATGAAGGCGGAGCTGGAGCGCATTCGTGGGTCGGGTGAGTTGTCCAGCGATGTGTTCGAGGTGGTCAGCAAGAGTCTTGCTTAAAGCGCCGGCCAGGTAAGCGATAGAACGTGCAACGGGTAACTTGTGGCGAGGGAGCTTGCTCCCGTTGGACTGCGTAGCAGTCCCCTCTTTTGGGGGCGCTTCGCGACCCGGACGGGAGCAAGCTCTTATCAAGCTTAAAATAACTCACTGATTTTAAAGGGATAAAATTTCACACTGAAGTCTTGAGTCCTGCATAAATAATTTCAGGCGAGCGCATTTTTGTGGTGAGCGGGCTTGTCGAATCGTCGCACCGCCCGCGTT
>NZ_JAFMZG010000041.1:0-58649 GCF_049132125.1 Pseudomonas sp. NFX5
GGAGTGTCTGATACACCACATTTGTCTCCATCAGGGGCGCTTCGCGCCCCAGCGCGGGCGGTGCGACGATTCGACAAGCCCGCTCGCCACAGAGGTCCCAGTTTGCTGCGCGACAGCGCTACGTCGAAGAGGTAGTGGCACCTCCCTCGCCACAAGTGCAGTGTTCTTCCTTAAATGACGGGGCTCGTCTGATCGGGGCTGTTTTCCTGCTGACATTTTCTGACAGGGTGCTCTGCTAATCTGCAGCTCTTTTGTTTTTCGGCAGGATCAACGTGTCGCGTACCACTCGTTTACTGACGTTGTTGCAGGCCCTGCGGGGCAAGAAACGCCCGGTGACCGCCGCCGTGCTGGCGGCGCAATTGGAGGTGTCCGAGCGTACGCTGTACCGCGACATTGCCGAGTTGACCGCCCTGGGCGCGCCGATTTTCGGCGAGGCCGGGGTAGGGTATGTGCTGCGCAGCGGCCTGTTTTTGCCGCCCTTGATGCTCAACGCCGAAGAAACCGAAGCGATCGTGCTGGGCTTGCGTTATGTGGACCAGCGCGGCGATGACGTGCTCAGCCGTGCCGCCGCCAACGCCTTGGCGAAAATCGCCGATGTGCTCGACCCGACGGCGCAGGAAGCCTTGCGCAACCCGACATTGCTGCCCGGCCCGCCAGGGTTTGGCTACCCGGAAAACCGCGTGCCGCTGGATGTATTTCGCGAAGCGATTCGGCATCAGGACAAGCTGCATATCGACTACGCCGATGCCAGCCAGACCCAGAGTCAACGCCTGATCTGGCCCCTGGCCCTGGGGTTTCTCAATGAAGTGCGGGTGATCGTGGCCTGGTGTGAGCTGCGCGGCGCGTATCGCACCTTTCGCACCGACCGCGTGGCGAGTGCCGAGGTCGTCGGCGAACGTTATCCGGGGCGGCGCAGCGACTGGCTGCGGGCCTGGCGCAAGCTGATGGAGCAGAATGAATCCGGGCCGTTCACTCCTGACAAAAACTGACACACCCCTGGCTTAGCATGCTGTTACAACCACCTGAAAAGGAGCTTTGCCATGTCCCAGCCTGAATTGGCCCCCGCCATCGCCGCCTATATCGCGGCGACCAATACCCGCGACACCTCGGTCATTGCCCAGTGTTTTGCCGACGATGCCAATGTGTTCGATGAAGGCCAGCACCAGGTGGGCACCGCCGCCATTGCACGCTGGATGGAAGACACCGGGCGCCGCTACCAGCCGCGTGTCGAGGTGCTCAAGGTGCAGCACCGTACCGGCAAGGTGCTGGTCAGCAATGTGGTCTCCGGCAATTTTCCCGGCAGCCCGCTGGAGTTGCGCTACACCTTTCGCCTGGACGCGAAGGGCAAGATTTCACGGCTGGACATCTCCCTGTAGGTCATAATCGCGGGCATGACTTTCGACTCGCCCCTCGCTGCTTACCAACACGCCATCGCCCAACAGGGTTTCGTTGCCGACGACGCCCAGCGCCGGGCGGTGGATGCCCTGCAAGCCTGTCATGCGGCCTTGCATCAAGGCCGTTCGCCCGTGACTGGCGTTTACCTATGGGGGCCGGTGGGGCGCGGCAAGACCTGGTTGATGGATCAGTTCTACCAAAGCCTGCGGGTGCCCGCGCGGCGTCAGCATTTTCACCACTTCATGGGCTGGGTGCATCAGCGTCTGTTCCAGCTCACCGGCACCCATGACCCGTTGCAGGCCCTGGCGCGGGAGCTGAGCCGGGAGGTGCGGGTATTGTGTTTCGATGAGCTGTTCGTCAGTGACATCGGTGACGCGATCATCCTCGGCCGGCTGTTCCAGGTCATGTTCGAGGAAGGTGTGGTGATGGTCTGCACCTCCAATCAACCACCGGCCCAGCTGTATGCCGATGGCTTCAATCGGGAGCGCTTCCTGCCGGGCATTGCGGCGATCGGGCGGCATATGCACGTGGTGGCGGTCGACGGTGGCGAGGATCATCGCTTGCATCCAGGCGTGGGCCGGCAGCGCTACTGGGTGAACCAGCCCGATGCGCTGGCGAACGTGTTCGCACAATTGGCCGAAGGGCAGGTGGTGAGTTGTGGCCCGGTCAACGTCGGCCATCGTTCCATCGTGTGCGTGCAGGCCAGTGACAGCGTGCTGTGGTGCCGCTATGCCGACCTCTGCGAACAACCCCTGGCGGCAATGGATTTCATCCTGCTGTGCGACCGCTTCAAGGCGATCCTGCTGGGGGAGGTGCCCAACCTGAGTGCGCAACAGCGCCCAGGCCGGATTGCCCGCGGCACCGAGGATGGGGTCGAGCGCGTGGTGGCCGGTGATCGCGAGTTGCCGCAGTTGTCGGTGCACGACGACAGTGTGCGTCGCTTCATCGCCTTGGTGGACGAGTGCTACGACCGCAAGGTGCCGTTGTTCATCGACGCCCAGGTGCCACTGGAGCGCCTGTATACCGACGGTTACCTGGCGTTTCCTTTCCGTCGCACCCTGAGCCGGTTGCAAGAAATGCAGCTGCAGCGCTTCGGCTGAGGCCTGTACGAAAAAAGCCCTGGATGGGCACTTTGGGTTTTTTTAGTGCCAAAGCCTTCGCGCTTTCGGGCGCACATTTGTAGTTAATCTCCTTCATCTGGTGCTGACTCCACGCTTACAATCGTGCCCCTCAAAGGGAACCGGTTCCCTTGTAGTCGTGATCGAGGACGGAAATGGACACCCCAGATATCCTGGTGCTGCAAGCCAGCTACACCAATCCTGTACATGCCGAAGCCATTGCCAAGGTGCTTAACCATTACGCCGAAGACCCCATGGGCGGCGGCCATAGCCTGCCCGCCGACCTGCTGGAGCAACTGCCGGCCGAGTTGGCCAAGCGCCCCCATGCGTTCAGTGTGCTGGCGTTTGTCGGCGGTGAACCGGCGGGGCTGGTGAATTGCTTTGAAGGGTTTTCCACCTTTGCCTGCCGCCCCTTGGTCAACGTGCACGACGTGGTGGTGATGAATGAGTTTCGCGGCTTGGGACTGAGCCAGAAAATGCTGCTGAAGGTCGAGGACATCGCCCGCCAGCGTGGTTGCTGCAAGATTACCCTGGAGGTGCTGGAAGGTAATGCCGTCGCCCAGTCGGCGTATCGCAAGTTTGGTTTTGATGATGCGAAGTTTGATCCGGCCCATGGGCGCATGTTGTTCTGGAACAAGCCGCTTTAATAAATAACCGGCGAAAAAAAGGGCGCCAGCAGAGGGCGCCCAATAAACCTTTGCCAACGGAGCGGAATGGCCCAGGGTGTTGCGGGTTAACTAACGATTAACTTAACTCTTGGGTTGTTCCTGTTCGGTCGTATTGGTGTTCGGTGTCTTGCCGTCGGCGGACGCCGTTTGTTCAGTCGTGCCGTGAAGCGTCTGCTGCGTGAAGGTGAAGTTGTTGTAGAACTCCTTCGAGCGCTCCGAGCCGCCTTCGGCAAACGCGGCGGCGGAGCACAGGGTCATCAGGCTGGCAAGCATCAAGGTCGAGAGTTTCATCTGTGTTTACTCATTAAGTGTGATCGGTTATCTGCTCTGTCCTTGATCAGAATCGTGGGGCGATTCTGGTGCGATCTTATTAAGTGGGAATTAACGCGAGAAACATCCGAAGTTAACAATATCGTTAACTTCGGATGGCCGGCTTTAAAGCTTCCAGTCCAAGGCCAGCGTAATGGCGCGTGGGTCGCCCCAATACACGCCGTTATAAAAGCCGACGCGTTCGTAATACTTTTTATCGAACAGGTTGTTGACGTTAAGCGACGCTGAGACGTGCTCGTCGAATTGATGGCGGGACATCAGGTTGACCACCGTGTAGGCCTGTTGTGTGATCTTCGCCCGTTCGGTCACCGGTGTGTTGCCGACGCGTACCCCTGTAGGTCGGTTGCTCCAATCGTAAATGTCGCTCTGCCAGTTCACCGCGCCGCCGACCGTGAGGTTGCGCCACGCCCCCGGCAAACGGTAGGCGCTGGACACTCTCAGCAGGTTCAGCGGCTGCCCGGTGTTGTTGCGTTTGCCCGAGCCGTTGACCGAATGGGTGTAGGTATAACCGGCCGTCAGGTTCCAATCGGGCAGGATTTCTCCGGCAGCTTCCAATTCGAAGCCGTTGACCTTGTTACCTTTGCCGCCGGACTTGTAGTACTCCTCGCCGGTGGTCGGGTTTCGCTCCACCGAATCGTCCCGCTCGGCGACGTTGTCCTGGGTGCTCCAGAAATACGCCGCCGCCAGGTTCAAGCGTTCGTCGAGCACGCTGCCCTTGAGGCCTACCTCGTAGTTGCTGCCGACCACGGGCTCCAGGTACTTCTTGTTGGCATCCCGCAGGCTCTGGGGTTTGAAAATGTCGGTATAGCTCGCGTAGACGGTGTACTCCGGCGTCAGGTCGTAGAGCAGGCCGGCGTAGGGCGTCCACATATCATTGTGGGTCTGGCTGGTTTTCCCGGCGGCGGTAAGCTGGTCGTTGGCATCGTAGTGCGGGGCGGCGCTTTTCAGTTCCCAACTGCCATAGCGGCTGCCCAGCACTGCATGCAAGCGGTCGGTAAGGCTCAGTCGCGTGGCCAGGTAGCCGGCCTTTTGTTGCTTGCTGCTGTGTTCGCCCTTGAGGTCGGTGACGGTGTCGCCGAACTTGGCGATCCCGCCCATGTATTTCCAGTCTTCGATGGTGTAATAGCCGGCGGGTAGGTTGCTGCGCATCACGGGGGAGACGTCCCGCTGCGTGGCCTCGCCATAGCCCATCATCAGTGCATGTTCGCGGCCCAGCAGTGCATAGCTGCCGGCGAGGTTGAGGTCGACGGCCTCCATTCTCGATGTGCCGCGCATATGGCTCGCCCAGGCGGTCATGCCGCTGCGGTCATCGTTGGGGAAGCCTGCGCCGCCGTAGTACACCTTGCCATCCGTATCGCTCTGGCGATGGGTGTAGGCGGCCTTCACGTGCCAGTCGCCGCCCAGCCGATGGTCGAGGGTCGCGAAGGTGGTCTTGTCCGTCAGCGGCCAGGAACTCCAGTGCGCCGCCATATTGGTGGAGCGCGACAGTCCGGCCTTGCCGCCCTCACTGTTCCAGTACGGCACGGTACCCCATGAGGTGCCCTGGACCTGCTTGTTCTGGTAATCGAAACCTACGGCCAGCACGGTATCGTCGGAAAGATCGCCTTCCAGGATGCCGTAGCCGACCGCCCGCTGCAGGCCATAGTTGTCGCGGAACGATTGGCTGTCACGGTAGGCCAGCACCGTGCGTCCGCGCAGCTTGCCGTCGAACGCCAGCGGGCCGCCCACGTCCACGTAGCTGTAATAGTTGTCATGGCTGCCGGCGCTGACGCCGGTTTTCGCCTGCCATTGGGCCGTCGGGCGCTTGCGCACCATATTGATGGTGGCCGAGGGGTCGCCGGCGCCGGTGGTCAAGCCCGTGGCACCGCGTACCACCTCGATGTGGTCATAGATGATGGTATCGGCGTCGGACTTCATGTAGCCGAAGGTATTGAGCATTCCGTCAATCTGGAAGTTGGTGATGCCGTAGCCGCGGGAGGAATAGGACACGCGGTCGGAGTCGTTGTGCTGGACGTTGATCCCGGTGGTCTGGCGCAGCACGTCGGTCAACGTGTTGAGATTGAAATCATCCATCTGCTGGCGAGTGATCACCGAGATCGATTGTGGGGTTTCCTTGACCGACAGGTTCAGGCGGGTGGCGGTGCTCATCGAGCCGGTGGTGTAGGCACCGGTGTGTTCGGTGGTGGCGCCCAGGCCTTCGGCGGAGATGTTGGTCGCGCCGAGTTCGAGCGGGGTGTGTTCGGGGTCGGTTTCAGCCAGCAGGTCCGGGCTTAGGGCGGCGCCGCACAGGCCGAGCGTGAGGGTCATGGAGCGGGTAAAAGGCGCGAACATCGCGGAAGACTCCTTGTCGTCTTTGCGGCCACCCCGGAAAGGGAAGGCCTTGGCTCAAAGACGAAAGGAGCGGGGGAACTTTAGGGCTAAACGAGAATGATTGTTATTTTTCTGTTACAAGGCCGGCGGTTCCTGCAGGACCACATCGGTCGGATTAACCTTCTTGGGCTTGATCAGGCTGAAGTCAATCAAGGCCTTTTGCGGGCGCATGTAGGGGTTGCCGATCATCAGCGGGCGCGGCGTGAAGCTGTCGCTCACGACGCTCTTGCTGCGGTCCAGTTCGTTGAAACTCAGCCCGGCGAGGTCGGCCCAGGTGTGGATCAATTGCGAGCTGCTGTAAGGGCGTTGCAAGTCGCCGGCAAACTTCCAGTCGTGGGTTTCACGCCATTTCGGCGAGGCGTAGGCCATGAACGGAATGGTGTACATCGGCGCTGTCGGCTTGCCTTCGTTACGCCCCAGCGTGGCGTGGCCAGCGGAATCGAATACGTCTTCGCCGTGGTCCGACAGGTACAGCAAAAAGCCGTTGGGATCGGTCTTGGCGTAGTCCTTGATCAGGCTCGACACCACGAAATCGTTGTACAGCACCGCATTGTCGTAGCTGTTGTAGATGGGCAGTTGATCGTCACTGATCCCGGCAGGCACGCCCTGGCGGTCGGTGAATTTGTCGAAGGTCGGTGGGTAGCGGTACTGGTAGCTCATGTGGGTGCCGAGCAGGTGCACCACGATGAACTTGCGCTCGGCCGGATCGGCCAGGGCCTTGGAGAATGGCTCCAGTACATCGCCGTCGTATTGGCGGGCGTTCTGGTTGCGGTTGTTGTTCAGGTACACCTGCTCGTCGGCCTGTTCGGAAAAGGTCGTGAGCATGGTGTTGCGTTTGGTCATGGTCTGCTGGTTGGTGATCCAGTAGGTCTTGTACCCGGCCTGTTTCATCACGCTGACGATCGACGGTGTCTTGAGGTAGAGATCGGGGTTCTCCTCGTCGGCGAACGTCAGTACCTGTTGCAGGGCTTCGATGGTATAGGGGCGCGGGGTGATGACATTGTCGAACACCGCCAGTTGGTCGCGCAGCTTGTCCAGTTCCGGCGTGGTGTTGCGCGGATAGCCGTAGAGACTCATGCGTTGACGGTTGGTGGACTCGCCGATCACCAGCACCAGGGTCGACGGCTGGCCGGCCATGGTGTCCTTGAGGTTGGTCAAGGGCGCGATCTGGCTGGCGCTGTCGAGCATGCCCTGCATGTTGTCCAGCTGTTCGGTGTAGCGGCGGTAGGCAACGATCATCTGCCAGGGCACGGCCGGTTCGATGCGCGATTCGAAGCGGTCGATGGCGTCGTCCAGGGTGTCGCTGCGGGCAATCTGCTTGACCAGCGGGTAACCGATGATCGCCACCAGGATCGCCGTTGCCGCCACCAGGGCCTGGCCGCGCGGCAAATACACCGGGCGTACCCGGGTCCACAGGAAAATAGCCACGGCGGTGTGGGCAATGAACGCCAGCACGATCCACCAGGCGAAGTATTGGGTGGCGTACTCGCCGGCTTCGGAGATGTTCGACTCGAACATGATGAAGATGACGCTTTGGGAAAATTCCTGCTGGTAGATGAAGAAATAACCCAGGCTGGCCATGGAACAGGCCCACAGCACCACGCCGATCACAGCGGCCAGCAGGCGCGTACGGCGGGGGAATACCAGCAGGGGCGCGAGCCATATCGCGCTCATGAAGAAGGCTTGGCGAAAACCACTGAAGCCGGAAGTGCCGCTGAGTTGGATCAGCAGTTGGGTAATGCCGGAGAAGTACCAGAAAAACACGAATAGCCAGGCAAGACCGGCCCAATCAAAGCCTTTCGCAGACTTGCTGCTGCGTTCGAACATCGCCATCCAGCGCTCCAACCCGATAATTTTTCAGTTGACGCGCAGGGCTGCACGCAACAGAGGCCACCCTTGCATGGGATGGCCCTTGGGGGCGGGAGTATCGGGAAGGGCATGTGAAAACTTTGTGAGATTTATGTAGCCGTTATCTTACAAAGTGATGACGGGCTCAGCAGAGCGCGGGCTGCACACCGGAAGGCTGGTCCAGCTGGGCTTGAATGATATGGGCACGCAGGCGCATGACCTCAAGCTGCAACTGATCGCGTTCGTCTTTCAACTGGCGCAATTCATCGCGACGGAGTGTGACGTAGAGGGTCTGTGGAGGACGGGTCATCTGTGCTGTGCTCATTGCTTGCCTCGCAAATAGCCGGTGTGTCGCGGTGTGCCAGAACGCTTGAGTCGAGGTTCTCGGCAACAGTCGGAAGCAATTCTGAATTCTTTTTCACTTCAATGGAACTTTTTTATTTTTGGTGGTCGTGTGACTTTCGGCGGCGTGATGGTGAAACGATGGCAATTTTTTCCCATGAAACTACACGGATCTGCCCTGGACTAACCCTCATTAGCCTCATTGCGCTATAAACTATGTCACACATTTATTCAGTAGTTGGGAGCATCAGCACATGCAACTGGGGATTATCGGACTAGGCCGCATGGGCGGGAATATTGCACGGCGCCTGATGCTCAATGGGCATACCACCGTTGTTTACGACCGTAACGAAGCATTTGTCAAAGGTTTGAGCGAAGAAGGCGCCACCGGCGTTGCCGACTTGAAGGCCCTGGTGGCCGGGCTGCAGAAACCCCGTGCCGTCTGGGTGATGTTGCCGGCAGGCGACCCCACCGAAAACACCATCAATGAACTCAGTGAGCTGCTGGAAGACGGTGACGTGATCATCGACGGCGGCAACACCAACTATAAGGATGACGTGCGTCGCGGCAAGGCCCTGGCGCAAAAGGGCCTGCACTATGTCGATGTCGGTACCTCCGGCGGCGTCTGGGGCCTGGAGCGTGGCTACTGCATGATGATCGGCGGCGACACCGAGACGGTGCAGCGCCTCGACCCGATCTTCGCCAGCCTGGCACCGGGCCTGGGCAACATCCCGCGCACCAAGGACCGTTCCGCGTCGGCTGACAAGCGTGCCGAGCAGGGCTACATCCACGCCGGCCCGGCGGGCTCCGGGCATTTCGTCAAGATGATCCACAACGGCATCGAGTACGGGATGATGCAGGCGTTTGCCGAGGGTTTTGACATCCTCAAGACCAAGAACTCGGAAAACCTGCCCGAAGACCAGCGCTTCGACCTCAACGTTGCCGATATCGCCGAAGTCTGGCGCCGTGGCAGCGTGGTCTCGTCCTGGTTGCTGGACCTGACCGCCGACGCCCTGGCCACCGACCCCAAGCTGGACGGTTACTCCGGTTCCGTGGCCGACAGTGGCGAAGGCCGCTGGACCATCGAAGCCGCCATGGAGCAAGCCGTACCGGTGCCGGTACTGTCCACGTCGTTGTTCGCGCGGTTCCGCTCGCGCCAGCAGAGCACCTACGGTGACAAGATGCTGTCTGCCATGCGCTTTGGCTTTGGCGGCCACGTGGAGACTTCCAAAAAATGACCGCCAACGGCAAGAAACTCAAGGCCGAACCTGCTCCACCCACCACCCTGTTTCTGTTTGGCGCCCATGGCGACCTGGTCAAGCGCCTGCTGATGCCGGCGCTGTACAACCTCAGTCGTGATGGCTTGCTGGGCGATGGCCTGCGTATCGTTGGCGTCGATCACAACGCCATCAGCGATGCCGACTTCGCCAAGAAACTCGAGGATTTTATCCGCACCGAGGCGGCGAGCAAGGTCAAGGGCAATGGGGATAACGCCCTCGATCCGGCATTGTGGGCGCAACTGGCCAAAGGCATCAGCTACGTCGAGGGCGATTTCCTCGATGACAGCACCTACGCCGACATCGGCAAGAAGATCGCCGGCAGCGGTACCGGCAACGCGGTGTTCTACCTGGCCACCGCACCGCGCTTCTTCAGTGACGTGGTGCAGCGCCTGGGCAGTGCCGGCCTGTTGACGGAAACCGATGACAGTTTCCGGCGCGTGGTGATCGAGAAGCCCTTCGGCTCCGACCTGGCCACCGCCGAAGCGTTGAACGCCAGCCTGCTCAAGGTGATGAGCGAGAAGCAGATCTATCGCATCGACCATTACCTGGGTAAGGAGACGGTGCAGAACATCCTCATCAGCCGTTTCTCCAACGTGCTGTTCGAAGCGTTCTGGAACAACCATTACATCGACCACGTGCAAATCACCGCCGCCGAAACCGTCGGCGTGGAGACGCGAGGCAATTTCTTCGAAAAAACCGGCACCCTGCGCGATATGGTGCCCAACCACCTGTTCCAGCTGCTGGCGATGGTGGCCATGGAGCCCCCGGCTGCCTTTGGTGCCGATGCGGTGCGCGGTGAAAAGGCCAAGGTCATCGGCGCGGTACGCCCGTGGTCCCTGGAAGACGCGCGGGCCAACTCGGTGCGCGGGCAATACACCGCGGGCGAAATCGCCGGCAAGCCACTGCCCGGCTACCGCGAAGAAGCCAACGTCGCTCCCGACAGCAGCACCGAGACCTTCGTCGCCCTCAAGGTGATGATCGATAACTGGCGCTGGGTCGGCGTGCCGTTCTACCTGCGCACCGGCAAGCGCATGAGCGTGCGCGACACCGAAATCGTGATCTGCTTCAAGCCGGCGCCCTATGCGCAATTCCGTGACACCGAGGTGGACGAGGTCAAGCCCACCTACTTGAAGATCCAGATCCAGCCCAACGAAGGCATGTGGTTCGACCTGCTGGCGAAAAAGCCCGGGCCGACCCTCGACATGGCCAACATCCAGCTGGGCTTTGCCTACAAGGACTTCTTCGAGATGCAACCGTCGACCGGGTACGAAACCCTGATCTACGACTGCATGACCGGCGACCAGACCTTGTTCCAGCGCGCCGACAACATCGAAAACGGCTGGCGAGCAGTGCAACCGTTCCTCGATGCATGGAAGGAGGACGACGGGATCCAGACCTACAAGGCCGGTGAAGACGGGCCCGCAGCGGCTGATGGGTTGCTGGCGCGCGATGGCCGCACCTGGCACTCGCTCGGATGAGTGATGCAGCGATTCATCCCATCCGTTTTATCCTCAGCGACGTGGACGGCACCTTGCTGCATCCGGATCACCGCCTGAGCCAGCGTACTGTCGACGCGGTGAGCGCCCTGCGCGAGGCCGGGGTGTTTTTCAGCCTGGCCAGCGGGCGACCGCCCAAGGCCATGCTGCACCTGATCGAGACATTCGGGATCGATGTGCCGGTGGCGGGCTTCAACGGTGGCACCTTGATCAACCCGGATGGCAGCATTCTGGTTGCCCACCACCTGCCGGCGGAGGCGGCGCTGGTGACCTTGGCGCTGTTCTCGGCCGAGCCGGATGTGGAAGTCTGGGTGTTTGCCGACGGCGACTGGCTGCGCCGTGGTCCGCCAGGGCCGGTGGAACCGCGGGAAGCCCATGGCCTGGGTTATGGGCCGGTGGTGGTGGAAAGTTTCGAACCCTACCTGGAGCGTATCGACAAGATCGTCGCCGCGAGCAACGACACCCCATTGCTGGTGGCGTTGGAAGCGCAATTGCAGCCCAAGGTCCAGGGCTTGGCCCAGGTGTCGCGTTCGCAGCCGATTTACCTGGATGTGACGGCCATGCTGGCCAACAAGGGCGAGGCGTTGAAGACCCTGGCGGCGCACCTTGGGGTGCCGCTGGAGCAGACGGCGGCCATCGGGGACGGGGGGAACGATCCGGCGATGTTTCAGGTGGCCGGGCTGTCGATTGCCATGGGGCAGGCGGAAGAAGCCGTCAAGCGCCAGGCCAGCGTGGTCACCGGCAGCAATGTCGAGGAGGGCGCTGCGGAAGCAATCGAACGGTTTATTCTAGCGGCGCGATAAGCGTCTTAAGTTCCATTGTGCAACTTGCGATCACTGTTTTGCAGTGATCGCAAGTTAGCCGCGATTTACTTCGGCATGGCCCAGGACTGCAACTGGTAGCCATCTTTGTCGAGCTCGGCTCGGGCTTGCAACAGCAAGTCTTCCAATTGCGCCGGGTCGCTATAGGTGTTCGACGACAGTTGTTTGCTGCCGATACGGGTATTGGTGCGGTCGATGACACTCAGGCTCAGGGCGCCGTTGCCGTCGTGCCAGGCCACGCATTGAAAGGGCTGGAAAGCACGGTCTGCGATCAAAAGAGCTTCGTTGATGCGGAGCGGGGCGTTCATGTGGGTCTCTCTCTAAATGCCCATTCAAGTGATTGCCGGCGGTTGGGCTGACCGTGCGGCGGGTTACTTGTACTGATGCGCGATGACGGGGTACGGGTCACATGTTAGAGCAACAAATTTCAACTTTTCCTGATGGACGTCATGTAAGCGGCTGTTTTGAAAGCTGATTGAAAGTTTTGCGAAGACGCAACTTTTTGACCTGCAAACACGAGTAGTGGCTTTTTGTCCGCTCTTATAGCGAAACGATACAAGCACGCTGTCAAGATCTTGCTAGGGTTATCGGCAACCATTACAAACTGTTGTTTCTAAATAACTTTAGTGATTTTTGACGCCAAGGATCAGTCATGGGTGTGCCCCTCGTCCAACGTCGTTTGCTCGTGGTTGACCCCTGTGACGACTGCCACGGGTTGCTGCCCGGTTTGCGTACGGCCGGGTGGGATGTCGACAGCTGCACATTGGAATCGGTAGGAGAGCGCTCATGCGATGTCGGCCTATTGCGCCTGCAGCCCTATCATCTGGAGCGGCCCGAAGCGGTCAAGGAACTGATCAGCCGCAGTGGCACCGAGTGGATCGCCGTACTCAGCCAGGATGTGCTGCGCCTGCAAAATGTGGGGGACTTCGTCTGCGAGTGGTTTTTCGACTTCCATACCCTGCCATTCGACGTGGCGCGGGTGCAGGTGACCCTGGGCCGCGCGTTTGGCATGGCGCGCCTGCGTGGCAAGGGTCACACCCCGGTAGATGAAGGGCACGAGTTGCTGGGGGAAAGCCGCCCCATTCGTGAGTTACGCAAATTATTGTCCAAGCTGGCGCCCACGGAGTCCCCGGTGCTGATCCGTGGCGACAGCGGCACCGGCAAGGAGCTGGTGGCCAAGACCCTGCACCGCCAATCCCAGCGCCATGCCAGGCCCTTTGTCGCGATCAACTGCGGCGCCATTCCTGAACACCTGATCCAATCCGAACTGTTCGGCCATGAGAAGGGCGCGTTTACCGGTGCCCATCAACGCAAGGTCGGGCGCATCGAAGCGGCCCATGGCGGCACCCTGTTCCTCGATGAAATCGGCGATTTGCCCATGGAACTGCAAGCCAACCTGCTGCGCTTTCTCCAGGAAAAGCAGGTCGAGCGGGTCGGCGGCAGCCAGCCGATTCCGGTGGACGTGCGGGTGTTGGCGGCCACCCACGTCGACCTTGAGGCGGCCGTCGCCAAGGGCGCTTTCCGCGAAGACTTGTACTACCGGCTCAATGTGCTGCAGGTGGTCACCGCGCCCTTGCGCGAGCGCCATGGTGATGTGGCGATGCTGGCCAACCACTTTTCACGCTTCTACAGCCAGGAAACCGGCCGCCGCCCCCGCAGCTTCAGCGATGACGCCCTGGTGGCGATGGGGCAACACCCGTGGCCGGGCAATGTGCGCGAACTGGCCAACCGCGTGCGCCGCGGCCTGGTACTCGCCGAAGGGCGCCAGATCGAAGCCGCCGATCTGGGATTGCTGGGCGAACAGGCAATTTCGCCACCCATGGCTACACTGGAAGACTATAAGCACCGTGCTGAACGCCAGGCGCTGTGCGATGTGCTCAACCGGCATAGCGACAACCTGAGTGTCGCGGCCCGTGTGCTGGGGATTTCCCGGCCGACGTTCTACCGGTTGCTGCACAAACACCAGATCCGCTAGGGCGGGTAAACCGAAAAGCCCCGCAACGACCCTTATCGTTGCGGGGCTTTTCCTTCTGCACCGGATTCTGTAGCGGTCGGGTTAGAAGTAATACGGGAATTTCAGGCTGAACGTAAAGTCCGGCGCATCGTCTGTCATGCCGATTGCCAGGTTCGGCACGATGGTCAGGTTATCCGACGCGGCAATGGTCATTCCCACGTTGAAATAACCGGCGTTGGCATCGCTGGAAACCACCGATTGCCAGTCGCCGCCGTTGGGCTTGAGCCTGCTCTTGCGCTGCACCAGGTCGGACACCGAGAACGACATACTCATCTTCTCGTTGAGGGCAAAGGCCACGCCGACCCCGAACTGGAAGCTGTCGCCCAGGCTGACCTTGCCGCCGACCTTCTGGTTGACGTCACTGCTGATGTCATCGAAGGATTCTTCGAAGTTATGGGTGTAGGACAGCGAGCCGAATAACACGGCAGGATCGAAGGTCTTGACCAGGGAAATGCCCGGCGTGATCGACCACACGCCATTGCCCGTAGGCAGGCTTTCCGGCACGAACAGGTTGTCGTTGCCGGGTGTATTGATCAGCTTGATACCAAACGGTTCTTTGCCGGTGGGCGCCTTGACCCGCACCGACACCACCGCATCCGGCAGGGTGGGGGTTTCGTCGAGGAACTTGTAGGCCACGCCGAAGTTGACGTCGCCGATGTTCGGGTCGCGGGTGACCGATTGTTCCGATGTGGCGGTGCCGTTGTTGCCGGCACCGGCAGACTGGTAAGTCGACTCGCGGTACACCACCGGCACGTTCACGTCGAACTGCCAACGGTTATCGACGTTGTAGCGCCCGGTCAGGTCCAGGGTCCAGTTATCGGACTTGATCCGGTCCAGGTTGATATTGCCGAGGAAAATCGAGTCCAGCGCCAGGAACCCGTTGAGGGTCAACTGACGGGCGTCGTAACGGGCATAGGTAACGCCGGTTTCGAAGCTGAACTTGCCGTTGCCGAAAAAGCCGCTGGCTTCGTTATAGAGGTTACTGACACTTTGCGCCGGGGCCGAATCATCCTTGAGGGACTGGCCGTAGGAACTGCCGCCGCCCCCCGCCCCACCGGATGCCGCCGCGGCCCCCGTGCCCGCGACGGTGGTGCCGTTGGCTTTTTGAAAGTCTGCCGGCGACTTGGCCAGGCGTTTGGGGGCCGGGGTTGCCGGTTGGTCTTCGACCTGACGCACGCGCTGCTCCAGCACGGCCAGCGCTTTTTGCTGCACTTCGTACCGCTGCTTGAGTTCCAGGAGTTCCCGTTTGAGGGTTTCGATGTCGCTGTCTGGCGCTGCATACAGAACGGATGCGGGCAAGAGCGTACTTAAACAGATCACAGCACGGAGCGATAACGATCGATGCATGAAATAAGCCGTCCTTTTCTAATGCGTAAGTGTCGACGGTCAGCGTAGTTCAATAACCGAGCGTGCGTAGGGCTTTGAGTTGATCCAGATTGCAGTTCAACGCACCGTTGTTCAAACCGTTGTTGTTCATCACGACGTTAAGTTGGGTCATGTTGTTGACGAAGTTAGTGTTGCCGGTCAGCACCGTGCCTTGCAGCACATTCCCGCCGCCGATCTGCTGCAGGCTGTTGCCCTGGTTGTGGTTGGCCTGGATCGCCATCTGCAAGCCACCGTTGTTGGCCGACACGCTCACGCGGCCTGCCGCGCTGTCACCGGTCACCGTGCCGCCGGCGACCAGCACCTGTCCTGATTGCACGATGTTGGAGGGCGCAAAACCGTTCTCGACGGTGATGCCCACATTGTTGTAGGCGGTGTTGCCATCGCCGGCGGTGCGTACGCTTTGTGTCACACCCTGGCCGCTGCCCAGGCCGGCGCCGCCGGTTACCGTGCCGGTGCCGGTGTTCGGGTTCGTGCCGTTGCCGGTCGAGCCGGTGGTTTGTACGTAGAATTGCGGGGTGATGGTCGACGAATCGATCTGCATGCTGGCCTTGCCGGTGATGGTGTCACCCACGGCGTTGGTCCAGGTGCTGCTCATGACAATGCCGAAGCTGATGATCCGTCCCGGCATCACGTAACGACCGCGCAGGTCGGCCATTTCCGAATCCTTGAGCTCGATGGGTTTGAACCCCGACGAAGCATAAGCGGGCATTGAGGCTGCCAGACACAAGACCGTCAGCCAACGGGAAGTGTTCATCTTTTGCTCCTGGAGCGTCCTGCCCCTTATTGCGCTTCTTAGAAGAAGTCGCTCTGGATAAAACCGAAATCCATCAGCTCGGCATCGCCTACGGGCCTGAACTCATTCAACTGGTTCTTGGCGGTCAGTGGCGTGGGCGGGTCGAGCAGGGCGTTGGCCTTGTCGTAACCTTCACCCAGCACGGCGAACACGATGCCGTTCCAGCCCTTGACGAAGTCATCATGGGAATAGCGCTTATGGCCCAGTACCGGGTCGCCGATATAGACCCAGTCCTTGTCGGCCCGCTGCATCACCACGAAGTGCTTGTAGCCACGAATTTCCAGCAGGACCACCACGGGGATCCTTACGGTGACCAGTGTTTCTGGCGCGATTTTGTAGCCCCGGGCACGCATGCCGATGCTTTCGAGGTAGCGCTTCATGTCCAGCATGGAAAAGCCCTGGGTACGCACCAGGTCCTGGTCGGCATTGACCAGCATGCCTTTGATGACGTGATCTTCGTCTACATCCAGCCAATAACCCTGGCGCAGAATGGTAGCGAGTGCCGCAGCACCGCAGCTGAAATCGGTTTTCTGTTCCACCAGGTTGGCGAACCGGCGTTCACGAATACTCTCGACCTTCTTGTAGATCACTGTACCGCCAGGCAGGGCGGAGATCGCCATGGTGCCTGCCCAGGTCGGGCCGGTGAGCAGCATCAGGAGGGTGAGGGTCGCGAGGCGCATGATCGTGTGACCTGCTGGACACTGGAATAAAAAAGGGCCTTGTTGCCAAGGCCCCGTTGGATCAGAAGCGCACGCCGCTGGCGCAGACGCTGCAACCTTGACCGATCGACAGGCTGTTGCTGCCTTGGTTGCCCGAACCGGATTGCAGGTTCACACCCACATTGCCGGAGTTGCGGTTAACCGAGTTGTCGAGGCTGGAGTTGTTGGACACGTATTGGGCTTTGCTGCCATGGCCATACCCGTAGCTGGTAGCGGCAGTGTTCAGGTAGCTGTTGGCGAGCGAGTTTTGCTCGGTGTTGGCGGCCGCTGCGATGTTTTTGCCATCAGCGGTGGTGATTGCCAGGTTGTTTTTACCCTGGTTGCCTTGACCGGCCTGGCCGTTGTAACCCAGGTTGCCGGAGTTCCCGTTAGCCGAGTTATCCAACGAGGCGTTGTTCTGGGTGCCTTTGTTGACGAAGTTGTTGAGCCCGCTGTTTTGATTGACATCGACGACAGCGAATACCGTTGCAAAGTCACCTTTGGCACTGGAGATGGCGCCGGAGTTGTCGGCCTGGTTACCACTGCCCGCCTGTACGTTGACCCCGGTGTTACCGCTGTTGCTGGTGACCGAGCCGTCGGCGGAGGCGTTGTTTTCGGTTTTGGTGTCATCGAACTTGTTGCCCACGCTGTTCTGCACATCGGTCACCACAGAGGCAACCACACCGGTGGGTTGAGGCGCAGGGTGCCAGCCACCACCTGCTTGAGCAGCAGCAGCCATGAGTGCGGCCAGTGCGAAAACCAGTGGTTTCAGAGCCATTTGAGGTTTCATGGTGTTTCTCCTTGCTTCTAATTAGTTGGTTAAGTGTTGGTACGGTCTAACGAGTGCTACCAAGCGTTTACTTGATAGTGATGCCCAGGGTGTTAGCCACTCGGTTCCCCACCCCGGCACTCTGGTTCACCTGAATCACTCCTCGGCTGCCTGTGAAGGCCTGGTCGCTCGTAACGACAAGGCGGCTGCCAGTGGTGGGGGTGAGCCCTGAGTCGGTTGCCAGCGTCGTGGTGTTCTGTTGCAACAGGACGCTGTCATCGATGCTTTGCGGGCCAGGGTTGATGCTGATCCGCACGGCATTGATGGATTGGTTATTGGCCCCGGCCGACTGGTTGATGCCCAGTACACCGTTGCCGTTGGTAAATGAGCTGCCCTGGATCGCCGCCCTGGCGTTCAGGGACGGGTCGACACTGCCGTCGAGGCGCTGGATGTTGACGTTGGTGGCCTGGCCACCGAGCGCGATGGCGCGGCTGTTGGACATTTGTTGCTGGTTGCCGGCCGCCTGGTTGATCGACACGACACCCTGGTATTGTTGGCCGCTGTTGTGGATCACCGCCGTGTCGTCGGCGAATGCCGGGGCGCTGGCCAACAGGGCGAGAACGAGCAGGGAACGATTCATCACTTGCCCCCCAGCATGCTGCCGATGTTATTCAACGGCGCCATGCCGCGCTGGACCGAGTCGCTGATCTGCCCGCCCATGCCGCTGCCCGCACCGTGGCCCGCGGCGGAGCCGGCCCCCAGGGTGGACATGCTGTTTTGTGTGGCGTGCAGGCCGGTCAAGGTGCCGTTGGTCTGAACTGCGCGGACAATGCTTGAGCCGCTGCTGATGCCGCCGATATCCATATCACTGAGCTCGCCAGTGGCACCGATGATGTCCCGGCTGGGGTTGGCGTTGGCGGTGGTGGGGTAGGGGTCTTTACCGAAGGCGGCGCGGCCGTACATATGAGCCTGTACGTTGCGCCCTGTCACGATCACGCCATCCTCTGCAAAGCTGGGAACACTGATGCCGACGCTGAGTACACAGCTGATCAGCAGCACGTTCATCGAACCTTGAGTGAGTGTGGCCACGGCGGCATTCCTTATTCGTCGCGCTGACCCTAAACAGCGCTGCAAGGGATAGAGCAGAAGCCGTGCCGCTTTTTATTTACCGTTGTTATTCAATGGCTTGGAGTTGTTTGTGGGCGAAGTGATGTCAGTGCTGTTTCAGCGCTGAGACACCTGCCGCCCAGGCATACACACAGCGCCGTACCACAAACGATTCACCAAGCTGTATCAGCGCTGTAACACTGCCTATGACAAAACGATGAATCCGCACCACAGGGGCGGTCCAGGGGAGTCGAGTGTCTCAAAAATGGACACTTCAGGCGCAGCGACGCCCGAGCCGGGGGCAAGCTCAGCCTTTAGGGGATTTACGCGGGATGGAATTGAGTACGGGGTTGCCATCCTGGTTCTGGGTCAGATAGACCGGCAAGACCTTGGGCAAGGAGGGGATGAGGTTATTGACCTCGGTGATGTTGTAGATGCCGCCGATGCGAATCGTCCCGGTGTTGGCGTCTGCCAGCATCACCGGTTTGTTCAGGTAGCGGTTGATCAACGGCAACGCATCCACCAGCGCCAGGTTGTCGAGCACCAGCTTGCCCTGGCGCCAGGCCAGGGCGCTGTCATTGGCGGTGATTGCCTGTATGCGCGGCGTTGCATCGCCCTGTTGGTAGCTGGCCTGCATGCCCGGCGTCAGGGGCACGCTGCCGTGTAACGCGTCGCTGGCAATCTGCACCGAGCCTTCGAGCAACGTGACCCGCACCTGGTCTTCATACTTCCAGACGTTGAACTGGGTGCCCGTGACGCGCACCTGGCCTTCGCCTGCGTGCACGATGAACGGATGGGCGCTGTCATGGCTGACTTTGAAGAACGCCTCGCCCTTGTTCAACGTGACGCGGCGCTGATCCTTGTAGTTGCTGAAGACCAGCTCGGTACCCAGGTTGAGTTCCACCTGGCTGCCGTCGCCCAGGGTGACCTGGCGCAAGCCGTTGGCGGCCTGGAAACGCTCATAGGAACTCGGCAGCCAGCCGGCTTCCCAGCCAGTGAAGGCGGCCAGAGGCAAGGCGACCAGGCAGATCGCCGCCGCGACCGCGTAGGTGCGCAGCCGGCTGCGCGGCTTGAACGGCACCACCACCGACGGGATCTCGTGGCGCGGCAGGTGGTCGGCGACGTCCCAGATTTCCAGCATGGCCGCGTATTCAAAGGCGTGCAGCGGATGGGAGTCATGCCATTGCGCAAAAGCCTGACGTTCATCCGCGGTGCAATCACTGGCGTGCAGGCGCATGCACCAATGCGCGGCGGCGTCGGTGATGGCGTCATATTCGGCTTCTGAAACGGACTTTTCGCTCATTAACTCATCCTGATTTCGCACATTCTAACCTCCCGAGGTGGACCGCGAGAACAGGCGTCATGGCGATTGCACATCAATTGGAACTTATTCTTATTTGCCAGGACCTAAAAAATTCAGGACATTCCCACAATGGAGTACGAATATGCTGAAGAAAACCTTAGTCGCCCTGTGTGCAACCACCGCGCTGCTCAGTGCCGGCGCCGCCATGGCCGATAAGCCCGGTGCGGGCTGGATCACCATTGAAAAGGCGATTGAAGTGGCCAAGACCAAGGCCGGCTACATCGAAGTCTATGCGGCCGAAGCCGATGACAACGGCTATTGGGAAGTCAAGGGCCGCAAGTCAGACGGCACCGTGTATGAAGCGCGCATCGATGGCGCTTCGGGCAATATCCTGCGTGACCAGAAAGACTGATAGACCCGCCGGGAGCCTGTTCAGGCTCCCGCATCCAGTTCCCGGCCGAGTTGGCTGATCATGTAGGTCACCGAGTCGGCATTCGCCAGAATGGTATCGATACGTTTATCGGCGTCGCTCATGAAGATGGCACGGGCATCACTGAGGGTGCGAGTGCCGGTGGTGCTCAGCACCTTGTCCTTGGCCGGTGTGGTCCCGCGGTTGCTGCCGAAGTCTTCCCATTCCTGGGAAAAATCGTCCCAGGTCTTGAACAGCAGGGCGGCGGGCGTGAGGGTGGACAAGGCGGTCTCACGCAAGTCGGCCAGGTCGGTCTGCATCGGCCTGGCGCCGCGGATGCTGACATTGATCAGGTCGTGGAACGGCCGCATGCTGTCCAGGTAGGCCAGGTCTTCGGTCAAGGATTTGATGTGGGTGATTTCGTGAATCAGCACCGTTGCCCGTGCATGGGCAGAGAGGTTGAAGGGCGTGTTCAGACGGTTTTGGTAGATATCCATGTGCGGGTCGAAGAAGCGATCGAGCAAATAGATTTTCTGCTCCGTGTCATTGGGCAGTACGAAGGCAAACGTGTCGTGTGGGCTATAGCGATGGGTGCCGGCGACAAAACGCTGTGAGTCGGGACCGATCAGGGTGTGATTGGTCAACTCATCGAGCAGTTCGTCGACGCGTCGCTCGACTCTTTGCACTTGATCGGAGGTCAGCGTGACCACGCCGAACAACTCACTGAAAAACCGCCCCGCGCGGCCGTTGGGGTCCAGGTGCGTGGCAAAGTGCAGGAGGTTGCGCTTGCAGGTGACCGCATAGTACGTCGCGACATTGAGCGCTTCATCGATGCACTGGGCTTTCCAACTCGACAACGCCGCAATTTCCCGCATGCCCGCCGCTTCGATATTGATGGCATCGCGCTCGGCCGCCCGTGTTTGCACCCTGCCGGTGTAGCGACTCAAGGTTTTTCCGTAGCGTGGATGATGTCGATCCAGGTCCAGTGTCCAGCCGCCCTGGGCATGGTGTTGTACATAAGGGCCGTGCAACTCGCCGTTGCTCAGGCGCCAGCGTTGCCCGGCTTTTTTCACCGGGTAGACCTTGCCTGCCACCGCGACAAAATCGCGGGTGCCGGTCTCATCTCGATAGGGGCTGTTGGGTGAAACTTGCTTCAAATCAGCCAAGGCCACCCCATGGTTTTCAAACGCTTGCAAATGGGTACGCCCGGGAGCGGTCAGGTCCAGGTCAGCCGACCTATCGGGTGAGGGCGCAAAGGCCTTGTCCATGTCCCTGCGCAAAGAGGCCAGCTCGGCCACCCCGGCGGCAAAGGTCTTGAGCGCGTGTTGCCAGCGATGTTGCTGCAGGTCTTCAGCGGAGGCCTTGAACAATTCATAGCTGCGCCACACCACCAGCGGATAGGCGAGCTTGCCGGCCAGCAATTGCAGGCCCTTGGGGATTTCCTCGCTGAACAGGCTGGTGACCGCGTCCCATTGGGCGCTGCCCAATCGCTCGAACTGGCGGGCCAGCATCCGCAGCAGCATCTCACTATTGTCATCGAACAACTGGTTCAGCAGGTTGCCGCCGATGGGCGATACGCCAAGACGAATCTCGGACAATCCTTGGCTCCAACGCTCGCCCAGCAAGTTGCGGTAAGTCGCTTGATGGGGCGCATCCAGCTGCCCGACTATCCAATCCTGCAGTGCGCCCGGGGTGGTGAATTCATGGAGCAGCGCGGCTTCATCCGCGTATTCGCGCAATAGATGCCTGGGACTGTAGGGCGCGTACAGGACCAGTGGGCCGCGGATGCCGGCGGCCGGCCCGATCAGGTAGCAGCCCAGCGCCTTGACCCGCGCCGCGCCCTCGGTGGCGATCAACTCAAGCGGACGAACGATCGCGGTCGCGCCACGCACGGCGGCCCGCGCCACCGCATCGGGCATGTCGAAGGCTTGCTGGATATAGCTCCAGGCCGAGGCGGACAGCCGCTCATCGAGGGTTTGCCCATGGGCGTATTGCAGCAATTGCCAGGGCAATTGCCGGCAGAACAATCGACGCCGTTCGCGGGCCTCTTCGGACTGACCCTTGAGAAGAGGGGTGAGCCGGGCCTGGTAGAGGCGTTTCAAATCCAGTTGGCGCACCAGCTGCACGATGGCATTGCCGTCCAATGCCGCCGGCAGCGGCGTGGCGGTACGCGAACGTGGCCGTATGGCGTCGCCACTGAGTTCGGGCAAGTGCCGCAAGGTAAAGTCCGTCAGGGTCTGGGCGTTACCTTTCAGGTCGATACGGCCGGGTATCAATACGTTATCCGGATTGACCACTTGCCCCGGAAAACGCGCGTTGAGCAGTTCCGCAAGCACACGCCGGGCTTCATTGCGCATCGGCGTGATGCTGTGCAGGTAGTCACGTGCGTCCGGTGCGCTGATGCGGTATTGCTCCAGCAGTTCGGCGTGGAGGATTTGCTCGTGGGGTGGCGCCATGCCCAGCCCTACCGGCAGCGCCTGCTGGCGGACCAGCGCGTGCGCGATGGCGATGGCCCTGGGCAGGTTGCTCGGTGGCGGGCGGCGGATCAGGTTGTCCATGCCGGTCTGCAAACGCGCGGCCTTCAGTCCCATCCAGAACAGATGATTGATCTCGTCACGGGTGAAGTCGCTGTAGGTCTGTTGCCGGTCATGCAGCAGGTGATCGTCGATACGTTGCAGTGGGCCGAGCTGACAGGCCTGATGGGGCACGCGCTTGGAGACGCGCAGGTTTTCCATCAGGGGCAGTCGCCGCCGGGGATCCTGCAGGCGTTGCTCCAGGTCATCGCGCAGGGCCTTGATCGATGCAAAGGCTTCATAGCCGCCATGGGGCGTCCACAACAGCGCCATGCCTGAATGCACGTTGTCCAGGCCGCCACGTTCGGTCAATACAAAACAATTGGCCAGGGCATGGGGCGTGGCATCCGAGCCGATGCGGACAGTCAGGCCGAACGCATCCGGGATAAAGCCGTTCAAGCCATGGCGGGTGAGGCGGGTCATGCTGTCGGCCTGGAGCGTGCTGTCCAGCAACGCCAGGCCGGCGGGCGACAGGCTCTTGTTCAGCGCCCGCAGTTGCGCTTCGCCGTTCAGGCCTTGCAGCATGCCCTGGCTCAGGTGCGCCTGGTTATTCTCCAGCAGCACATTCGGCAAGCTGCGCAGGTCATTGCGGGCAAACGTGCTCACTACCTGGTCGATGATCGCGTTGAAGGTCGCGAGGGTCAGGTTGTTCAGTTTGTAGGCGGCACCGGCGCTGCGCTTGCCGTAGAACCAGGTGAGGTTGGACGCGGGCAGGGCATCGGCTTGCCTGGCCAGGCGGGCGATAAAGTGCTCGACCATGCTCGAAGACGCCTGGGGCAAGCGCTCTTCGCGCTCCTGGGCCTGGGTGGGGTAGGTATTGATGTAGACGTCTTCGGGCTGCAGGTCCAGGTTTCGTCTGCTCAACTCCACCTGCAGGGCATGGGCGGCCAGGGTGCGCAGGGTTGGGAGTTGGCTGCGCTCCCGTGCCATTGCCGCCTCGACCGCCTGCAGGCGTTGCAGGTGCAGCCTGGCTTTTTCCGCCTGGACGGTGGAGGGGCGGCCATTGCCGCTGCTAATCGGATGGATGGACCAGCGTCCGTCGCTTTCCTGCTCCAGCAACCGAGTGTCGAGCATGTTGCGTACGTCCAGGGCGCTGTCGAGCAGGGCGGCCAGGTCGACGTTGCCTGCGCTGCGCCGATAAAGCCCGAGCGCATGCTCAAGGTTGCCGAGCTGTTTGGCGACGATGTCCGCGACCGTTTCCTGGAACACATCGCCGGCGACAGGTGTTCCGGTCACCTGGATTTGATCCATGCCGACGAATACGCTGCGCTCATCCATGGACAGGAAATTAAGCAACTCGTCTTCGTGCCCCGCGGTCTTGAGCATGGCCAGCAGGGTGTCGTTGAGGTCCTTGAGGTCGGCGAGTACCTGCAAGCCACGGGATTGGGTGTAGAGGTACGCGTGGGCAGTGCTGATCATCAGGGTGCTGGCCAGCTCGACGTAATGCTGAAAAGGCGCATGCACCCGCACTTTTTCGATGTTCAGCTGGCTGTCAACGGCTTTGCGCGCGGCCTGGTCCGGAAGGAATACCGTGCGCAGCCGCAGGCTTTCAGCGCTGCTGAGGATCGTTGCCTGGTGCTTGAACAACAGGTCGGCGCGAAACTTGTCAGCCATGACCCGGCTGAAGAAGCGCACGCGCGACTGGCCATCCTTGAAGTCTTCGTTCCAGTAGGTTTGCAGCAGGCTGTTCAATAACTTCGAAAGAATGCTGGCGGTTTGTTCGACCACGCTGTCCCAGCGCTGTTGCTCCTGGACCAGTTGCTCGGCGCTGAAGGCCCGGGTGTCATGCCCGATGTTGAAATACGTGTGGGTCTGGTCCGTGGGCCAGGCCTGCTGCACATAGAAGCGCAACAGCGCATCCCGCAGCGGTTCGGAGGCGACCCAGTGCATGTCCGCGGCCGTGGCCGCACGGCGGAAAAAGTTCACCCGGGTGTTGCTCTGGTTCACCCCTGGAAAATAGGTGCGGGCCATGATGCCGAGCAAGGTGTCGAGCATCTCGCGCAGGCTGGGGAGTTTGCGCAGCTCGGCGAGCATCGCCAGCACATTTTTCTGCTGGGCCGCGAGGATCACGCGTTCCTGGTCCTCCATCACTGCGCCCTGGATCACTGCGGTGGTGACTGTCAGTCGTGTGTCCGCCCCAAGCCCATCCCGCTCGTCGATCGACAGGAAACTCAGCAGGTCGGCGCGGTGCTGCGGTTGAGCCAGGCGGTCGCCGAGTGCATCGAACAACCCGGTGTGGCTTGCGAACAGCTCCAGGCCGCCGTAGGGCGTATAGAGCACGGTCTTGGCCTCGTCGGGTGTCGGGCTCATCACGAAGGCGCCGGCCAATGGGATGGCAGGTTGGTCGGCGAGGCCCACCAGCAGCCTTTCCACCCGCATGGGATAGCCGGTTTCCGTCGGCGCCATGCGTATCGCGTCAGTGGCGTAATACAGCGTGTTCAGCCAATCAAGGTCCTTGACGGTGAACCCGAGCGCACGCTCCCGTTCCGTCGGTTCCTTGCGTCGGTCCGGGCGCAACAGTTCTTCGAAGAAATAAGGTGGGGTGACGTTTGCCATGCTGCACTCTCCATCGGTATGGCGCGTTTGAGGCTCCAAAATAGGTGCTGGCATCACGTGGAGGGCGGTAGATAACTGGCGCAGATCTCAAGCGCCCGTTGACAGCAGGCACGGCAGGCGTTGTTTAATCATCGGTCTGGATTCTTGTTGTCTCTTCCAATTATAAAATCGGAGCTACAGATGTCTGCCCAGTCCCCGATAGTCGACAACGCCACAGCCCTCATCGGTTTCAACGACCTGGTGGGGTTGCTGAGTGCGGTATTCGTGAAACACGGCACCGCGCCGGAAGTGGCCGAAATCCTGGCGCGCAATTGCGCCAGTGCCGAGCGTGACGGCGCCCATAGCCACGGCATTTTCCGCATCCCCGGTTACCTCAGCACGTTGGCCAGTGGCTGGGTCAATGGCAAGGCGGTGCCGGTGGTCACTGATGTGGCGTCCGGCTTTGTACGGGTAGACGCCGGCAACGGGTTTGCCCAGCCGGCCCTTGAAGCGGCGCGCGCGCTGCTGGTGGATAAGGCTCGCAGTGCCGGTATCGCACTGCTGGCGATCCACAATTCCCATCACTTCGCGGCCTTGTGGCCGGATGTCGAACCCTTCGCCGAGCAAGGATTGGTGGCGCTGAGCGTGGTCAACAGCATGACGTGCGTGGTGCCCCATGGCGCCGACCGGCCGCTGTTCGGCACCAACCCCATTGCCTTTGCCGCGCCGCGTGCCGACGGCTTGCCGATTGTGTTCGACCTGGCCACCAGCGCCATCGCCCACGGCGACGTGCAGATTGCCGCGCGCAAGGGTGAGCGCTTGCCGCCGGGCATGGGGGTCGACAGCCTCGGCCAGCCCACCACCGACCCCAAGGCTGTGCTGGAAGGCGGCGCATTGTTGCCCTTTGGCGGGCACAAGGGCTCGGCGTTGTCGATGATGGTCGAATTGCTGGCGGCGGCCTTGACGGGCGGTAACTTTTCCTTCGAGTTCAACTGGGCCGACCACCCCGGCGCACGCACGCCCTGGACCGGGCAACTGTTGATCGTGATCGACCCCAGCAAAACCGCCGGGCAAAGCTTCGCCGAGCGCAGCCAGGAACTGGTGCGGCAGATGCATGCGGCGGGGTTGCGGCGCTTACCGGGGGATCGACGTCATCGCATACGGGCGAAGTCGTTGGAGGAGGGCGTGGTGGTGGATCTGGACGCGTTGAACCAGCTGCGGGACTGGGCTACGTAGCAGTTGACGAGGCTCGTCAGCTGCTACGGGCATGTGTCGGTCAGTTACGGCGACCCAGCAGCAGGCCAACCACCAGGCCAAAGCCCGCGGAGATCGCCACGGTCTGCCATGGATGGCCACCGATGTAGGTTTCGGTGGCATCGACCACCGGCTTGCTGCGCTCGCGCACGTTGGATACCGAGTCCAGTGCCTGCTTGAGTTTGATGGCGACCTGTTCGCGCAGGGTTTCGCCTTCTTCGCCCACCAGGGCAGCGCTGCTTTTAAGCAGCTTGTCCGATTCTTCGATCAGGGCCGTCAGTTCACTGAATGCTTGATCCTTGATTTGATCTTCAACAGCTTGGGCGGCAGTTTTGCGGGCCATGGGTGTGACTCCTTGCAGGTGAATGTGACAGTGAACAATGGAGTGCCGGGCGGTGGCAAAAGTTGCAGTTTTTTTGCCGGGTCGGCACTGGCGAACGAAATCCGAATCCGGAAAAATCGACCTACAGTGTAAGATGTCGTCTATTTGTGCAGCAGGAATTTCAACATGAGCTTCAATCTCGCCAACAAGACCCTCGCCGAACGCGCCGAGCTGGAAGATGAAAAGTCCCGCCTCTACGACCTGTGGCAAACCAACCTGGGCAAAGCCAAGGGCGAAGCCGCGCGGTTGTTCGGTGAGCGCGCCAAGCGCAAGGGCAAGTGGGCCGAATGGGTCCGCGCCGAACTCGACGGCATGTCGCCGCCGGAGTTTTCCAACATGGTGCGCAGCGAAGTCAACAAGTTGATGGCGGCGGCGAAGTAAAGCCGGCGGCAATCGCTTCGCGTACTTTAAGCAACATCGGATCAAGCTGGGCCTGGGTGCGCCAACCCAGTTCCACCGGGTAGCGCGGCAGCGCCAGCGGGCAGGGCAGGACCCGCAGGCCGGTCATCTCGGCGATGGCCTGCGCCGCATGCCCGGGAATGGTCGCCACCGCCTGGCTGCCCTTGAGCAGAAACGGCAGTGCGGCAAAATGACTGGTCGAGGCGCACACCTGGCGGCTCAGGCCCTGCGCTGCCAGCCCTTCGTCGGTGATGCCGATGAACCCGCCTGACGACACCAGCACATGCTCGCGGGTGACAAATTCATCCAGGCTGAGACTTTCCTGGCCCGGCGCCAGGCTGCGTGGGTCCACGACGCAGCGATAATCCCCCTCTCCCAGTACCTGCCGACTCAACCGGCTTTGCGCAAAGCCGCCTGCGGTAATCGCCAGGTCCAGGCTGCGGTCGAGCAGGGCACCGGCAACGATCTGGCTGTGGGTCTGGCGGAAGATTACCCGCAACTGTGGCAGGCGCTGTGCGATGGCATCCATCAGCCGGCGGCCATAGGCGATCTCGAAGTCATCCGACAGGCCCACCACCACCGACCGGCCTTGATAATTCGGGTTGTCCGGATTGACCATCGCCAGGCTTTGCCGACAGCGCTCCAGCGCCTCGCTGATCACCGGTTTCAATTGGTTGGCCCGCAGCGTCGGCGCCAGGCCACGGCCGGTGCGCACAAACAGTTGGTCGCCATAGACGTCGCGCAGACGTCGCAGGCCTGCACTGATGGCCGACTGCGTGACACCCAGGCGCAACGCCGCGCGGCTGGCGCTGGACTCATCGTGCAGGGCTTCGAAGGTTTTCAGCAGGTTCAGGTCGACCTGGGCGATATTCATCTGGCTCATATCATTCAGCACTGAGGTGGGCTTTATTCATGATCGAGCCTGGCGAGAGAATGGGCAACCCCCCTTATCTGGAGTGATCGTGATGCCCGTTTCTACTGTGGCGGCCCTGCAAATCGGTTCCCTGCCTGGCGGCAAGGCCGACACCCTGGCGCAAATCCTCGCCTATGAAGACGAGATCCTGCGCAGCGGCGCGCAATTGGTGGTGATGCCCGAAGCGCTGCTCGGCGGCTATCCCAAGGGTGAAGGATTCGGCACCCAATTGGGCTATCGCCTGCCCGAAGGCCGCGAAGCCTTTGCCCGCTACTTTGCCAACGCCATCGATGTGCCGGGCGCCGAGACCGAGGCCCTGGCCGGCCTGTCGGCACGTACCGGCGCCAGCCTGGTGCTGGGGGTGATCGAGCGCAGTGGCAGCAGTTTGTATTGCACCGTGCTGTATGTCGAACCCACGGGCGGCCTGGTGGCCAAGCACCGCAAGCTGATGCCCACCGGCACCGAGCGGCTGATCTGGGGCAAGGGCGACGGCTCGACCTTGCCGGTGATCGACGCGGCGGCAGGGCGTATCGGCGGTGCGGTGTGCTGGGAAAACATGATGCCGCTGCTGCGCACCGCGATGTACGCCAAGGGCGTCGAGGTATGGTGCGCGCCGACGGTGGATGAGCGCGAGATGTGGCAGGTGAGCATGCGCCATGTGGCGCATGAAGGGCGCTGCTTTGTGGTCAGTGCGTGCCAGGTGCAGGCCTCGCCCCAGGCATTGGGCATCGAGGTCGCCAACTGGCCTGCGGAACGCCCGTTGATCGCCGGCGGCAGCGTGATTGTCGGCCCGATGGGCGACATCCTCGCCGGGCCACTGGTGGGGGAGGCCGGGCTGCTGACGGCGCAGATCGACACCGATGACCTGGTGCGAGCGCGGTACGACTATGACGTGGTGGGGCATTACGCCCGCCCGGATGTGTTCGAGCTGGTGGTGGATGAGCGCGCCAAGCCAGGTGTGCGCTATATCACCGACTGAAAGCCGGTGGAAATGTGGCAGGGCCCCTCAGCGTTTAGAGGATTGGTTTTCCAGCCATTCCTCGCGGGTCATTTCCCAGATATCCCGTGGGAAAGTACCTGCCACAAACTCACCTTCATCCGTTCTGATCAAACGCATACCCGTACGCTCGGAAATCCGCCGCGAGCCCAGGTTGGGCGCGGCCTTGGGCACTCGCAGCACAGGGCGCTTGAGCACGCCGAACCAGTAGTCGGTCACCGCCGCGCTGGCTTCGGCCATCAACCCTTGCCCCTGCCATTGCGGCCCCAGCCAGAACCCGCGGTTGTTATCCTGCTCGTCCATCAAGCTGACGTTACCAATCAACTGTCCAGGCGCGCTTTTCAGGCGCAGGGACCAATGCCATTCCTCGCCACAAGCCATGGCGGGCAGGGCGATGTGCTCCAGGTAGGTGCGCGCGCCGTCGGCCGGGTAGGGCCACGGCACCAGGGCGTTGAGGTAACGCACCACGTCCCAATGCGCGAATTGCTGCTGGATCCCTTCGGCATCGTCCAGGGTCAGCGGGCGCAGGATCAGGCGTTCGGTAAAGAGTGTCGGTTGCATGGTGTCATTACCAGGTCGCGGTATTCGGCAAGTCCAGCGTGCCACGGTCCACAAAGCGCATCGTGCCGAACAGCCCGCCCGCCAGTTTGCCCCGCAGCACGTAGGGCAGGTTGTTCAAGCTCTGGGTCTGGCTCAGGCCCAAGGTCTGGCGCAGCACGGAAAACGCCGAAACGCTGACCGGCACCATCAGCACGGTCTCGGAAAAACGCGGGATGCTGCCGCGCTGGTCACTCACCCCCGACGCCAGCGGCCGGCCATTGACCTCCAGATCCAGGGCCACGCCGTTGTAGTCGATCGCCGTTTCATTGGGGTTCTGCACCCGCAGTTTCACGGCGAAGCGCACTTCCAGGTCCTGGCTTTGCAGCGGCTCGATGCCCACCACATTGATATTCACCGGGTCGCGGTTGGGGAACAGCGCACAGGCGCTCAGGCTCAGCAGTAGCAGCGATAGAACCATGAGCTTGCGCATGCAAAGGGTGCTCCTATTTCGTGACGTCCGGGTCCTGCATCACTTTGAGGGTAGAGGACTCCGGATCAAATTCATCTTCTTCCAGCTCTATGAACGCTTCCGGCAGGAAAATGTTCAGCAGGATTGCACAGAACGCGCCCACGGTGATCGGCGATTCGAAGATGTTGTGCAGCGCCTTGGGCAGGTCGCGCAACACTTCCGGCACGGCGGCCACGCCCAGGCCCATGCCCAGGGAGATCGCCACGATCAGCACATTGCGGCGGTGCAGCCCGGCTTCGGCGAGGATCTTGATGCCGGCCACGGCGACAGTGCCGAACATGATCAGGGTCGCGCCGCCCAGCACCGGCTTGGGCATCAGTTGCAGCACCGCGCCGATCATCGGGAACAGCCCCAGCAGCACCAGCAGGCCGGCAATGAAGTACGCCACGTAGCGGCTGGCCACGCCGGTCAACTGGATCACGCCGTTGTTCTGGGCGAACGTCACCATCGGCAGGCTGTTGAAGGTCGCCGCCATCGCCGAGTTGAGGCCGTCGGCCAACAGGCCCGACTTGATGCGCTTGATGTACAGCGGGCCCTTGACCGGCTGTTGGGAAATCATCGAGTTGGCCGTCAAGTCACCGGCCGCTTCCAGGGGCGAAATCAGGAAGATCACCGCCACCGGGATAAACGCCACCCAGTCGAACGAAAAACCGTACTTGAACGGCACCGGCACGCTGATCAGCGGCACCTGGGGCAATGCCGCCATATCGACGCGGCCCAGGTACCAGGCCACCACAAAGCCTAGGGCCAGGCCGATCACGATCGAACCCAGGCGCAGGAACGGGTTATTGAAGCGGTTGAGCACCACGATGGTCAGCAGCACCAGGGCCGCCAGGCCCATGTTGCTCGCCGCGCCCAGGTCGCTGGCGCCAAAGCCGCCGGCCATGTCGGTAACGGCCACCTTGATCAGCGACAGGCCCATCAGGGTAATGATGGTGCCGGTCACCACCGGGGTGATCAGTTTGCGCAACTTGCCGATGAACTGGCTGAGCACCACTTCGATAAACGCCGCGAAAAAGCAGATGCCAAAGATCGTCGAGAGGATCTCATCGGTGCCGCCGCCCCGGGCCTTGACCATGAACCCCGCGCTGAGAATCACGCTGATAAACGAGAAACTGGTGCCTTGCAGGCACAGCAGCCCCGAACCGATAGGGCCGAACGTGCGCGCCTGCACAAAGGTGCCGAGCCCCGAGACAAACAGCGCCATGCTCACCAGGTAGGGCACTTCGCTTTCCAGCCCGAGCACGCCACCGACGATCAGGGTGGGGGTGATGATGCCGACGAAACTGGCCAGCACGTGCTGCAACGCGGCAAATATCGCCGCACTGAAATGCGGGCGGTCCTCGAGGCCGTAGATCAGGTCGGATTTATAGCGGGGGCGGGGGGCTTGAGCGTCAGACAAAATGAGGGCTCGGGTCAGAAAATGGAGGCGCAGGATGCCAGAAACGGCCCGGCGTCAGAAGTGTAAAAAAATATTTATAAAGACCCTGCATAAAACCCCGATTCCTGCCGATACTGCTTATAGGCCCATCTATCAAAAACAACAGTGATGGCCGGTGTCAGGCAGTGCGTTGACGCTGGCTGATCGTTTCGTGGCATGGACGCGCGCCGCCACTCTATTTCGAGATCGCCCTTATGTCGCTCCGTCACCTGAATATCGCCCCTCGCGCTTCCCTCGGTTTCGCCTTCATCGCCCTGTTAGTGGTGGTGTTGGGCGGGTTCGCGGCCAACCGCATGACGTTGATCCGCCAGGCCTCGGTGGACATGAGCAGCAACCAGCTGCCCAGCGTGACGTACCTGGCCCAGATGACGGAGAACGTCCTGCGCATGCGTATCCTGTCATTTCGAGTGCTGGTCAACCGCGAGCCAGCCGGCCTGCAGGAAGCCGAAACCCGCATCGGCGTGCTGGTCGACAAGGTCAAGACGGCCCAGGCCGGCTACGCGGCATTACCCGCCGGTACTGAGGAAGCGGCGTTGTACAAGACGTTTGTCAGCACCCTGGATAACTACTTCAAGGCCCAGGCGGACATGCTGGCGCTGTCCAAGCAAGGCGACGTCGAGCAGATGCGCACCCTGATCAATACCCGGATCAAGGAAGGCACCGATCAGATGGGCGAGCAGTTGAACAAGCTGATTGCGATCAATGCCGCCAACGCCAAGCAAGCCAGCGACGCGGCAGGGCACAGTTACACCAGTGCCATCACCGGGATTATCGTGGTTTCGGTCAGCGCTGCACTGCTCACGGTGCTGCTGGCCTGGCTGCTGACCCGCAGCATTGTCACGCCGTTGCGCAAAGCCGTTCAGGTGGCTGAAACCATCGCCGGTGGCAACCTGACCAGCGTCGTTGAAGATAATGGCAACGATGAACCCGCGCGCCTGATCAACGCCCTGTCGACCATGCAAACCAACCTGCGCCAGACCATCCAGCACATTGCCGGTTCGGCCACGCAGCTGGCCTCGGCGGCGACAGAGTTGAGCGCCGTGACCGAGGAAGCGTCCCGGGGCCTGCAGCAACAGAACAATGAAATCGACCAGGCCGCCACGGCGGTCAACGAGATGACCGCGGCGGTGGAAGAAGTGGCGCGCAATGCGGTGTCCACCTCCGAGGCCTCCAACCAGTCCAACCAGGCCGCGCGGTCGGGTCGCGACCGGGTGATGGAAACCGTCGGCGCGATCCAGACCATGACCCAGGACGTCCAAAACACTGCCGCGATGATCGAAGGCCTGGCCACCCAGGGCCGTGACATCGGCAAGGTGCTGGACGTGATCCGCGCGATTGCCGAGCAGACCAACCTGCTGGCGCTCAACGCCGCCATCGAAGCGGCCCGCGCCGGTGAAGCCGGCCGCGGCTTTGCGGTGGTAGCGGATGAGGTGCGGGCGCTGGCTCATCGCACGGCGCAGTCGACCCAGGAAATCGAGAAGATGGTCGCCGGCATCCAGAACGGCACCGGTGAAGCGGTGCAGTCGATGCAGCAGAGCAACCAGCGCACCCAGGACACCCTGGAAATGGCCCGCGCCGCCGGCGTGGCCCTGGAGCAGATCACCCAGTCCATCAGCCTGATCAACGAACGCAACCTGGTGATCGCCAGCGCGTCGGAAGAACAGGCCCAGGTCTCCCGCGAAGTGGACCGCAACCTGGTGAACATCCGCGACCTGGCGACCCAGTCGGCGGCGGGCGCCAACCAGACCAGTGCCGCCAGCCATGAGCTGTCGCGCCTGGCGGTGGACTTGAATGGGATGGTGGCGAGGTTCGTTATCTGATCTGAAAAGCAAGTAACGATCTCGGTCAATGGCCAGTGTTGTCAGCTCGCTGAACTGGCTGCTGCCGGGTCCTACCTGTCAAAGTTCACAGTAGACGCTGTCGACGGCGAAGAATATTACTGAAACCTCATTTAAACCACAAAAATGAGGTGGAGTATGGTTTCCGCAAAGAATGAAAAACGCTCTGAAGAGCTACTACCGCCGCCTGTTATTCCTGGAGAGTTGAATTCAGAAGGGTTGATTTCTGTCGATGATGCAAGAAGCGGCTTTCTATTTAAATGCAAAGTTAATGAAGCGTATAAGGGTGATGTGCTGCGCGTTCTATTGGATGACTCGAGAGCACCGATCTTTAGTATTAGGATTCAGGATGATATGGATGATGATAGTCCTCCGTTTGAGTTCACATTTCCTGCAGTTCTTGCGAGAGAAGGTACTTATCGTCTAAGGCAAGAACTCATGATGTCTGGCGAGCAACCTATAATATCGGAGGCAAAGCAGTTTATTATTGATTTCACACCCCACGATGAACCCGCTCGGCCATTGCTGCTTGCCAATTTGCCTGATGGAAAGGTTACATCCGACTATCTCGATGAACACGGCGGTGTGAAGTTTTCATTTGAGGACCCAGAGGGCTGGAAACCTGGGGATACCAACAGACTCTATTGGTGCGATGAGTTCACAAACTTTCCCCCGTTTTTGGAAAGGGTTCCGCTAGAGGAAAAGGGTAATACTTACCTTCTAAAGGCTGATGATATAAGCCGTTCAGGCCCTGGGATATTCTATTTTTGGAATGAACTACAGGACCTTGCCGGAAATATAAGTAGAGCTTCTCCGCCAATAAGACTTCAAGTCGACCTCTGACGTCCTGCAGGTATGCACAATTGGCACGCTTTCGGTTCTCCCTCAACGACAATGTTGATGTCGCGCCGAAAGCGTGCCAAACCTGAGTCGGACAGCGCTTATTTGAATGGGCGCGCTCTTTTTGCTGCTTCATTCACCAGATTGTGCGGGCGTTTACCCGCCAACGCTGCCAACAGATTATCCACCGCACACTTGGCCATCGCCTCCCGCGTCTCATGGGTCGCGGAGCCGATATGCGGGGTCGCCACCACGTTGTTCAAACGCAGCAACGGCGAGTCGTGGCTGAGCGGTTCTTTCTCGAACACATCCAACCCCGCCGCCCGAATCGTACGTTGCTGCAAGGCGTCGACCAACGCCGCCTCGTCCACCACCTTGCCCCGCGAGATATTGATAAAGATCGTCTGCGGGCCCATCCGCGCAAATTGCTCGGCGCCGATCAGCTTCTCGGTTTCGGCGGTCAGCGGCAGGGTCAGGCAGACAAAATCGGCCTGTTGCAGCAAGTCGTCGAGGCTGCGGTACTGCGCGCCAAAGCGCTGTTCCACCGCCGGCTTGGGCGAATGGCTGTGGTAGAGCACCGGCATGCCAAAACCGAAATGCCCGCGCTGGGCCAAGGCTTCGCCGATGCGGCCCATGCCGATGATGCCCAGGATCTTGCCATGCACGTCGCTGCCGAAGTGTGACGGGCCGATATTCTTGTTCCACTGGCCGGCGCGCACCATGTCGGCCAGCTCCACCACACGCCGGGCGGTGGCCAGGATCAGCGCGAAGCCGGTGTCGGCGGTGGTTTCGGTGAGCACGTCCGGGGTGTTGCTGAGCAGGATGCCGCGCCGGGTCAGGTAGTCGATATCGTAGTTGTCGACCCCCACGGACACGCTGGCCACGGCTTCCAGTTGCGGCGCGAGGTCGAGCAAGCCGGCATCCAGGCGCAGGCTGGCACCCAGCAGGCCATGGGCGGTAGGCAGTGCATCGCGCAGCTTGGCCAGGCCGGTCTCGTCCAGTGCGTCTATCAGGGTGACGTCGCACTGTTCATGCAGGCGCGCCATCAACGGTGCGGAGAGCTTCTTGTACAGAACCACAGACTTTTTCATGGGGTTTTCACCTTCAATTCGAGGGTCGAGATGGGCGCGCGTTCACGGTCACTGGCGCCGGGCTTGAGGAAAATCGTCAGCACCACCGACAGCATCAGCGCGCCGCTCATCAGCAGGTACGAGGCGCCGGGCGAGCCGGTGCTGCTATTGAGGTAACCCACCAGGTAGGAGCCGCCGAACGAGCCGAGGGCGCCCATGCTGTTGATCAGCGCCATGGCGCCACCGGCGACGTTGGCGGGGAGGATTTCCGGGACAATGGCAAAAAACGGCCCGTACGGCGCATACATGCAGGCTCCGGCAATGACCAGCAGGGTGTAGGACCACCAGAAATGTTCGGCGCCCAGAGCGTAGGAAGCGTAGAACGCGATGGAGGCAATCAGCAGCGGCGGCCACACGAAGCGCTTGCGCTTTTGCAGTTTGTCCGAGCTCCACGACACCGCCAGCATAGCGATCACGGCGGCGAGATAGGGCAGGGCCGAGAGCCAGCCGGCTTCGACCATGTCCATCTGCAGGCCTTTCTTGAGGATCGACGGCAGCCACAAGACGAAGCCGTACACGCCGATGCTCCAGCAGAAAAACTGCAGCGCCAGGATGATCACCTTGGGCGAACGGAACGCTTCGGCGTAATTCTTCACCGCCTTGATACCGACCTGCTCGGCGGCCAACGCGCTTTCCAGGTCTTTTTTGTGCTGCTCGCTCAGCCACTTGGCGTCTGCGGGTTTTTCATCCGCCAGCTTCCACCAGATAAATGCCCACAGCACCGCCGGCAGGCCTTCGATGATAAACATCCAGCGCCAGCTGAAATGCTGCACCAGGTAGCCGGACACCACCGACATCCACAGCATGGTCACCGGGTTGCCGAGGATCAGGAAGGTATTGGCCCGCGAGCGCTCGGCACGGGTGAACCAGTGGCACAGGTACACCAGCATGGCCGGCATCACGGCGGCCTCGACCACGCCGAGCATGAAGCGAATGACGATCAGCATGTAGGCGTTGGACACCACGCCGGTCAGGGTGGCCAACCCGCCCCAGAGGATCAGGCTGACGAAAATCAGCTTCTTGACGCTGCGCTTTTGCGCATAGATGGCGCCCGGCACCTGGAAGAAGAAGTAGCCAAGGAAAAACAGTGCACCCAGCAACGACGACATGCCGGGGGTGATCATCAGGTCCTCGGCCATCCCGGAGGCGGCGGCAAAACCGTAGTTGGCGCGGTCCAGGTAGGCCAGGCTGTAGGTGATAAAGACGATGGGCATGATGTACCACCAACGGCGGGTGGCGAGTTTCACGGTGTCCATAAGGTTGCTCCTGAGCTTGTTGTAGTTGTGGCAACAGGGTGTGGGTCAAGCGACGGATCGGGTGGGTAATTCGGAGCGGGTGGGCAAGCCTTCCATATCGCCGCGGCTTTGCACGGCGCGGCTGCCGATCCAGTTGCCGCGTTGTACCGCCTCGGGGAAGCTGAGGTTTTCCAGCAGGGCGCTGATCATGCCCACGGCAAAGCCATCGCCGGCGCCGACGGTGTCCACCACCTTGTCCACGCGCACGGCGGCGACAAAGCCCTGGTCCAGCTGGGTGCGGAAGTAGGCGCCGTCCGGGCCGAGCTTGATCGCCACGGCTTCGGCGCCCTGGTCGAGGTAGAACGCGGCAATATCCGCCGGGTCGTCGAAACCGGTGAGCAGACGGCCTTCGCCCAGGCCCGGCAGGACCCAGTCGGCGAGGCCGGCGAGGGCGTTGATTTCGCGGATCATCTGTTCCTGGCTGGTCCACAGCGACGGACGCAGGTTTGGGTCGAACGACACGCTGCGCCCGGCGTTGCGCATCTGGGTCATCAATTCGCGGGACAGCTCGCGGGTGGCCTCGGACAAGGCCGGCGGAATGCCGGTGGCATGCAGATGGCGGGCCTGCAACAGCACCGGGCTGATGGCCGCAGTGGACAAATGGCTGGCGGCCGAGCCCTTGCGGAAGTACTCCACCTGCGGGTCATCGCCGGCTTCTTCGCGGGACTTGAGCTGAAAGCCGGTGGGGTGCAACGGGTCGACCGCCACATGCCGGCAATCCAGGCCTTCTTTTTTCAGCGTGTCGACCACAAAGCGCCCAAGGGAATCATTGCCCACCCGGCTCAGCCAGGCGACGTTGAAGCCCAGGCGCGACAGGCCGATGGCAACATTGCTGTCGGCGCCGGCAATGCGTTTGTGAAACTGCGCCACCTGGGCCAGGTCGCCGGTCTGCTCGGCGACAAACATCGCCATGGTTTCGCCAAACGAGAGGATATCGATCTCAGACATGGGCATTCTCCCCACGGGGTTGGCCAAGGAGGGCGAGGGCGGCCACCTGTTGCGCGGTGACGTCGACCAGGTCATCGCCCTGCAACGGGAATTCCACCGCCCGTGTAATGCCTTGAGTCATGTGGGTGAGCAGTTGTTCCCACAGATGCAGGTCGGTGGCGCCGGGCGGCAGTGCCACCAGCTTGCCGTCCGCGCGACGGGCCACGGCCTTGCAGTGCAGGTAGTCGACGTGCCGGCCGAGCAGGCGCGCGGCGGTCAGGGCGGATTGGTCCTGCCATTGCCAGTTGCCGATATCGAAGGTCATCTTTACCGGCAGGCCCAGGCGTTCGACTTCAGTGAAGAAGCGCTGCATCGGCTCGATGCGCCCGCCGTGCAGGGTCTGGTCGTTTTCCACCAAGAGTTTGACCGGATGGTGGGCGAGCAGGGCGTGCAGGCTTTCCAGGTCGTTGGTATCGGTGAAGTAGCCGAGGGAGACTTTCAGCCAGCGCGCACCAAAGGCCTGGGCGCGGTCCAGGGTTGCGTTGAGGTCGGCATTCGGCTGGGCGCGGCCGGCGATCCACAATTCCAGGGGCGATGAGAACACACACTCCAGGCCTTGCTCGGCGGCAGCCTGGGCCAGTTGTGCAGGTTGCTCGCTGGTCAGCAGTTCTTCGCGCCACTCGATGCGCCGGGCACCGGCGGCGGCCAGCAGTTCGACAAAACTCAATTGGCCTTGCTGGCGGACCAGGTCGGCGCCGTAGCTGGAAAGGCTGATGGAGACGGGGTATTTGTGCATTGTTGTTTACCTCTGAAACCGGTTTCATTTTTTCACGTTATAAAGGTTGAATCGACTCTGCTACGTGTAAGGACGCTGGGTCGAACCTCGAATGATCAACTGGGGCAAAAAGTCCAGGGTGCGGGTCGGTTCGGTGTCACCGCGCAAGCGCTTGAGCAGGCAGTCGAACGCACTGGCGCCAATGGCTTCGGTGGGTTGGGCGAGGGCGGTGATGCCGTTGCCCACCAACGGGTACCAGTCGAGGTCGTCCAGGGCGATCAACCCGATATCGTCGAACAGGTTGCAGTCCAGCGCCTTGAGCGCACGGGTGCAGGCCAGTGTGGCGACGCCGTTGGCACAGAACACTGCCTTGGGGCCGGGTTTGGCGAGAAAGGCTTGCAGGCGTGGTTCCAGCCCGTCATCGAGCGCCAGCACCGCGCCGGTCAGCGCCGGGTGCCGGGCGATTTCGCCCTTGAAGCTGTCCAGGCGTTCCTGCCGTGAACTGGTGCCATCGCAGGCTTCGCTCACCAGCAATACATCGCGGTAACCCTGCTGTTCCAGGTGTTCCACCGCCATGCGCACCGCCGCCGGGTTATCCAGCCCCACTAGGTCGCTGTGCAGCGGCTCGACCTTGCGGTCCACCAGCACCAGGGGCATTTCCCGTTGCAGTTCCAGCAATTGGTCGAGGTGATGGCCGAGGGTGTTCACGATCAGCCCTTCGATGTTGTAGGAGCGCAGCGCCGCCAGGTGTTGGCGCTCCTGTTCGTCATCGCGGTCGGTGTTGCACACCACCAGGCTGTAGCCGTGCCGGCGGCAGGCGGTTTCGACGCCGTGCATCACGGCAATGGAATAGGGGTTGCGGATATCGGCCACCAGCATGCCGATCAGGCGCGTGCGACCACGTTTCAACCCGCGGGCCATCTGATTGGGGCGGTAGCCGAGTTGTTCGATGGCCTGTTCGATACGCAGGGCGATGGCATCGGAGAGCAGCGCGCGGTCCTCGCCGATAAAGCGGGACACGCTGGCTTTGGACACGCCGGCGCGTTGGGCGACGTCGAGCATGGTGACACGGGTGCGTTGGGCGGCGGAAAAAGGGGTCACGGTCGCGGGCCTTTCTTATTGGTGTTGGAGGTCATTAAACATCGACAAGGATGCTTGAAACCGGTTTCAGAAAACACCAAATCAGAAGATCCGTCAAGCCAATGCGGCGCCGACGTAGCTGTTGAAACCGACGAGCGGCGATGCCTACCTGTTAGTTTTGACAGTACCCAAGCGTGGTATTTGGGCGCTTAATCCTTGCCAAGGGCATCTTCCGTTGTATCGTCGGCAGGACAGTTATATGAACACTTCCAACCCTCGTCGCAGACGTGTCTCCAGAAGCAATATTTTGTCTTTTTCCGAGATCAAGGTGCCCATCCTTGATGATGCCGTGCCCCCGATTATCGAGGGGTATATCCCGCGCGAGTACCTTGATTCGGATATTGAGGTGGTCATCGAGGAGCTTTGGCCAGAGTCCGCGCCGGAGGGGAGTTTCGACGTCCTGGTCGTTCATTGGCGCCGTAGTGGAAGTGAGGGAGAGCCGCTCCTGCGCCGGCGGTTCAATGGCCCGATTGATCCGGCGATTTTTCCACTGCGTATTCCCGTTGACCGGAGGTATCTGGAGAACGACGGCACCGTGCTGCTGAGCTATGAGGTGCTTGAGCAGGGCACTTTGCCCACCTCTTCGCCAACGCGCGTGTTAGTGCTGGACCGTACCCCACCCAACAACAATATCGCCCCCCAGGTGCCTGAATTTCCCGTCAGTATCATCGATGAGGATTATCTGGCTGAGAACCCGACTGTGAACATGCGGATACCTTTTTACACTGGCCGTCGCGCATGGGACCGGGTCGAGTATTACCTTTCGGATGAAACACCACCACCGGAGCGGGATACGCCTGATGGTTTTTTTGACTTTGTTTCTGAAACTGAGCCGTTGGTTTTCCCCGTACCAGGAGATCTGTTTCGGCTTTATCGAAACGGCCTTCAATACATGCATATTGTGTTGCGGGACCGCTCCGGTAACCCAGGGCCGCGATCAATTCAGACACCGGTTATTGTTGATCTGGATCCCTCGCCCTCCGACCTCCAGGCACTGGTTGTTCCGGCGATGGTGAACGGCTTGATTGATCGCCAGGATGCACGCCTTGGCGTTGTGGGGAAGGTGCTGTACGACAATTGGCAGGAGGGGGACCATGTCACGGTTACGTGGGGCGCTACGCCGTTATCGCCACAGCCGGTCACCCAGCTGCCTCTTGATGTCAGCATCCCTTGGGAAACGTTGATTGCCCAGGGACTGGGGCAAGCTTCCGGCGTTGCTACGTACACCATTACTCGCACCGGTGGAACGCTCCCCACCCCTCCCAGCCCGCCGACGGTGATCAGATGGAACTTCACGGTGGCGGGGCCAGACCACGGCGATGCACCGCAACTGCTGAATCTCGACCTTCCTGCCGTGATGGTCTGGGGTGAAGGTTCCATGACCGAGAACCTTATCGATATACGTGATCAGGATCAGCGCATTTACGCCAGTGTTCCGTTGTACCACCGGCCTCAGGATGGGGAAAAGTTGACGCTGTATTGGGGCAACTTTCCCAGTACCGCTGTACCGGTTGCACACTACACGGTGGATGTAAGTAAGGGCGATGCGGAAGGCAGCATTGTCGAGTTCAGTGATATTCCCTGGAATGTCATCACGGGAGCAGGCAATAACGACAGAATGCCTGTTTATTACACGACCTCTAACGGCGTTAATGAACAATTGGCCAACTTCACCAACGTGACAGTGGCCGTGGTTCCTATATTGAGTCTTACGCAAGTGCAATTTCCCAGTGCAACTGCAGACGCCTGGATAAATTGTCAGACTGTTCCTCCCATGTGGGACCATATCCCCCTGGGAATTCCGGGAAATACACAGCTCAGAGAAGGCGATGCGGTGCTCTTGAGTTGGCAGGGTTATGAGGGTTTTTTTACCGGGCCCATTGACGGGACTGAAGACTCTTTGCTGCATTTCCTTTCGGCGGAAGAAGCGAAGAAGGGTTATATATTTAAGCAAGATAACTATGAAGAAAAGATAAAGCCCATACGGTCAGACAATCCGGCAAGCGTGGGGAGTTCGGCACTGGTGTCTTACGAAGTGCTCCGTGGCACCAGAATCATAGGCAGGGCACGGGAGAGGCAAGTCAAGATTGACCAACGCTACTCCAGTGGACGTTATTGCGGTCCCGACGAAGACGGGGAACAGGACTCGCCTGTTAACGAGTGACTGAGTCCAATAATAAAATTGAGCTTCGATAGTGGTCTCAAGTGTTTTAGAGGCGGGGCCAACTATTCGGTTCAAGGCGAGCGATTTCTCGTTTCGCCTGTGACATTGAAGTGGTAACCGGCGTTAATAATTCGCTTATGGAGAACGTAGATGACTATCTTTAGTAAGAAACAACAGGCTGCACTTGCCTCTCGAAAGCTCAATCGAGAGTATGTTTCCAAGTATGGCGGCGGTATTTTTGAGTTTGAGGCGCCGGAGTTCAGCTCGCTAAACGATCAGGGGCTGATCCTCGCAGCGGCCTCAAGAAGAGACTTACCTGTTACGTTTGTAGCGCCATCGCTTGAAGTGCCTCCTGCAGAAGCGCGGCTGGAATTGGTGATGCGCGATAAAGGTGTGACAAATTGGGCACCGTCTCTGCATACGCTTCGCTATTCGGGAGCCGGTGCAATCAATGCGGGCGACATTATTGTCAGGAATATTCCGACCTCCCGCCTGAGTCAGGGGAAGTACGAAATTGCCTATATCTTGTATGAAGACAAGCTCCCTACCCTGTCAGGAATCGCGCCATTGGAGGTGGATCTGACGGCACCCTACAAATTCAATGTCGACGACGATGAAGAACACGATATCCATCCGTTTGCTCCGTTATTACCGGCCGACCTAGGGCCGGAAATCGACGAACTCTATGTAGAGGAACATGATGAGGGATTGGTATGTACCTACCCGAATTACGAGGACTATGGTCGAGCAGACGGTGACACAATCACGGTCTATTTCTCGAAGTATTCCTCATCGCTTCTTGCTACAGAGATCGACACGGTGCCGGTGGAAGATAGCCTTGAGTTTGTTATTCCATGGGACCGGATCGAAGTGCTGGAAGCTGGCATATACTATTTGTTTTATATCCTGAAAGACCTGGCCCGTAACAAAAGCAGGGAATCTGTTCCCTGTCCCGTCCGGCTGAACCTGGTGGGGGTTCCTGATCCTTTGCAGGCGAGGGTGCCGTTGGCGCTGTTGCCGGCCGATGGCCTGATTGATCTGGCGGATGCTCACGAGCCCGATGGCGTGACGGTGGAAATTCCTCAGTACGCCAATGTGCGAGAGGAGCTGGATGTCATTGACCTCACCTGGGGCGGCGAGAGCGTTGGGCGCTTCAATGTCAGGGATTACACGCCGTTTCCTCTAAGGCTGCCGGTTGATACCGATATCATCTTCGACGTGTATGGTACCGGCCCCGGGGAAGTGGACACGGATATCGATTACCTGGTTGATCGCAATGGCAACGAATATCCCGCGCCCACGCTAACCATTGAAGTGGATCTTTCAGGCCCCGGCCCCGACCCGACGCCAGACCCGGAAAACTCTCGGCTCAACCTGGTGAACGTGTACGGTAGCGATCCCGATCAGGAAAACCATTTGCTGCCGGAAGATTTCGGTAACGACGCGACCGTCGAGATTGTGCTGTGGGAGGTTCCCCCGCCTGTACCCGGTATCACCCTTACTGGTTATTGGGGCAGTTTTGCGTACCCCTTCGATTCAATCGAGCTGGATGGCGAAGCCGGTGGAGACACCGTTACCCTCAACGTGCCTTGGCCAATCATCAAGGAGGTTGGCAATGGCACGGTCCCGGTGTTCTATACCTTGAGTTGGGAAGTCAATGACAACCTCCAGCGATCTCGTCCCCAGAATGTCGAGGTCGACGCCAACATAGTCGTCATGGAGCAGCCGACCTTCGTCAAGGCTGGCACGGATATGGCTTGTACGGATCTGGATCCGTTTAACTTTTCCGCACGTGTCAGAGTGCCGGGCAATACCACCTACTTCCAGGAGGACGCTGTCGTCCGCGTGGAATGGCAGGTATACAGCGACAGGGCCAGCACTACGCCATTGGGGGATCCTGTATCGTTCAACTCGCTACCGTTGACACCGGATATGGTTTCAAATGGTTTCTTCCTGACGATTCAGCCTTACACCACCGTCATCAGGCCTGCTGGGCGCAACTCAGTCAGCATTCAATACTTTGCGATGGTTAATGGCGTTGAGGAGCCATCTGAGAAGGGCTTTACAACGACGCTGTTCGCAAACCGGTCTACGCCGCCGCTGTACTGCGAGGAGCTGCCGGTTCTCGGGGAGGATGAATAGTCAATACACGTTGTTCAAAGGGCGCTTCGGCGCCCTTTGGTTTTCACCTGTCATGAGCTTCCTTGCGTAGTTGCGTTACCCCATTCCCGCCATTGATACGCGATTTTCCTTAGGATGGTTCGGATAATTCCTACATCCGTCGTTAGTGCTCACCGGTAATTTTGCGGGCCTTAACTGGCCAGTTTCCACTGCATTCGAAACAGGCCGAATTTTTCTGTTATGGAACGCCTGTTGAACGAGTGAGTGATCATGAATACCCAGTCTATTTTTAAGTTAAATCCTTTAGCCTTCGTCGTTAAGGTTGCGTCGATTGCATCACTGTTAGCTCTCGCTCCGCACGCTCAGGCAAGGCTGATCGAAAATCGAACCGAGACCATTGACTTTCACGACGTGCTCGACAGCTATACGTTGGAAAATGCCACGCTCAACGTGATAGAGGGGCGAACCGAGAGCGTCTATGCCGCCCGCTCCAACCTGAACCTGAGCGACTCGAGTACCGTCCTCGGCACCGTCGTTGCACAGGCGGGCTCGAACGTCAACGTGGATACCAGTCGTGTTGTGGCGCAGGGTGATTTCAATGCGGGTATCACGTTGTACAGCAGTAATGCGTTGATCAACGGCAGCGTGATTTCCAGTGCCGACTACGATGGGTTGGTGCTCAGTCGTTTCTCAGGCTCCACCGTGGGTTCCAACGCGACTGTCAATGGCAGCGTGGTTTCCGGGGCAACCGGCGGCGCAGCGGTTGGAGGCCACAGCGTGCTGAACCTGGACCGCAGCATCGTGCAGGGTACAGACGCTGGCAGTTTCGGTTTGAAGTTGCAGGGCGCAGAGGCCCATGCTCGTCAAAGTGTAATCACAGGCGGCCTTAACGGCGTAGTCCTGACGAATGAACCCCGTAGTGTGCTTGCCAATAGCTTGGTACTGGACAATACCCACGTGACTGGCGAAACCGGTGCAGCGATTGTGGTAGAAGGCCTGCTGGGCAGAGGGGCCAACGCATCGATTGAGGTGCTGAATGGCTCGACACTGTCCGGTGGCAACGGCAACCTCCTTGAGGTCAAGGATGGGTCTTCGGCCACTGTACGGGTTGATAACAGCCAACTACTGGGCAACGTGATCGTTGAGTCGGGCAGTACCACACACCTTGACTTGCAGAACCGGGCTGCGTTGACCGGTCGCCTGGAAAATGTTTCGTCGTTGAGTATCGGTAGCCAGTCGCTGTGGGACATGACCGGCAACAGCCAGGTCGGCGCCTTGAATCTGTCGGGCGGGATGATCAGGTTTGGTGCGAGTGACGCCTTTTACCAGTTGGACCTGACCAGCCTGTCAGGTAACGGTACGTTTGTGATGGGCACTGATTTTGCCCGGGGCTTGACCGACTTCCTCAACATCACGGGTTCCGCCAGCGGCAACCATCAATTGCTGCTATCCAGCAGCGGCGTCGAGCCGGTCAGTGCCAATGAGGTGCGTATTGTTCATACCGGTGGCGGTGATGCGCAGTTTTCGCTGATAGGCGGATCGGTCGATGTGGGGGCGTGGTCTTATGGGCTCAAGCAAGACGGCAATGACTGGTTCCTCGACCCGTCGTCGCGGGTCATCAGCCCTGGCACCCGCTCGGTGCTGGCGCTGTTCAATGCCGCGCCTACCGTGTGGTATGGCGAGCTGTCTTCTCTGCGTACCCGTATGGGTGAACTGCGCCACAATGGTGCTGAGTCCGGCGGATGGGTCCGCAGTTATGGCAACAAGTTCGAGGCCAAAGGTGGTGCCGGAAATGGCTACACCCAATCGCAACGCGGTTTTTCCCTCGGTGCGGATATGCCGATGATGGACAGCCCATGGCTATTGGGGGTCATGGCCGGTCATAGTGAATCAGATCTGGATGTTGGCCGTGGAACGTCGGGCACTATCAAAAGTTACTACGTCGGTGCCTATGCCACTTGGATGGATGAAGACAGTGGCTACTACTTTGACGGTGTGGCCAAGGTGAACCACCTGCGCAATGACTCCAAGGTGGGGTTGAGCGATGGCGCACAGGCCAAGGGTAACTACTCCACTAATGCCTTGGGTGTTTCGGCAGAGGTCGGGCGTAATATTCGGTTGGATGATGCGTTCTTCGTTGAACCGTTTGCCCAAGCGTCGGTGATGACTACCAAGGGCAAGAGCTACCAACTGGATAACGGGATGCAGGCCAAGGGCGATCACACCCACTCGGTCCTGGGTAAATTGGGGGTGACTGTCGGCCGTGATTTTGTGCTCGATAGCGGTAGCGTTGTACAGCCTTACTTGCGCGGTGCGGTCGCTCATGAATTTGCCAAGAACAACAAGGTGTCGGTGAATAACCAGACTTTCAATAACGATCTCTCGGGCAGCCGTGCAGAGTTCGGTGCGGGGGTTTCGGTGTCCTTGTCCCAGAACCTGCAGTTGCATGCCGACTTCGAACATGCGAAAGGCAAGCGGATTGATCAGCCTTGGGGCGCCAACGTGGGCGTGCGTTACAGCTGGTAATCAACAATGCCCTGGATCAAGTGATAAAAAACGCCCCGGTTTCCGGGGCGTTTTTTTGGCGGGTCAAACATTGAACAGGATTTGCATACGTTGATCCTTCATATTGACGTCAACGTAGTAGACGTCCAAGGCGCCACTGACATGGTTGGTTTGCTGGTTATGGATAAACTCAATCGTGCCGCGCGAGGCTGTATAAGCGGGAGGTGGCGCGTCATTGAGCTCCATATAAATAATTGAAAAACGCTCGTCGGGTTCGTCGGGCTTGAGGGTATACCGGCCGGAGGGCAATGTCGCCGGATCCGCCAGATATTGGAAAACAACGATTCGCCGGCGGTTGCCAATGCCTAAATCCCGCTGAGTGGCCTCAACCCACCAATAATCGGATTTGAGTTCATGTTTGGGGAAATCGTCCTTGAAAGCCTGAGTCGCGATCGTTCCCTGAAAGTAAACTTGGTTAGTGGACCGGCTGTTTTCACTTACCGCAGATGCAGTTGCAGTACTCATGGTTATAGTCTCCCGCTCTCGTCAATAAATGTCCTGTGAAGGCATCATTGCCCACTTGGGACAAGCCTGTTAAATGCGACGGTTTACGTTTGCCTCCTTTGCACGCGCTTTCATTCCATTGCCTTTAATGAAATATTGTCGACGATCAGAAAAGTAATGCCCTGTATTTGCAGCGTGATGTCATGAATGCCAGCGGGGACGGTGAATAAGTAGGTGTATGAATCCCAGCCTCCCTCTCCGCGTAACTCGAACTCAGGTACGTGATCGGGGGTTATATGAAACATTACAACCCCATGGCCGCCGGTTGGTGTTTGTGCATCGATAGAGAAGACCAGCGCCTGCTCGGGAACGACCCTGATGTCCTGCTCGATATAAGCGCCCAGATTCAACTGACACCGTTGATCGTGGAAGGTCGCGGAATTGGGTGGCGGTGACGAAGTCCATTCATCGCCGTTGCGTGAGAAGTCCCCGTTACCGATCAACTCAATCGGTATGATCGTCCCTTCTTCCTCCACTAGCCTGACGTTATCGAACCAGACGTCCCCCGACGTTCCTGTCAATTGCACGGTTGCGCTGACAGTGCCTGTGGGAGGCGTGAACGTTAATGACTGACGCAACCAGCCTTGGTTGCCGGACATCGATATCGATTCATTGACCCCCGAAGGCTGAAAAACCACCGTTATCGAGCCGGTACCTCTGTAAGTAATCAGCGTAAACAGGCTGAGGGTATAGACCGTTGCCTCAACCACAGGTACCGTTTGCTCAGCCATTCCTTGAGTTCTGACGATGCAACTGTGCTGGGAAAAATCAACCCTGCCGGGAAGTGTCGCGGTGGCTGTCCAATGGGTTCCATGGTCGATAAAGTTTCCATTCAGGATCAGATTCTTATTTAACGGAACAAGTGGTGACATGGCGTGCTCCCGCAGGCTTTGATACCCGTCATGGCCCGTGCTTTTTGACAAGTGGCTTTATTCAGCGCCATTAACGCCTTGCCCACAACTGTCAGAATTCACAGGTTTGCTCGCCATTCGTCGCCTTTTCTATGCTCCCGCTAAAACGCTCAGCCAGGCGGAGCCGAACAACAGCAACGCCATACCTTGGTTAAAACGCTGCATGGCCTTGGTCGAGCGAAACACCCGGCTCGACCCCACCCCCAGCAACGCCCACGCCCCCAGGCACGGCAACGAAATCATAAAAAACGCCAACGACAGGTACAGCACATGGCTCTGGCGCGCCTCACCGTTGTCGGCAAACACACTGACCACCGCCAGCGCCATCATCCAGGTCTTGGGGTTGACCAATTGCAGGCTGGCGGCGCCGGCCAGGCCCAGGCGTTTTTGCGGGGTGTTCGGGTCGATGGCTTCGGCCGGCGCGCGGAAGATCTGCCATGCCAGATAGCTGAGCCAGGCCACGCCCACCCATTGCATCGCGGCCTGCACCCTGGGCAATTGCGCCAGCGACTGGCCCACGCCCGAGCCCACCAGCAACACAATTCCCGCAGCCCCCAGACAGGCACCCAATACGATAGGCAGTGCAGCCTTGAGCCCATAACGCGCGCTGTTGCTCAGCACCAGGATGTTGGTGGGGCCGGGGGTGATGGAGGCAACGAAGGCAAATAACAGGAAGGGCAGTAACGGGGAGGACATGCTGGGGACTCCAGTGAATCGTTCAGTGGCGTCCATCCTCACAAGCCTGTGCGTTACTGTCTGGAAGATTTGAGCAGCGCTTGCGGTACGCGGCCGGTGTCAAGCCGTAGGCGCGCACGAACCAGCGGCCCAGGTGACTTTGATCGGCAAAGCCCAGGGCAATCGCCATATCCGCCGGTTGCTCGCCCTTGGCCAACAAATGCCGGGCACGGGCCAAGCGCAGTTGTACGAGGTAGGCATGCGGCGGCAGGCCGAAGGCGCTCTTGAACGCGCGGGTCAGGCGGAAGCGGTCGACGCCACAGGCTACGGCCAGTTCGTCCATGCCGACGTCTTGATGCAAGTGGGCATGCAGGTATTCGCGGGCCTTATGGGCGACCAGTGGCAAGCGTGGATCGTCACGGTAGCGCGCGCGCCACGCCAGGTGACCGGTGAGGCGCTCCAGCAATTGGTCCATGACACGCTGGCGCACGATGCGCAATTCACCGCTGTGCAGCGTCTGGAACGCCTGGCTGGTGGCGATGGCCAGGCGTGGATCGCTGGTCAAGGTCGTGGCGAAACCCAGTTGGCTGTTGAGCGGCGCTTCTTCGAACACCGCACTCACTTCCCGCGCCAGCCACTGCGGGTCGAGGTACAGCATGTGGTAGGTAAAGCCGTCCGGCGTGGGCGCGTCACCGTCATGCAATTCACCGGGCTCCACCAGGAACACCTGGCCGGGCACGCTGTTGTGCCGGGTGCGGCGGCAGTTGAACTGCTGCACGCCTTGTTCGGTGACGCCGACCAGATAGCTGTCATGCCAGTGGGGGTCGTAGGCGTGGCCCTCGAAATGCGCGCGCAGGGTCTCGATGCCGGTGTCGGCGTCCTGGGACAGATCGATCCAATTATGCGCAGCCATGAAACACCGGGACGGAATGTGTAAGGGTATTAGCGCCCACCGACACCTGAGCGTCTAGAAGGTTTGTGCAGCCTAGCCGAACAGCCCGGCGGCGATGTTGATCGAGAACCCCAGGATCGCCGTATTGAACAAAAAGCCGATCAGCGACTGCCCCAGCACCACCTTGCGCATGCCGCGGGTGGCGACGCCGACGTCAGAGGTTTGCACCGCCACGCCGATGGTGAAGGAGAAATACAGGAAGTCCCAGTAGTTCGGCGTCAACAGCCCTTCGGCAAACCGCAACGCCGGCTCCTTGCCATTCCAGGTGTAATACAGGCGGGCGTAATGCACGCTGAAAATCACCCCGATCAACAGCCATGAACCGATCACCGTCAGCCCGGTAAACCCGTAGTGCAGCAGGCGCTCGGACGTGGCCAGGTCTTTGCTGCCCACCAGTTCGAAGGTGATGGTGGCCAGGCTCGCGATGGCGGCGATGCACACGGTGAACAGCACCAGCCCGGCGTTTTCGTCCTCGATTTCGGCGATACGCTTCACATCGTCGGCCTTGGCACGGCTGGTCAGCCACAGCATCAGCACCAGGTAGGTCCAGACCCCGGCGTTCCAGCCGATGAGGATTTTGCTGGCGAGGGTGTCGGCCGGCGCCAGGATGCCGACGGCAAGGCCGAGCACAGCGGCGGTGGAGAGGCGAGGGTGGGTACGGGCTAGAAAGGGCATGGCAGCTCACAGATGGTTACCTGTGAGCACCTTAGCGCATTTTTGTTGTGGCAAGCGGGCTTGCCACCGTTACAGTGTCCCCCCCAAAAGCCTTAGCGCTTTTTGCGCACCAGCTTCATGACCACCACAAAGAACACCGGCACAAACACCACCGCCAGGGTCGCGGTGATCATCCCGCCGATGACCCCGGTACCAATCGCCTGCTGGCTCGCCGAACTGGCACCGGTGGCAATCGCCAAGGGCACCACGCCGAGGATAAACGCCAGCGAGGTCATGATGATCGGGCGCAACCGGAGTCGTGCGGCTTTCAGGGTGGCGTCGATCAGGTCTTCGCCCTGGTCATACAGGTCCTTGGCGAACTCGATGATCAGGATCGCGTTCTTCGCCGACAAGCCGATGATAGTGATCAGGCCGACCTTGAAAAACACATCGTTGGGCATGCCCCGCAAAGTCACCGCCAGCACTGCGCCGAGCACGCCCAGCGGCACCACCAGCAACACCGACGTCGGGATCGACCAGCTTTCATACAGCGCCGCCAGGCACAGGAACACGATCAGCAGCGACAGGCCCAACAGGATTGGGGCCTGGGAGCCGGACAAACGTTCCTGCAACGACAACCCGGTCCACTCCTGGCCCAGGCCTGCCGGCAATTGGCTGACCAGGCGCTGGATTTCCTCCATCGCCTCGCCGGTGCTGTGGCCGGGTGCGGCCTCGCCGGAAATGGCGATGGCAGGGTAGCCGTTATAGCGCGTCAGTTGCGCCGGGCCCTGGGTCCATTTGGCTTCGACAAACGCCGACAGCGGTACCATCTTTCCATCCTTGTTGCGCACGTGGATCTTCATCAAATCCGCCACCTGGCTGCGCTGGTCGCCTTCGGCCTGTACCACCACGCGCTGCATGCGGCCCTGGTTAGGGAAGTCGTTGACATAGGCTGAACCGATGGCCGAAGACAGCACATTGCCCACATCCGCAAACGAGACGCCCAGCGCGTTGGCCTGCTTGCGGTCGACTTCCAGCTGCACTTGCGGCGCCTCGGCCAGGGCGCTTTCGCGCACGTTGGCCAGGATCGGGCTTTTTCCGGCGGCGTCGAGCAATTCGGTACGCGCCGCCATCAAGGCTGCATGGCCTACACCGCCGCGGTCCTGCAAGCGGAACTCGAAACCGCTGGAGGTGCCCAGGCCGTCCACCGGGGGCGGCAGGATTGCATAGGCAATCGCGTCCTTGAGTTCGCTGAAGGCCATGTTGGCGCGGTCGGCAATCGAGGCGGCGGAGTCATCGCTGCCGCGTTCCGACCAGTCCTTGAGCGTAGTAAACGCCAGCGCGGCGTTTTGCCCGGAGCCGGAGAAGCTGAAGCCCATGATCATGGTGGTGTCACCCACCCCTGGCTCCCCGGCGTTATGCGCTTCGATCTGTTCGGCCACCTGCACCGTGCGGTTCTTGCTCGCGCCGGGCGGCAGCTGGATGTCGGTGATGGTGTAGCCCTGGTCTTCCACCGGCAGGAACGAGGAGGGCAGGCGGCTGAACATCAGCCCCAGGCCCACCAGCAGCACCAGGTAGATCAGCAGGTAACGGCCGCTGCGCTTGAGGGCATAGGCGACCCAGCCTTCGTAACGGTCGGTGAGTTGCTCGAAGCGCTTGTTGAACCAGCCGAAGAACCCGCCCTTGGCATGGTGCTCGCCCTTGGCAATCGGCTTGAGCAGCGTGGCGCACAGGGCTGGGGTCAAGGTCAGGGCGAGGAAGGCCGAGAACAGGATCGAGGTGGCCATCGACAGCGAGAACTGCTGGTAGATCACCCCCACCGAGCCGGCCATGAACGCCATCGGCAGGAACACCGCGACCAGCACCAGGGTAATGCCGACGATGGCGCCGGTGATCTGGCCCATGGCTTTTTTCGTCGCCTCCTTGGGCGACAGGCCCTCGGTGGCCATGATCCGCTCGACGTTCTCCACCACCACGATGGCGTCATCCACCAGGATGCCGATGGCCAGCACCATGCCGAACATGGTCAGCACGTTGATCGAGAAGCCCAGCAACAGCATGGTGGCGAAGGTGCCCATCAGCGCGATCGGCACCACCAGCGTCGGGATCAGGGTGTAGCGCACGTTCTGCAGGAACAGGAACATCACCGCGAACACCAGGGCCATGGCTTCGAGCAGGGTGTAGACCACCTTGGTGATCGAGACCTTGACGAACGGCGAGGTGTCGTACGGGATCTTGTACTCCACATTGGCCGGGAAATAGCGCGACAGCTCGTCCATCTTCGCCCGCACCAGGGTCGCGGTGTTCAGCGCATTGGCCCCGGGCGCCAGTTGCACGCTGACGGCGGTGGACGGCTTGCCGTTCAGGCGCGTGGAAAACTGGTATTCCTGACTGCCCACTTCTACCCGCGCCACATCGCCGATGCGCACGGTGGAGCCGTCCGGGTTGGCCTTGAGCACGATATCGGCGAATTCCGCCGGCGTGGACAGCTGGCCCTTGACCAGGATCGCGGCGGTGATTTCCTGGGTCCTGGTACCCGGCAAGTCACCGATGCTGCCGGCCGAGACCTGGGCGTTCTGTGCGCTGATCGCGGCATTCACGTCGGCCGGCGTGAGGTTGAAGCCGATCAGTTTCTGCGGGTCGATCCAGATGCGCATGGCGCGTTCGGCACCGTACAGCTGGGCCTTGCCGACCCCGTCCAGGCGCTTGAGCTCGTTCATCACGTTGCGCGCCAGGTAATCGCTGAGCGCCACATCGTCGAGCTTGCCGTCGTTGGAGGTGAGGGTCACCAGCAGCAGGAAACCGGCGGAGACTTTCTCCACCTGCAAACCCTGCTGGGTCACGGCCTGGGGCAGGCGCGGCTCCACCGCCTTGAGGCGGTTTTGCACATCGACCTGGGCCATTTCCGGGTTGGTGCCGGGCTGGAACGTGGCAGTAATCGTTGCCGAGCCGAGGCTGCTCTGGGATTCGAAATACAGCAGGTGATCGGCGCCGTTGAGCTCCTGCTCGATCAGGCTGACCACGCTTTCATCCAGGGTCTGGGCCGAGGCGCCCGGGTACACCGCGTAGATTTCCACCTTCGGCGGCGCGACGTTGGGGTACTGGGCCACCGGCAACTGCGGGATGGCCAGCAAGCCGGCCAGCAGGATAAACAGGGCGACCACCCAGGCGAAGATCGGGCGGTCAATAAAGAACTGCGGCATTGTCAAAGATCCTTATTGGCCGGAAGCCTGGGCAACGGGTGTGGGGCTGTCATCGACCTCGACTTTTTCACCGGGGCGCGCGTGCTGCAGGCCTTCGACGACGATACGGTCGCCGGGCTTGAGGCCATGGCTGACCACCCAGCGGTCAGCGATCACCGCACCCAGTTCCACCGGCTGCTGGCTGACGGTCTGCTCGGCGTCGAGCAGCAGCACCATGGGGATGCCGGCGCTGTCGCGGGTGATGGCGCGTTGCGGCACGCTGATGCCCTGTTTGTCGACGGCCTGCTCCAGGCGGACCCGTACGAAGCTGCCGGGCAACAGGTCGAGGTCCGGGTTGGGGAACTCGCTGCGCAGGATGATCTGCCCGGTGCCCGGGTCGACGCTGATCTCGGCGAACAGCAACTTGCCCGGCAGCGGGTAGAGGCTGCCATCGTCCTGGATCAACGTGGCCTTGGCCTGGTCCTGGCCTACCTGCTTCAAGCTGCCGGCGCGGAAGGCGCGGCGCAGGTCGTTGAGCTCGCGGGTGGACTGGGTGAGGTCGGCGTGGATCGGGTCCAGTTGCTGGATGATCGCCAGGGGCGTGGCTTCGTTCTGGCCCACCAGTGCCCCTTCGGTCACCAGGGCGCGGCCGATGCGCCCGGAAATCGGCGCGGTCACGGTGGCGTAGCCCAGGTTCAACCTGGCGCGCTCGACGGCGGCCTTGTTGGCGGCGACTTCGGCGTTGGTCTGGCGCAGGTTGGCGCGGGCGTTGTCGTAGTCCTGGCCGCTGATGGCATTGCCTTCCACCAGTTGGCTGTAGCGCTGCTCCTGCAGGCGCGCCTGGAACGCATTGGCCTCGGCCTTGCTCAGGTTGGCCTGGGCGCTGTCCAGGTCAGCCTTGAACGGTGCCGGATCGATGCGAAACAACACGTCGCCCTGTTTGACGTCATGGCCTTCCTTGAACACCCGTTGCATCACCACCCCGGCCACCCGTGCGCGCACTTCGGCGATGCGTGGCGCGGCGATGCGTCCGCTCAATTCGCTGGTGATGGAGAGGGGCTTGGCCTCAAGGGTTTCGATGCGCACTTTGGCCAGGGGCATTGGCGGCGCTTCGTCGGCCGATTGGTCACAGGCACTCAGGGCCAGCGTCAGGGCCAACAGGCAGAATGGCGCAAACAGATTCTTCGACATGCTCTTATCCCAATATTGACTGGCGCATCCTAAGGGCACCTGCGCCGTGGTGCTGTGAAGCTGTGTAGGTCGTCTGTGAAGAAATGTAAGGTGCGGCGCGCGGGGCGCCGAGGGCGTATATCCTTGCACGATCCTGCAACACACCAACAAACCGCATTATTTGGAAACACCATGCCCAACATCCTCCTGGTGGAAGACGACGCCGCACTCTCCGAGCTGATTGCCAGCTACCTGGAACGCAATGGCTACCACGTCAGTGTGCTCAGCCGTGGCGACCACGTCCGCGAGCGCGCGCGCCTCGACCCGCCGGACCTGGTGATCCTCGACCTGATGCTGCCCGGCCTCGACGGCCTGCAAGTGTGCCGCCTGCTGCGCGCCGACTCGGCGGGCCTGCCGATCCTGATGCTCACCGCCCGCGACGACAGCCACGACCAGGTGCTGGGCCTGGAAATGGGCGCCGACGACTACGTGACCAAACCCTGCGAGCCGCGTGTGCTGCTGGCGCGGGTGCGCACCTTGCTGCGGCGCAGCAGCCTGTCCGAGCCTCAGGTGGCCAACGACCAGATCCTGATGGGCAACCTGTGCATCGACCTGTCGGAGCGCACCGTGACCTGGCGCGAGCAGGCGGTGGAGTTGTCCAGCGGCGAATACAACCTGCTGGTGGTACTGGCCCGGCACGCGGGCGAGGTGCTCAGCCGCGACCAGATCCTGCAACGCCTGCGCGGTATCGAGTTCAACGGCACCGACCGTTCGGTGGACGTGGCCATTTCCAAGCTGCGCCGCAAGTTCGACGACCACGCCGGTGAAGCGCGCAAGATCAAGACCGTATGGGGCAAAGGCTACCTGTTCAGCCGTTCCGAGTGGGAATGCTGACCGATGTTTCGTGTACTGCTACGCCTTTACCTGATCACCATCATTACCTACAGCGCGGCGATCTTCCTGATTCCCAAGCTGGTGATCCAACTGTTCGAGCACCGTTACCTGGACTACAACGTCGAGCAGTCCCGAGGCATGCAGAAGCTGATCGTCAAGCAGTACCTGCGCGCGCCGGTGGAGCGCTGGTCCCTGGTGACCGAGCAACTGGGACGTGACTTCGCCCCCCTCAAAGTGCAATTGCTGTTGCGCCAGGACGCCAGCTACACCACGCAGGAAGCCAAACTGCTGGAGCAGGGCAACCCCGTGATTCACCTGGGGGAGTTCGGCTGGATGGAGGACATCAGCTCGCCGCTCAACGAGCAGTTCGTGGTCAAGCTGACCATTCCGCCAGACCCGCTGGACATGAACCTGTTGTACTGGTCGATGAACGTGCTGATCGGTGCGGCGTTGCTGGCCTGCCTGCTGTTCTGGCTGCGTCCGCACTGGCGCGATCTCGAACGCCTGAAAAGCACCGCCACGCAACTGGGCAAAGGCAACCTGGCCGAGCGCACACACATCCCGGCCAGCTCCAATATCGGCAGCCTGGCAGCGGTGTTCGATACCATGGCCGACGACATCGAACACCTGCTCAACCAACAGCGCGACCTGCTCAACGCGGTCTCCCACGAACTGCGCACGCCCCTTACGCGCCTGGATTTCGGCCTGGCCCTGGCGCTGTCGGAAGACTTGCCGGAGGCCAGTCGCCAGCGCTTGCATGGCCTGGTTGCGCATATTCGCGAGCTGGATGAATTGGTGCTGGAGTTGTTGTCCTACAGCCGCCTGCAAAACCCGGCGCAATTGCCCGAGCGTGTGGAGGTGGTGCTCGATGAGTTTATCGACAGCGTGCTCGGCAGTGTCGATGACGAACTGGAAAATCCCGAGATCGTCATCGATGTAGCACTCGACTGCGCTGTGGAACGCTTCAGCCTCGACCCGCGCCTCACCGCCCGTGCCCTGCAGAACCTGCTGCGCAATGCCACGCGTTACTGCGACAAGCGCATTCAGGTGGGCGTCAAGGTCTGCGCCAAAGGCTGTGAAATCTGGGTGGATGACGATGGCATCGGCATTCCGCTGGACCAGCGCGAGCGTATCTTCGAGCCTTTTTACCGTCTCGACCGCAGCCGCGACCGCGCCACCGGTGGCTTTGGCCTGGGCCTGGCCATCAGCCGGCGAGCCCTCGAGGCCCAAGGCGGCACCCTGACCGCACTGGCCTCGCCGTTGGGCGGCGCACGGTTCCGGGTGTGGTTGCCCACGGCTGCCGATTAGAAAATCTCCCGGGGAAGGCGCACACTGTGCCCCCGCTTTACCCGAGGAGAGATTGGCAATGACTGGTGTCCACACGTCTGCTCAACGAGGTTTCTCTACCCAGGCCGCCACCTACGCCCAGGGCCGGCCGAATTATCCCAGGCAACTCACGGGCTGGCTCACGGATGTACTCGGCGTCGATGGGCACTCACGGGTGATCGACCTGGGCGCCGGCACCGGCAAGTTCACGCGCCTGCTCAGCACCCTGGCACCGACGTTGATCGCCGTCGAACCGGTGCAGGCCATGGGTGCGCAGTTGACCCGGCTGTTGCCGGACGTGCGCCTGGTCAACGGCACCGCCGAAGCCATCCCCCTGGAAACCGCCAGCGCCGACGCGGTGGTCTGCGCGCAAGCCTTTCACTGGTTCTCCACCCAGGCCGCGCTGGCGGAAATCCACCGCGTGCTCAAGCCCGAAGGGCGCCTCGGGCTGGTGTGGAATGTGCGCGATGAGTCGGTGGACTGGGTAGCGGCGATCACTGCGATCATTACGCCCTACGAGGGTGACACCCCGCGTTTTCACTCCGGACGCTGGCGCGAAGCCTTCGACGGCAAGTACTTTTCCGACCCCGAAATGACCTGTTTCCCCTATAGCCACGTCGGCAGCCCCCAGGAAGTGATCATGGATCGCTTCCTCTCCGTGAGCTTTATTGCTGCGTTGCCCGAGGCTGAAAAAGCCCTTGTGAGCGAGCAGTTGCGTGGCTTGATCGCCAGCCATCCGGCCCTGAAGGACCGCGACACGGTGGCGTTTCCTTATCAGACCCAGGCGTATGTCTGTCGTCGACTGCCATAAAAGGCATAAAGTCAGATCATATTGATATAAGTCGTTATAAGAAAAATCGCTATCCTGCGGCCAGAAATTTATAAGGCCGCGGGTAGCGTTGATGGAAGTGGGTAACTTTGGTTTTGTAATTGCGGGCCTGATCGTTGGTTTTATCGTCGGCATGACCGGTGTCGGCGGGGGCTCCTTGATGACCCCGATCCTGTTGTGGTTCGGCATCAACCCGGCCACGGCCGTGGGCACTGACCTGCTGTACGCGGCCATCACCAAATCCGGTGGCGTGCTGGTCCACAGCAAGAACAAGAACATCGACTGGACCATCACCGGCTGGCTGACCCTGGGCAGCGTGCCTGCGGTGTTGCTGACCCTGTGGTTCCTCGCCAGCCTGCACACCGACCCCAGCGCCATGAACGCGGTGATCAAGCAGGCCCTCGGCGTGGTGCTGCTGCTGACCGCCCTGGCGATCCTGTTCAAGCAACGCCTGCTGGCATTCGCCCAGCGCCACGCGGGCGATCATTACCATATGAACCCGCGCAACCTGAATGCCCTGACCGTGGTGACCGGTGCGGTGCTGGGGACCATGGTTGCGCTCACCTCCATCGGCGCCGGCGCCCTCGGCACCGTCGCGCTGTTTATCCTCTATCCGTTCCTGGCCACGCGCCGCCTGGTCGGCACCGAGATCGCCCACGCCGTGCCCCTGACCCTGGTGGCGGGCCTGGGCCATGCCGGCATGGGCAATATGGACTGGCACCTGCTGGGCTTTCTGCTGATGGGGTCGCTGCCGGGCATTTACTTCGGCAGCCACATGACCGGCAAGGTCCCGGACGGCGTATTGCGCCCGTGCCTGGCGATCATGTTGATGACCATCGGCTACAAATTGGCCTTTTGAGGCGTACACAGGATTCAAATACACAGGGGCCAAATGTGGGAGGGGGCAAGCCCTAATGCCAGTCAGTTAAGGAGGAACACTGTAACTGTGGTGAGCGGGCTTGCCCCGCGTTGGGCTGCGTAGCAGCCCCAAAACACAGCCCCGGACCTGCCTGGCACACTGCAGCGCTCTTATTGGGGCTGCTACGC
>NZ_JAFMZG010000042.1:0-67839 GCF_049132125.1 Pseudomonas sp. NFX5
GGAACAGGCCAAGGGGTTCAGCCTGTACATGCTCAAGGCGGTGATGAGTGGGCGTGGAGATGAAGTGATCGAGTTGGCGCGGACTAACTGGTTGCGCTGATCCAATACTGAGGGAGCGGGCAAGCCCTAACTCCAGTCAGTTAAACCTGTAGTGAGCGGGCTTGCCCCGCGCTGGGCTGCGCAGCAGCCCCGAAACACAGCCCCGGACCTGCCTGGCACACTGCAGCGCTCTTATTGGGGCTGCTGCGCAGCCCAACGCGGGGCAAGCCCGCTCACCACAGGTTACTGTTTGCCCGTTCTATCTCTTAACTGATCGGCATAGCCCCCTCCCACAGTTTTGACCCCGCTCAGTCTCAGGCTTTCGCCGGGCCATTGCCGATCTGCCACACAAACGGCGGCTCGGTGCCATTGATCACCCAGTCCCCCACGATCCGCGCCTTGTAGATCACCGGGTTGTGCGACGACACGGTCCGCGCATTGCGCCAATGGCGGTCGAGGGACTTGCCCTGGCGCACATCCGACGCCCCCAGTGCGTTGAACAACTCACTGGTGGCGCGCTGGATCAGCTCCGACACCACCACTTGCGCGGTGGCTGACTCGATTTCGGCCGCGACGTTGGCTTCGCGCTCGGCGACTTCATCCCCACCGAACCGCGCCAGGTACGCCCGCTGCGCCGGCACGGCGGCTTTCAGCGCGCTGGCTTCGGCGGCGTAGACCAGGGCGGCGACTTCGCCCACCACCTGCTGGATCTGGGCATCCTGGCTGACGTGCTGGGCATTGCCGTGGCTGTAGATGCGCTTGCGGCTGCGCACCTGGTGGGCCACATCGCGCAACGCGGCACGGCCGATACCGGCGAGGCTGGCCAGCAGGACAAGTTGGTAGAACGCGGTCTGGTATTTGAAGCGGGTCGCGAAGTCTATGACGTTTTCCGCCTCCACCACCGCATCGGTAAAGCGCGAGGTGCCGCTGCCGGTGGTGCGCTGGCCAAAGCCGTCCCAGTCATCGCTGTGTTCCACGCCGGGCTGGCGCGCGCGGGTGGCGGCGATCACATCGCCGCCGGTGTCGCTGCGCTGGGCGTACACGTCGATCCAGTCGGAAAAAATACTGCCGGTGCTGTAGAACTTTTCACCGTTGAGTTTCCACCGATCGCCGTCCGGGCTGACCTTGGTGACAACCTCGCCGATGGCCACGGTGCCGATTTCGGTCCAGGCGCAGCCGACGATGTCGCCGTCGACAAAGCGCTTGAACCACAGGTCGCGGCCGGCACTGGGCGGCGCATTCAGGCGGTCTTCGGCAAAGGCGAAATGCCCGCGCAGGGCCTGGGGCACATTGGAGTCGGCCTCGGCCAGTTCGATCAGCAGTTCGAACAGTTGCGGCAGCGAAGCACCGCCACCGCCATATTCCACCGGCACCCGCACCGCGCCGAAGCCGGCTTCCTTGAGCCACTGGATCGGTTCATGGGGCAGGGCGCGGGTTTGTTCGCGCTCCACCGCGCCAGCGGCGATGCGCTGGAAAATCGGACGAAAGCGCGCCGCCAGCGTGGGGTAGTCGACGCCGACAGACAACGGGTTGATAACGTGGTGTTCGGTCATGAGCAAGGCTCCGGGGCAGTGATCGGTGCCGGGAGTGATTGCACACTCCGTGCCGGGTGCCAGGCCCAATGTTTACGGGGGGATGCACGCTGTTTACTGTTGCTCCAGCAACAGCAAACCGACAAAGCGCTGCAATCCCTGACATTGGCATTCCAAGCTTCCCAGCCCCGAATTCGTGTCGCAACCCTTGTGGCGCGGGCGTTTGCCCGCGTCTGGCACGCTTGCTGCTCAACCCCTCAGTACATTCCTTAGTGCGAGGTACCGTTCGATGAGTCAGCAAGCCGTGAAATTTGCCTATTGGGTGCCCAACGTCAGCGGTGGGCTGGTGGTCAGCAAGATCGAACAACGTACCCACTGGGGCATCGACTACAACCGCAAACTGGCGCAATTGGCCGAGGAAGCCGGCTTCGAATACGGCCTGACCCAGATCCGCTTCACCGCCGGCTACGGCGCCGAGAACCAGCATGAGTCCGTGGCGTTCAGCCATGCCTTGCTGGCCGCTACCACCAGGCTCAAGGTTATCGCCGCGATCCTGCCCGGCCCATGGCAACCGGCGCTGGCGGCCAAGCAACTTGCGACCATCGACCAGCTCACCAATGGCCGCATTGCGGTGAACATCGTCAGTGGCTGGTTCAAGGGCGAGTTCCAGGCCATCGGCGAACACTGGCTGGAGCACGACGAGCGCTATCGCCGTTCCGAAGAATTCATCCGCGCCCTCAAAGGCATCTGGACCCAGGACGACTTTACCTTCAAGGGCGACTTCTACCGTTTCAACAACTACACCCTCAAGCCCAAGCCCCTGGGCCAGCCGGAAGTGTTCCAGGGCGGCAGCTCGCGGGCCGCACGAGACATGGCGGCGCGCGTGTCGGACTGGTACTTCACCAACGGCAACACCCCGGAAGGCATCAAGGCCCAGGTCGATGACATTCGCGCCAAGGCCGCTGCCAACAACCATTCGGTCAAGGTCGGCGTGAATGCGTTCATCATCGCCCGCGACACCGAGGAAGAAGCCCGCGCCGTGCTCGCAGAGATCATCGACAAGGCCGACCCGGAAGCCGTGAACGCCTTTGGCGACGCGGCCAGGCAGGCCGGCAAGGCATCACCCGAAGGCGAGGGCAACTGGGCCAAGTCGAGCTTTGAAGACCTGGTGCAGTACAACGATGGCTTCAAGACCAACCTGATCGGCACCCCGCAGCAGATTGCCGAGCGCATCGTCGCACTCAAGGCAGTGGGCGTGGACCTGGTGCTGGCGGGCTTCCTGCACTTCCAGGAAGAAGTGGAGTACTTCGGCAAACGTGTATTGCCGCTGGTGCGCGAGCTGGAAGCCAAGGCCGGGATCAAGCAGGTGGCCTGACCAGGGTTTTCTCCAGGCGCAGGGCCGGGGTGTGGTCTGCGTAGTAGTCGTTGACCTGGGCGAAACGCCGGTAGCCGTTGCGTTCATACAGCGCCAGGGCGCCGCGGTTGTCGGTGCGCACCTCCAGGCGCAGGTGGGCGCACCCGTGCGTCACCCCGCAGGCCTCGACATGGCTGAGCAACTGCTTGCCCAGCCCGAGGCCGCGTGCGTGCTCGGCAATGGCGATGGAATACAGGCGCGCGAACACGCTGCCACGACGAAACAGCACCAGCGCATAACCGAGCAACTGCCCGTCCTGTTCCGCCACCAGCAACTGGCCGTGGGCGCGGCTGATCATCCAGTGAAAACTGCGCGATGAGAGCCGGTCGGTGGTGAAACACTGGTGCTCCAATGCCACTAATGCCGGTATATCACCGGGTAATGCAATGCGAGAGAAAAGAGCCATATAACCGCCGTAAAAGTTGCGTAACGAAACGGGACTTCCCTAAAAGATCGTGCTTAATAGAAAAGGTCGAGTTCTCTAAAGCGGATCAAATATTATGTCGGCGGTACAAGGTCATTGGCGTGAAGTATCCGAGCAAATCGTCGCGGCGACAATAACATCGAAGGGCTTTTTTTCGGCGCCGCCTCGAAGTAACAGTCAAGTGGTGATCATTGTTGAGCGCAAGGAAGATTGGGCCTCCTACTTTCCCAGCGAAGACATCGTCACCGCCCAGGAGTACCTGGAACAAACCCGGCAGAACGAGTCAGGCAAGCGGGTGCAGGTGATCAACCTGTGCCGCAGCTACAAGTACCTGGGGCACGGCTACTACTGCTCGTTGCTGGCCGAAGCGCGCGGACACAAGGTGATTCCTTCGGTGCGCACCATCAGTGAGCTGACCAGGAAGTCGCTGTACGGCCTGGCGCTGGACGACTTGGATAAAACCCTTGATAAAGCCTTGAGTCATCACCTCTACAGTAATACCGAAGGGTTTACCCTGACACTTTACTTCGGCAGGACCACTATAGAGCCGTTGCAGGAATTGGCCCGCCAGTTGTTTGAAACATTCCCATGTCCGATCTTGTTAGTTGAGTTCAGAAAACATAACGGTTGGCATATCGTAGGGGTCAAGTCCGGCGTATTGCACAAGTTACGCGACGACCAGGAAGATCAATTCGCCCACGCCCTCGATAACTTCAGCCGCAGGATCTGGCGCCAGCCCCGTTCACGGCGCCTGGCCCGTTATGACCTGGCGATCCTCCATGATCCCCAGGAGCAATTGCCGCCGTCCAATGCCAAGGCTTTGGATAACTTCATCCGCGTCGGCAAGGGCCTGGGCATCGATGTGGAACTGATCGAGCGCAAGGACTACGCGCGCCTGGCCGAATACGACGCCTTGCTGATCCGCGAGACCACCAGTGTCGACAACCATACCTACCGCTTTGCCAAAAAAGCCGAAAGTGAAGGCCTGGTGGTGATGGACGACCCGGCGTCGATCCTGCGTTGTACCAACAAGGTCTACCTTACCGACCTGCTCAACAGCCATCAGTTAGGTATGCCTGCCACCGAGATTCTCTACAAGGAACGACCGCAGGACTTTGAACGGGTCGGCGAGCGCCTCGGGTTTCCGCTGGTGTTGAAGATTCCCGACGGGTGTTTCTCCCGTGGCGTGATCAAGGTCGAAAGCCAGGCAGCCTTGCTCAAGGCCACCGCCGAGTTGTTCGAGCATTCGGTGCTGCTGCTGGCCCAGGAATTCTTCTACACCGAGTATGACTGGCGCATCGGCGTACTCAACCGCAAGCCGATCTTTGCCTGCCAGTACTTCATGTCCAAGGGCCATTGGCAGATCTATAACCACAAGGCCCTCGGCCAGGCCATCAACGGCGAATGCCGCACCCTGGCCGTCCATGAAGCCCCCAGGGCGGTGGTGGAACTGGCGGTGAAGACCGCCAACCTGATCGGCGACGGCCTCTACGGTGTGGACCTCAAGCAGTCCGGCGACAAGGTGGTGGTGATCGAGGTCAACGACAACCCCAACCTGGATGCCGGCATCGAAGACGCCTACCTGCAGGACGATCTGTACAGCCTGGTGCTGGAAGAGTTCGTGCGGCGCCTGGAGTTGAAACGCCAGGGCCAGGTCTGGTGAGGTTCAAGGCGGTATCTACGGCGGTGGGTGAATCAAGGGCGGGTTTGCAAGGTCAGCACTTCAAAGCCATCCGCCGTCACCGCCACCGTATGCTCCCACTGCGCCGACAGGCTGTTGTCCTTGGTCACCACCGTCCAGCCGTCTTTCAGGCTGCGCACCTTGGCGCCGCCCTGGTTGAGCATCGGTTCGATGGTGAACACCATGCCTTCACGCAGTTCCAGCCCGGTGCCAGGGCGGCCGAAGTGCAGGACCTGCGGTTCTTCATGCATCTGCTTGCCGATGCCGTGGCCGCAGTATTCACGCACCACGCTGTAGCCATTGGCCTGTGCATGGCTCTGGATCGCATGGCCGATATCACCCAGGCGCGCGCCGGGCTTGACCTGGCGGATCCCGGCCCACATCGCCTCGAAAGTCATGTCCACCAGGCGCCGCGCCTTGGGCGCGACGGTGCCGATCATGTACATCTTGCTGGAATCGGCGATAAAGCCGCCTTTTTCCAGGGTGATGTCGATGTTGACGATGTCGCCGTCCTTGAGGATTTCCTTGGCGCTGGGCATGCCATGGCACACCACCTCGTTGATCGAGGTGTTGATGGAGAAGGGGTAGTCGTATTGCCCGAGGCTGGCGGGGCGGGCTTTCAATTCGTTGCGGATAAAGGCTTCGACGGCGCTGTCCAGTTCCAGGGTGGAACGGCCGGCGGCGACAAAACCGTCGAGCATGTCGAACACTTGGGCCAGCAGGCGTCCGGACTCGCGCATCACAGCCAGTTGGGCGGCGGTCTTGATCATCAGCTGCGCCCCCGGATCAGGTCGGGCTTGTCCAGCAACAGTTTGTTGATCAGCTCGTGGTAGGGCAGGCTGGGATTGAGTTCGGCGAGCAGGCCGACCTTGATCCAGAACTCGGCCTGGGCGTTGATGGAGCGGTCCATGGCCGCACTGGCCAGCCGGAGTTGTTCGTGCAGTTGGTCGCTGATCTTGACGATGCCCATGAGGTTCACTGTAGTGGTTGGATATACGAATCGTATATGTTTCATATGTCGTCAGTAAACATGATGTTGACTTGATCCGGATGGCCGGTTAATTTCCAGGCATGACCTATCCAGCCTTCCGCAGCCAGCCAAGCATTATTACCGCCATTCCTCATTTGGCGGGATAGCACACGGCTGCACCCCAACCCGCCTTAGAGGCGGGTTTTGTTTGTTCCGTCTCCAGGGCCTTTAAAAACCAGGAGACACCCATGAGCACGTGCCCCGCACCGCCTACCGCTGATACGGCATTGCTTGAACACTATGTGAAAAAGATCCTCGCCGCGCCGGTCTATGACCTCGCGGTGCGTACGCCCCTGCAAGCCGCGCCGGCACTCTCGGCAATGCTCGGCAACCAGGTGCTGCTCAAGCGCGAAGACCTGCAACCGACCTTTTCCTTCAAGATTCGCGGCGCCTACAACAAGCTGGTGCAGCTTACCGGCGCGCAGAAAGCGCGCGGTGTGGTGACGGCGTCGGCGGGTAACCATGCGCAAGGCGTGGCACTGGCGGCGAAGACGCTGGGGCTCCAGGCGCGGATCGTGATGCCGTGCAGCACGCCGGAATTGAAGGTGCTGGGCGTGCGCTCCCGGGGCGCCGAAGCGGTGCTGCACGGCGAGAGCTTCCCGTTTGCCCTGGCCCATGCGCTGCAACTGGCCGAGATGTCCGGCTGCACCTTCGTTTCGCCCTTCGATGACCCGGAAGTGATCGCCGGCCAGGGCACGGTGGCCATGGAAATCCTGCGCCAGCAACAAGGCCCCTTGGACGCGATCTTCGTGCCCGTGGGCGGCGGCGGCCTGATCGCCGGCATTGCGGCCTACGTCAAATACCTGCGGCCCGAAGTGCGCATCATCGGGGTCGAGCCCGAAGGCTCCAGTTGCCTGCTCGCCGCGCTGCGGGCCGGGGAACGGGTGGTGTTGCCGAGTGTCGACGGGTTCGCCGATGGCACCGCAGTCGCGCAGATCGGCGCCTATGGCTTTGAGATCTGCCGCGATTGGGTCGACGAAGTGATCACCGTCAGCAATGACGAACTGTGCAGCGCGATGAAGTTGATCTATGACGATACGCGTTCCATCACCGAACCTTCCGGTGCGCTGGCGGTGGCGGGGGTTCGCAAGTACGTGGCCAGTCGGGGGGTAAGTGGGCAGACCTTGGTCGCGGTTAATTCAGGTGCAAATATCAACTTTGATAGTTTGCGATATGTTGCTGAAAGAGTGGCGGCACAAGTTGCAGTTTAATTCGAAGCGTGGGGTTAAACGATTAATCGAAGCGGTTCGACGATGATTTAACTGATGTGATCTAAGCTATATAAATTCCTACATTGCTTATGAAGAAAAGTTACAACAAAAACGGAATTTGCCGAGTAGGCTGGTAAAGGTAAGCGTCTTCCAGGGCTGGCGAGACGTGGCAGGCACGCGCCTGCAGACTTATAACAATCGATTGGCAAGTCTCAAAAAAGGAGAGGTTGGCCATGCTTTCGGAATTAGAACTTCGCAGCATTATTGAAGGAAGTTTCCTGCCTAAACGGTGCGAATGCACCAAAGCCGAAGATGCTTCGCTGACGATCAAGGTCTATGACGACCGCGACCGTGACCGGGTGGATTTGGAGGTCAAAGGTATCAATGCTGACAAACTCGACAGCAGTCGAGCTATTTGCAACCTCATTACCGGGTTGCGTGAAGACCTCAAGCACAGCCATGCACCTGTCCAGCAGCGGGCTGGAGGGCGCGGTTACTACTGATCGTTGGTCATGAACGGTGGGCCTGGTAAATGCCAGGCCCAATGCTGTGTATGTTTGCCCATCAATTCTGGAAATCGCAGGCTTCGGACATTTTCCGGTAGCTCACGTCTTCCACTTTGCCCGCCTTGTCCAGGAACTTGATATCCGCATCAATGACTTTGCAGTCGCCGGTTGGGGTTTCGTTCATGGCCAGGACCTTGGTAATGTTCATCGGCATGCCGTAATGATAAGGCACGGGTTTGACCGCCTGGGTTTGATCGTCAGCCTGGGCCAGGCCCGATACTGCCGACAGCGCCAGGGCGCCGCCGAGCATTAAGGTGTGCAGTTTCATGGTGGTGCTCCGCAAGTGAGTGGAATTTCACTCTCGACTTGCGGGATTAACCATCGATTAATTTTGCCCTGGCTGACAAAACCTTCATCCAAGCTGCTGGCGATACGGCAAGTCCGGCCCGGTCTTGCCGCACGTCAGTGCCGCAGCGCGGATGGCGAAGCCGAGCATGGCGTCGATCTGCGCGCGGGTCAGTTGTTGCAGGCCTTGCACCGAGTCCAGCTGGTGCTCGGTCAGCCAGGCAATCAACGCAGCCTGGAAGGTATCCCCGGCACCCACGGTATCCGCCATCACCACGCGCTGTGCCGGTTGCGACCAGGTGCCATGCTGACGGCTGAACACACTGGCGCCATCGCCGCCACGGGTGAGGAACACCAGCTGGCAACGGTGTTGCAGCCAGCCCTGCAGCACGCTTTCCGGCGACTGGCCGGGGTAGAGCAGGTGCAGGTCTTCGTCGCTGACCTTGATCAGGTCGGCATGCTTGGCCAACTCGGCGACGCGGTCGCGCCACAGTTGGATATCCGGCTGCGGATTAAGGCGCACGTTGGGGTCGAGGCTGATCAGGCGCTTGCCGCTTTCGCGCTTGACCAGGTTCAGCAGGGTGTCGCCGATCGGTTGCACCACCAGGGAGAACGAGCCGACATGCAGGCCGCGCACCTCATCGCCAAGGACCGGCAAATGCGCGACTTCCAGCAGTCGGTCGGCGCAGCCTTCACCCCGGAAGTTGTACTGCGGTGAACCGTCGGCGCCCACGGCGACCATCGACAAGGTGGTCGGCGCGGCAAACTCCACCAGGAACCGCTCGCTGACGCCTTCATCCCTGAGCACCTGCAACAGCCGGCGCCCGAGGAAGTCGTTGGACAGGCCGCCGAACAACCCGGCCTCGATGCCCAGGCGGCGCAAACCCACCGCGACGTTGAACGGTGAACCACCGGCAATCGCCTTGTAAGTGACCTTGGAGGCCTGCCCACTGGCATCTTCCTCGCTGAAAAAATCAAACAGCGCTTCACCACACACCAGATACATAGTCGTTCGCTCTTAAAGGGTTGCCACGTGCTGTTGATAGCGTTCGTAAGCCAGTTGGTAGGCGCTGACATTGGCCGCCACCGGCAGGGTACGGCTGGCGGGGTCGACGCTCACGCATTTGTCGCACAGGCTGGCCAGGGACTCGCCGGACTGGCTCCACGCCGCCTGGATCGCCGCGCCCAGGGCGGCGGCTTCGCTTTGTTCGGTGCAGATCACTTCGGTGTTCATGATATCGGCGACCATCTGCCGCCACACCGGGCTTTTCGAACCCCCGCCGATCAGGCGGATGCTCTGGCTTTGCAGGCCGGTGTGACGTAGCAGGTCGAGGCCGTAGCGCAGGCCGAAGGTGGTGCCTTCGACCACCGCGCGGCACAGGTTGGCACGGGTCAGGTTGGTCATGGTCAGCCCATGCAGGCTGCCGGTGGCGTGGGGCAGGGCGGGTACGCGTTCGCCGTTGAGGAACGGCAGCATGCTGACGCCATCGGCGCCAATCGGGGCTTGCTCGACCAGTGCGTTGAAAGCGTTGAGGTCCAGCTCGAACAACTCGCGGATCACCCCGGTAGCGTTGGTCAGGTTCATGGTGCAGATCAACGGCAGCCAGCCGCCGCTGGACGAGCAGAAGGTGGCGACCGACGCCTGGGGGCTGACATTGGGCTGGTCGGCGAAGGCATACACGGTGCCGGATGAGCCCAGGCTCATGGTGATCACGCCGGGGGCGATATTGCCCGTGCCGATGGCACCCATCATGTTGTCGCCGCCGCCACTGGACACCCTGGCATTGGGGTTGATACCCAGGCGTTCGGCGATGGCCGGCAGGATCGTGCCTACGCTTTGATCGGCTTCGATCAATGTCGGCAGCGCAGCTTCAAGGCGGCCGCTGGGGTCGATGTGCTTGAGCAGCGCCATATCCCAGGTGCGGGTGCGCACGTTGAAGTAACCGGTGCCCGAGGCATCGCCATATTCCGCGACCGCGCGGCCGGTGAGCCAGTAGTTGAGGTAGTCGTGGGGCAGCAGCACATGGGCGATGCGCGCGAACACATCCGGGTGCTGCTCGCGGGTCCACAGCAGTTTCGACACGGTGTAGCCCGGCGCAATCGCCACGCCCAGGCGCTCCAGCGAGCCACTCTCGCCGCCCAGGTAGGCCAGCAGGCGCTCGTTCTCCGGCGCGGTTTCGGTGTCGCACCACAGCTTGGCCGGGCGCAGCACCTGGCCGCTGTCATCCAGCAACACCAGGCCGTGCTGCTGGCCGGATACACCGATGCCGAGGATGTCCTGGCCGTCCACGCCGGCCTGTTGCAAGGCGCGGTGGGTGGCTTCGGTAAAGGCGTCCAGCCATTCCTGGGTGTGCTGCTCGCGACGGCCATTGGCGCCGCTGATCAGGGTGTGCGCGGCGGCGCCCAGGCCCAGTACCTTGCCGCTGGACGCGTCGAGGACGATGGCCTTGGTGCCTTGGGTGCCGCAGTCGATGCCGAGGAACAGGTTTTGCTGGGTCATGAGGGTGTGCTCAGCAGTGTTATTTTTTTGGATTGGCAACCCGGTCCAGTGTGGGAGGGGGCTTGGCCCCTCCCACACTTAAATCGGTTTCTTCAGGAGGTGCTTCAGGGTAGCGGTTACGCCTTTGTCACGCAGGCTCCCATAGCACCGCTCGAACGCTGCCACAAACCCAGGCGAGTTGGGAATAGCCGTGCCAAAAATCTCTTCCACCCCCAGCAACCGCTGGCTGATCAGTGCATCGTCACTCACCAGCCCCTGGCAGAACTCGGCGCGCGGATCTGGGATCGTGTAGCTCACGCCATTCTCATCCACACCCTTCAAATACAAGGCCCACGCCGCGACCACCAGCGCCGCACGCTCGGTCTCGCGCCCATCGGCTATCAGGCGGTTGATGGTCGGCACGGTGAACTTGGGAAACTTCGACGAGCCGTCCGAACACACCCGTTCCAACTGGTCGGCAATCGCCTGGTTGGAGAAGCGGTCCACCAGGGTCTGCTTGTAGTCGGTCAGGTCGATGCCCGGTACCGGCGCCAGGTTCGGCGTGACGTCGAGGTCCATGTAGGCGCGCATGTAGGCCACGAACAGCGGGTCGTTCATGGTCTCGTGCACAAACCGATAACCCTTGAGAAACCCCAGGTAGGTCAGGGCCAGGTGGCTGCCGTTGAGCAAGCCGATCTTCATCTCTTCATAGGGCGTCACATCGTCGGTGAACTGCACGCCGACCTTTTCCCATGCCGGGCGGCCGTTGACGAATTTGTCTTCCAGCACCCACTGCACAAAGGGTTCGCAGACCACCGGCCAGGCATCGTCGATGCCGTGTTCATCGTGCAGTTGCAAGCGGTGGGCGGTGCTGGTCATCGGCGTGATGCGGTCGACCATGGCGTTCGGGAAGCTCACATGGGCCTTGATCCAGTCATGCAGCTCGGCATCGTGCAGGGCGGCGAACGCCAGCAGTGCCTTGCGCGTGACAGCGCCATTGTGGGGCAGGTTATCGCAGGACATCACGGTAAACGCCGGGATGCCGGCCGCGCGGCGCTGGGTCAATGCCGCGCAGATAAAACCGAACACGGTTTTTGGCGACGACGGATGAGCCAGGTCGTGCTGGATCTGCGGCAGGTGGGCCATGAATTCGCCGTTGCTGTCGTCGATGCAGTAGCCGCCTTCGGTGATGGTCAGCGAGACGATGCGAATGGCGGGGCTGGCCAGTTTGTCGATCAATGCCTGGGCGCCGTCTTCGGCCAGCAGCATGTCGCTGATCGCGCCGATCACACGCACTTCGGTGTCGTCGGTGTCGCCCAGTTCGTACAGGGTGAACAGGTAGTCCTGGCAGGCCAGGTCGTCGCGGGCCTTGCGGTCCTCGCTGCGCAGGCCGACGCCGCAGATGCTCCAGTCCAGGCCCTCGCCGGTGTTCATCAGTGCATCGGTGTAATAGGCCTGGTGCGCGCGGTGGAAGCCGCCGACGCCGATATGGGCGATACCTTGGGAGGTACTCGCAATGGCATAGGCCGGCAGTTTGACTTCCGGCGCCAGCTGGGTGAGGTTCTGCTTATTCAGTTTCATCGGTCAATACTCGCGAAATCAGGCGGCGGCGCGCAGTGGACGGGCCACAGCAACACCGTCGGTGTCGAACAGATGGCAGTGCGCCGGGTCCAGGTGCAGGTGCAGCGTTTCGCCATACTGGCTGGCCATGTCGCCGCGAATCCGCATGGTCAGCGGCTCGCCGTTCGAGGTGATGACGTGGCAGAAGGTGTCGCTGCCCAGGCGCTCGCCGACGTCGGCGGTGACGGTCAGGGTGGTTTGCCCAGGCGACGCGATTTCCAGGTGCTCCGGACGAATGCCCAGGGTCACCGCACTGCCCACGCTCAGGCTGGCGCCGCTCAGCGGCAGGCTGATCAGGGTGCCGGCGTCCAGCTGCACCTCACAGCCCTGGCCGTCGACGCGGGTGACCTTGCCTTTGAGGAAGCCCATTTTCGGCGTGCCGAGAAAGCCCGCCACAAACAGGTTGGCCGGCTGGTGGTACAGCTCCAGCGGCGAGCCGACCTGCTCGATACGCCCGCTGTTCAACACGACCACCTTGTCGGCCAGGGTCATGGCTTCGACCTGGTCGTGGGTCACGTAGATCATGGTCGCTTGCAGCTCTTTGTGCAGGCGCGACAGCTCCAGGCGCATCTGCACGCGCAGGGCGGCGTCGAGGTTGGACAGCGGTTCGTCGAACAGGAAAATCTTCGGGTTGCGCACGATGGCGCGGCCGATCGCCACGCGCTGGCGCTGGCCACCGGAGAGTTGCTTGGGCTTGCGTTCCAGCAGCGGGCCCAACTCGAGAATGCGTGCGGCTTCGTTGACCTTGCTCTCCACCAGCTGCTTGTCGACGCCGGCCAGGTCCAGGGCAAACGACATGTTCTTGCGCACGCTCATATGCGGGTACAGCGCGTAGGTCTGGAACACCATGGCCAGGTCGCGTTTGGCTGGGGTGACTTCGGTGATGTCGCGGCCATCCAGTTCGATGGTGCCTTCGCTCACCTCTTCGAGGCCGGCGATCAGGCGCAGCAGGGTGGATTTACCGCAGCCCGAGGGGCCGACGAAGACTACGAATTCCTTGTCGTTCACTTCCAGGTCGATGCCCTTGATGATCGAGAAACCTTCGAAGCCTTTTTGCAGATTCTTGATTTTGAGGTTGGCCATGATGGGCCCTCCGCTAGAAATTATTATTTAACTGCACCGAAGGACAAACCGCGCACCAGCTGTTTCTGGCTGATCCAGCCAAAGATCAGGATCGGCGCACAGGCCAGGGTCGAGACGGCAGACAATTTGGCCCAGAACAAGCCTTCGGGGCTGGAGTAGGAGGCGATCAGTGCGGTCAAGGGCGCGGCGTTGGACGAGGTCAGGTTCAGCGACCAGAAGGCCTCGTTCCAGCACAGGATCAGCGACAGCAACACCGTGGAGGCCAGGCCGCCCTTGGCGATCGGCAGCAGCACCCGGACCATTTCCTGCCACAGGGTGGCGCCGTCCAGGCGCGCGGCTTCGAGGATGTCCTTGGGGATGTCCTTGAAGTAGGTGTAAACCATCCAGACCACGATCGGCAGGTTGATCAGGGTGTAGATGATGATCAGCGCAATGCGCGTGTCCAGCAGGCCAAAGCTCTTGGCCAGCAGGTAGATCGGCATCAGCACGCCCACGGGCGGCAGCATCTTGGTGGAGAGCATCCACAGCAGCGTGCTCTTGGTGCGTTTGGTTTCGTAGAACGCCATGGAGTAGGCGGCCGGCACCGAAATCAGCAGGCACAGGGCGGTGGCGCTGAATGAAATCAGCACCGAGTTCCAGGCATAGCTGAAGTAGTTGCTGCGCTCGTTGATGTGCAGGTAGTTCTCCAGGGTCGGCGTGAAGATGAACTGCGGCGGCGTGGCGAACGCGTCGATTTCGGTCTTGAAGCTGGTCAGCACCATCCAGAAGATCGGGAAGAAGATCAGGATCGCGATGGCCCAGGCCAGGGTGCCGAGCAACAGGCTTTGCAGGCGGCGGGATTGTTGAAGCGTCATGGCGCGGCCCTCAAGGCTTGTCAGTCAGGTTTTTGCCGATCATCCGCACCAGGATGATCGCCGCGATATTGGCGATGACCACGGCGATCAAGCCGCCGGCCGAGGCCATGCCCACGTCGAACTGCACCAAGGCCTGGTTGTAGATCAGGTAGGCGAGGTTGGTCGAGGCGTAGCCGGGGCCACCGTTGGTGGTGGTGAAGATTTCGGCGAATACCGAGAGCAGGAAGATGGTCTCGATCATCACCACCACGGCAATCGGGCGGGCCAGGTGGGGCAGGGTCAGGTGCCAGAAAATCGCGATGGCGCCGGCACCGTCCAGGCGCGCAGCTTCCTTTTGTTCCTGGTCGAGGGACTGCATGGCGGTCATCAGCAGCAGGATGGCGAACGGCAGCCATTGCCACGACACAATGATGATGATCGACAGCAGCGGATAGTGCGCCAGCCAGTCCACCGGCTCGGCGCCGAAGAACTTCCACACGGCGGCGAGAATCCCCGACACCGGGTGGAAAATCAGGTTCTTCCAGATCAGCGCACCGACGGTGGGCATGATGAAGAACGGCGAAATCAACAACACCCGGACGATGCCACGCCCGAGGAACTCACTGGCCTCCAGCAGCGCACTGATCAACACGCCGAACACCACGCTGATCAACAGCACGCTGCCCACCAGCAACAACGTATTGGTGGCGCCGGGCAGGAAACCCGAGTCGGTGATGAAGTAGGTGAAGTTCTCCAGCCCCACGAATTGGTTCTCGCCGGGGTAGAGCAGGTTGTAGCGGATCAGTGAAAAGTACAGGGTCATGCCCAGCGGCACGATCATCCACAGCAGCAGCAGGGCGACCGAGGGCGTGACGAGGAACCAGCCGGGGTTGGCCAGGCGGTTTTTGGCGGATGTATTCATGATAATCAAGGCCAGTGCGGAGCAAGGATCGGAGTGCGGTCAGTGTGGGAGGGGGCTTGCCCCCGATGGCGGAGTGTCAGTCGATGAATCAGTTGGCTGATCCACTGCCATCGGGGGCAAGCCCCCTCCCACATTTGACGGTGGTGACGCTCAGGTTACTTGGGGTAACCGGCCCGCTTCATTTCCCGCTCGGTGGTGGTCTGCGCGGCGGTCAGTGCAGCATCGACCGTTTGCTGACCGGTCAGCGCGCCGGAGAAGAACTTGCCGACCTGGGTCCCAATCGCCTGGAACTCGGGAATGGTCACCAGCTGGATACCGATATACGGCACCGGCTTGAGGGTCGGTTTGGTCGGGTCGGCGACTTTCAGCGATTCCAGGGTCACCTTGGCGAACGGTGCAGCCTTCATGTATTCGTCGCTGTAGGTCGACTTGCGCGTACCTGGCGGCACGTTGGCAACGCCGTCGGTCTTGGCGACCAAGGCACCGTATTCCTTGGAGGTGGCCCAACTGGTGAACACCTTGGCGGCGTCCTTGGCCTTGGAGCTGGTCGGGATCGCCAGGCTCCAGGAATACAGCCACGACGTGCCCTTGTCGGTTTTTTCGTGGGGGGCAAAGGTGAAGCCCACATGGTCGGCCACTTTGCTTTGGGTCTTGTCGGTGACGAACGAGCCGGCGACGCTGGCATCGACCCAGATCGCGCACTTGCCGCTGTTGAACAGCGCCAGGTTTTCGTTGAAACCGTTGCTGGAAGCACCCGGCGGGCCGGATTTCTTCATGTTGTCGACGTAGAAGTTCAGCGCGTCCTTCCACTCGGGGCCGTTGAATTCAGGCTGCCACTTTTCATCGAACCAGCGCGCACCGTAGCCGTTGGCCAGGGTGGTGATCAGCGCCATGTTCTCGCCCCAGCCGGCTTTGCCGCGCAGGCACAGGCCGTATTGCTCTTTGCTCTTGTCGGTGAGTTTGGTCGCGAATTCGCCGATCTGGCTCCAGGTCGGATGTTCGGGCATGCTCAGCCCGGCGTCCTTGAACAGGTCGGTGCGGTAATAGGTGATCGAGCTTTCCGCATAGAACGGCAGGGCGTACAGCGAACCCTTGACGGACAAACCGTCACGCACGGAAGGGAATACATCGTCGAGGTCGTAGGACGCCGGCAGGTCCTTCATCGGCTCCAGCCAACCCTTGGCGCCCCAGAGTGCGGCTTCGTACATGCCGATGGTCAACACATCGAACTGCCCGCCCTGGGTGGCGATGTCGGTGGTCAGGCGTTGGCGCAGCACGTTTTCTTCCAGCACCACCCAGTTCAGCTTGATTTCCGGATGCTCGGCCTCGAAGGTTTTCGAGAGCTTCTGCATGCGGATCATGTCGCTGTTGTTGACGGTGGCAATGGTCAGGGTTTGCGCGCCAAGGCTGACGGCGCTGAGGGTCATACAGGTACAGGCAAGCAGAGCTTTTGCTGTGAACTTCATCGCGCACTCCATTTCCGCGCCCAGGGGCTACGGAAGGACAGTTATTGTTGTTGTGTCTTCCTACGGGGAGTCAGGAAGAGTGTGCGTTGATTACAGCCTTCAAATGGGGTTGTGACAAATCCTTGGGAGCACTTGGACTGATACTTTTTTGCACTCGGGTGAGGGCTGCTTTTTGACCCTCGCGATATTCAGGCCCAGGGAAATCTGCAGGTGCGCTGCTCAGGCAGGTGTTGAACGACGCCATGAAGTGATGGTGTTGGCACCCTTTGCATGGCGTTCATCTTTCTTCAGGGGGCCGCGTCTTTCAGCAGCTTCATCACCGGCGGCTTATCGGTATCCTTGTGGGTGGCGGGTCCCATGACTTCCACCTGATGGATTCGCAGGGCTTGGCCGTTGCTGGTTTCGAAGTCTATCCAGAACTTTCCTTCCCCATTGGTTGTGGCGTTTCTTACCCAATAAGTGCTCATTTCGGAGTGGCTCATAATGTTGGGGGAAGTATATGAGCCCCCCGCATGCGTTACCTTCAAGTAACTGCCCGTTAAGCGCACACGACAATAAATAAGCACGGTCAGCTGACTGCGAGGAGGAAGGATTTCGCTGAAAATCCTGCTTGCCTTCTGGACAAGCCAGACTGTTCTGCCACTTACATCGTCAAGAATGATATTGCCGCCGCCTGTCCATCCATGTTTCTCGCCCTCGTCAGCAAATACGACACGATGGTGGATGATGGATTTTTTTATGGGGTTGACGTGTTGTTGGGCTCATTTCTCGATCCTCGAATTAAGTGAACGCGGTCATTCAGGAATGATGTGCACGCTCATTTAAGGAGGGGGTGTCCGATGGCGATACTGTGAGAACTACCAGTTCCGACCGACGGGGTTAACGGTAAAGTGCCCCAGGCGTGCAATGCTGTTGGCGTCCGCGATTTGTTGCGCCAGGGGCAGGGCAATGATGACGGTCTTCAGATGAGATGTGACAAGTCCTTGGCTACACGTGGACTGCTGCTTTTGCACGGGTGAGGGCGTCTGTTCACGGAGGTTCGGGCAAAAGCGCTGCCTTCAGTCGCAGTCGTTTTTGCCCGGAGCCTCAGTTGCCTATCCTATAGGCGGGGCTTGGGGAGTGCGGTAAACCCATTTATCCAGGCACTATCTGTCGGAATTATAGGACCGGTTCCCATCATTATTTGCATATTGTCGAGCTCCCATGGGTTCATGACTTTTGTGAATGTCTAGGATGAAACAGGTGCAAACCTATTTCAGGCCTAGACAGGTATCGATGACTCTCTGGATTTCTTCATCAAGTGGCCTGACCGTTTCCATTGGGTCTCCATCCTGATTCGGCTATACAGTTTGTTGGGTGACGGCTTGCGTTGTGTCAAGGCTGATTGGTCGGGTCAGATCTCTAACCCGGGCAATATCAAATCTGCGCTGTGCCATTGCATTGATATCAAAGGCACCGACGTTATATTTTGGTCCCGTGAATAAGTTGCCAAAATGGTTGAGTCCTTTGCCGACTTCGCCACTGTTCAGTGTTTTTTCCAGCCCGGCTTTCATTGATGTTTCTGAATTGAATGTCGCCAACCCATAGTTGGGATCGTAATAAAACCAGTTTTTTTTGCTGGCGTCGGCGGGGTCGATCCTAACCCCCGCGAGCATGCCATGATCTTTCGTGGCGATCAGCAAGGTCTTCGAAGTCTCGGCGTTACCCAGTGTTGTGCCAATATCCTTGTAGGGCGTGAGGACGCCTGAGGTCCCGGTTTGAAAGGTGCTTTGTCTGTCTACGTTAGCTTGCAACGCTGACAACTCTGAGATGAATTTGGAACCGCCAGCGGACTTCGGGTTGGCCATGGCCATATTCACGTTATCGATCACCGTGTTTTCGGTGCCCTCCGAGAGCGCGAGCGCCATCGTATTGGACAGGGCAGCACATTCACCGTCTGAGCCTGGTTGTGTCAGGGCAAGATAAAAGGCTTGGGACATTCCACGACTGGTTCCGCCCGCACCCTCTACTTCTCGATTGAACGTCTCCATGCTGATGCGGGAATCGGCAATGATGAGTTTTTCCCGTTGCCGAACCAGGCTTCCCACTTGTTCGGCGCTTAGCTGGCTGTCTGCAATCAGTTGTTTGATTCGGTCTTTGCCCATGTCGCTGCTGTAGCCCGGTATAGTTTCCGGTTTCAAGCTGTTGTAGCCGGTTTTAAAGGCTTGCTCATCTCTTAGCTGCGAGTTCACGACGTTCATCTCGAATCTGGCGGGCATATCCGGATCGGGTTCGGCATTGGAAAAAAAGTCAAACAGGCCATTGACGTTGCGTTGGTTACTTTCGGGCACGAATCCTTTTAGCGCAGGTCCATCAGCCGCCATTGTCTTGGGGTTATAGGCATACCACTCGCCGTCCTGGAACATGGCCGTGAGCTTGACAAGTGCAGAGTTATCGCCACTTCTCACCGTGCCATCAGCCATGTCCGCAGTCGGCACAAACGCCTCTCCAGTTGGCCTTGTATATTGGCCGCCCTGCATTCTGCTCACGGAGCTGAACGCCTCCTCGGTGCCGGTGGCAGTCAGGTCTTGGAGCACAATGCTTTCTGTTTCCTCGATCCCAAACCTTTCGACGAATTTCGCCGAGGCCTTGGCCGCCGCCCAGGCCGCGCCGGATTTGGCCACATTCCAGAGTTTGCCGACGCCCTCGGTAAATACGTAGATCGCGATATCAACGCCCAGGTCTTTTACCGCGTCCGCATATTCACCGTTGTAGATGTCCACGAGGCTCGAGCCTCCCGGGAAGAAGCGCAAACCTTTTTGGAAGTAGTCACTGAGCTCCAAACCGTTTTCAACAGCGTTGTTCAGCCCACGTTGTGTAGCGAGTACAGCCGCCTTGTTCAAGTACACGCTGTCAACCAGCACCTCGGAGAGGTGCTGTATTCTCGTTCCGTCATAGCTGGAAAGGTCAGTTTTGTCGTTCTCCGCATATAAGGGTCGCCTGCCGTGTGCAAAGTGATCCGGGTCGACGAGGCTGCCTTGATCAAGGCGTGTTATGAGGACCTCGGATTTGATGTTCGGTTTTGGTTCGGCGTTGGTTTGAAACGCGGCTGTATCGACGGTTTCTTCGGTGGTTTGGCCGTAAGGTGCTCTCTGTTCGATATTGGGGACCGGCACTATTTTTCCATAGGCTGGATAGATCGCGAACGTTCTGGACTGCTCCTTATGGGTGAACTGCATCAGGATGCCACTACCGGTGCCTTTCACTTGCAGGATTGTCGCGGAGCCATTGTTGACGATGTCTCGGTCCGCCAGCGGGAGCTGGCTGAACATGTTTTTGAACAGGGAAATGGTGTGGGTCCTGCGTAGGGCGAAGTCTTTTTCAAATTCCCGATTGAATTCCTTGTTGATATCAACCAGCGTGGCGCGTGCGCGAAGGGCATCGAAGTCGGGCCCCCTCTCTGACTCCCAGCGCCAGCCTTCATTCAGGCGGCCGGATTCATAGACCTCGACAATACTTGCCCGAGTATTGGAAAACATTCCTAACGGGCCAGCCATTTCAGTGAGGTACGGACGCTTATAGGGGATATCGGCACCCCATTTTTCCCTCAGCTCTAACAGGGCCATTTCCCTTCTGCTTGGTGGGTCGAAATTACTCAAGTAGTGCCTGGCCCTGGAGATATCATCATTTTGTTTTTTGAGCTTCTCCTGGCTGCTGGCGAGCTGTTCAAGGGTGTATTCGTCCTTGTCATTTCTCACGATATGGCCATTCACGATGGCCCAATCCAACACCGGGTTCATCTGGGCGACAGAGTGCAGTTGGGATTCACGTTCGGAAATGGGGCTGATCCGATGAAGGTCCATGACTTGCCCGAAGGTCATACCCGAGGCGGCACCAGGAGCATTCAGTTCGATCCGATTGACGGCGGTCATAAAGCTGACCCATTCGGTCGAGCCCAGTGTCAAGGCCGGTGGCACATCTTTAACCAGCAGATGGGGCGCCCCCCCCGTCATCAACAGGTGCGCGGCGACGGGCGCAAGGTTTGCCGGGATCTTTCCATTTTTGGTCAAGTGGTTGTTGAACCGCTCACGAATCTTGTCCGTGCCCAATCCCCACATATCCGTATGCATCAGATCAAAGCCTGCGAGGCTATTGCGTGAGGTGTCGGCCTCGGGATCAAGCTCCAGTACCAACGCGGTCAGTAGCCACTGCTTGAGACTGGTCGAAGTGACTGCACCCTTCATCTCGGTTTGCAGATTCGTTGCCAGTTCCAGGGCGCTGTCGCTGGACAGCAGTTGGTCCAGCGCTTGGGCAGGGCTGTTGCTGAGCTTGGGCACTTGGGCATTCAGGTAGCTCAGGAGGTTGGGATGGGTGCCGATGGATTGTTTTACGAAGGTACTCACGGCCTCGCGTTGGGCCTTGTTCAGCGGGAGGGCCGTGGCCAGAAACCCCCAGTTATTACCCAGTGTCGGCGCTTGCGGCAGGGGAGTCTGCAGAGCCTGTAACAGGTTACCGATCTGTTCGGCCGATTTCGCCTCGTACCAACCCCGATCCGCGAGAAATTTCTGCACGGTTGTCACGCCTTTAGGCTGATGGGACGAATCCGGGTCGACAATGAAGCGCGTGGTGTCGTCGTTATCGATGTTGCCCTGCTTGAGCTGATTGATCAGCGCATACCGATCGTTGCTGTTACCCAATGCGGTTTTTTGCTGGTTCAGCCCATTCACTATTCGTTCCGGGTGGTCGGGTTTCCTTGGGAACTTCTTCGTGCTGCCCAGATGCGTCATGCTGCGTTCGAATGCCGGGCTGCGGGGGGCCGTATCGATGCCATAAAAACGGCCTATCCAGCCCAGCGGCACGGCGTTGCTGCCGGCTTGAGACAGCGTGATCTGCATCATAGGCGTCGTAAATACCTTGGCGGCGTGGAGTACCGGGGCCAGTACGTCGAAATGCTCGGGGTAGTTTTTCGCAAAGTCGGCGGCGCTGAAGCGCCGGTCAACGCCGTTGATTTTACCGATCAGCGCTTCGCCATCGGAGGCAAAGCGCAGAGAGGTCAAATCAACGTTGTATTTCTGCGCCCAGTCGGTAAAACCACGCGCCTTGATGGCTTTGTGCAGGTAACCGAGCCATTGGCCGAACAAGCTGTCAGTCGGGATCGGTCCGACCATCCTCGTCGAGGCTTGGGCGGGATTGTTTTTCAGCCCGCGCATTGCGCGATACGTGGCGGTGGCCAGTGCGCTCTCGGCGCTGGCCAGGGCGTCTTGCGGGGACGGTGCGCGCTCCACCGTCGCGCCGAGACCCGACTCCGCAGCGGCCGCCAGGGTTTCAAGTTCAGAGCCGGTAATGGGTGTTTTGGTAAGCTGTTGAGTGATTGCGTACTGAAGCTCACCTACAGCCGTAGACGAAGTGCTGTCCGCGCGGGGGGCAGTGAGTGCCTTGAAACCGTTGTTACGGGACATCTCGATACTTTTATCGAGAAGCGAGATCAGCTCGCGTTGCCGCCAGTCGGCTTGTTGGCCGTTTTGTTGACGCGGGATCTCTTCGTTGTAAAAGCGCAGGACATCATACAGCGATGCAGAGGGCGGAGTCGGGTATTGAACAAGACGCTCCTGTCCAGCGTCCATCTGCTGGACTGCATCTTTTATTTCTTCCCAGACGACACCCCAGCCCGAAAGATCGTTCGGCTTAAAGAGGGTGTCCTTGCCATTCACCTTGCCTGTCAGGTCACCGGTGACGGGGTGGATACGCACGCTGCGGGGCTCAACGTTGTGCTCTTGTACAAAGGTGGTAAAGGCACTGCCGGTCAGCGCACCCAGGAGGTTTTTGCGCACCTGGTTGAAGGTCGAATATTCCGGGATATTTGTGAGCACTGGCGGGAATTTGTCGCCTTCGATTCGGGCTTGAGGTACGAACCTCATCAGGGCCTGGCTGCACTGCTGCGCCAGGGTTTGATCGGCTTCCTGGACCTTTTGCTCCGCAGTCAAAGGTGTGAACTGCTCAAGTCGCAGTTTCAACTGATCCGGCGGCAAATCCATGATCCGTTGGCTGGCTTCTCGCTGTCGCTGTTTGACCGGTGCGTAAACGGCCGCGAAGTGCGGGTCGGTGTTGCTGAAGGCGCTGAAGGTGCCCTCGCGCTGCAATTGTCTGATGCTGAGCAGGATGTCGTCGGTTTGAATTCTGCCCAGTTGCGTGCCGTAAAACGAGGCTATGTTGTAAGCCGATGCGTGTTCCCTATCGTGGAAAATGACAGCGCCTTGTTTCCCCGCGAGGACTTTTCTGACTGCGCCTACCACTTTGGCCGCCGCAGCTTTCCAGTCCGCGTCCCGATGCAGGTAGAGGTTGACCGGGACGTTGTCGCGCATTTCGGTCAGTTGTCCCCTGGAGTTGATCGTCAATCCAGAAACATCGATCTTCCTGGCTTCGGCAAACGATTTGAACGGTTCCGAGTGCAGCGCATCGGCCAGTTCGGCCCAGGCTTGGCCGAAGGTTGAGTCGGCCGGGATGGTCACCTTGTCCTCGGCATCGCTGGAGTGACCTTTCTCGACGGCAAGCCGTTGGCGCATCAAGCTATTGGCCACACCTATGGCCAACTGCCGGTCACCACTGTCGACCAGGGCATTGGTGAATTGGCGCAGCGCCGCAGTGCGTGTTGGGGAGGCCGGTTCAGGTGTATGCAGATCTCGGCGTAACCGCGACGGCACAGGGCGAGTGCGGGGCGTGTCAGGTGTTGAGCCGTCAAGTATTTCCTGGATCAGTTGAGCGTAAGTTTTTTGCGAGTCGAGGGCGCTTGGCTGGTTCAGGTGTTGCTCCACCTGATTGCGCAGCGCTGTGTCCGTCAGTGGCTCATGACTGCTTTTAACCAACTGGCTGATGCGCTCGGCTACGCTGGGTTGTTCCTTTGTCACGGCGAACCTGAGCAATTGCTCGATACGTTTACCGGCCGGCGCCAGTCCATCACTCGATTGAGCGGACGCGGGGAACGTTTGAATATCCTTGAGGCGTTTATGAAAAAACTCGATGACTTTAGAGGTTACTGAGCCTATGGGGGGCGTGGGCCGATTCAGCTCGCTTGGAATCGTGGTGCTGACAGTGTGTGGCGGATTAAAGCTGATCATGGGACTGTCCTTTTACCGACGTATTTATAAGAATGGCCTCTCGACAGATACAGAGAGGTACTTCAATACGTGGCCAAGGGACTGATGGGCGTTCCTGTTCAGGGCTGTGAGAACGTTGAGTGATTGTAAGTCTTTGCCTGGATTGGTCAGCGCAGGTTTTGTTGCGTGAAACGCTGCGCTGCCAAACGCCAGGCGTACGAGGGGTCCCTATCCCTGCGCGGCCAACCCGCCGATATACCCATGAGAATAGGGGGTCTTCGGTTTTACGATAAGCTTCTCCAGCCATGTTGGGTCCAGCGGGTCAATGGATTTGCCTCCCTCCAAAATCTTCACGTTTTCGCGGCTCAAGCGCTTCATGACTTCGCTCAACTTCTGTGTGTACTGGCTGGCTGGGCAGACGATATCTGCCCATGCATCGACAATCCAGGCATCCGCCCAAGCAGGTTCCGAGAAGTCTACTGTGGCTTGGGGGAGCGTGGAGGGGCCTCCGACGAAGGTGAACGCATGTGCATCCGAAGCGTGCCATTCGTAAGCGCTGCCACCGTTTTTTTCAATGATGTCCTTGGACAGCAGGGCCATTTCTCCGCAGTTGCCGGCGCCGGCTTTCAAGATCAGGTTCGGGCGGTTCAAGGCATGTTCCGGCACGGTTCTGCGTAACCATTCATTGGTCATGTTTGCCGCCTCTGCGCGTGCCATGTCCGCTTTTGAGCGGACCATATTGCCGGGCCCCAGCCCGGTTGCCTTCATGATGCGATCCACGCTGTTTTTTGCCTGTACTGCATAGAACTCGTTTTTTTGTCCTTGTGTCCAATCGGCGAAATTGTCGGGTGGGTCGACCTTGGTAACTTGATTCGGCCGCAACGCTATATCCGGTTTGCCTATCGCCCTGGTCCGCTGCAATTGGTAGATCACTTCACGCTGTTGTTCGTGAGTAAGGCCTTTACACGACGCTTTTAATTGATCGATGTCTTCTTTCTGGAAACCGGAACGCTCCAGCTCTTTAAAGGCGGAATCCAGTTTGGGCAACGCAATGAAGTTGGCATCAAACGGCATCTCAGTGACACCTTGCCGTGTACTGAATGCGTTGCGGTAACCCTCGACCAGAGAAAAGTCGTGGGGCGTGCATTTATTGAACGTCAGTTCGCCGGTGGAGGTGTCATTCAGCTTGGTGTAGTAAAACTCTGCGGTATCAGCCTCTATCACCAGGTATTTGGTTTTACTTGCTCCCCTCTCCACAATCACGCCTCGAAGTTCACGCTTGTCATTGCAGTCATCGCTGATTTTGTTGAGCGTGACCACACGGGTTTCCTTCGCAAACGAATCACTGGCGTGTGCGCCGGAAAAACCAAAATTGGGATCGTGTTTCAGGCTGCCGCTGATCTGCGATTTGTAGACGATGGGTTTGTTCTGAGGCATCGGGACCAGTTGGGGGCCCATATCGCCATCGACCATTTTGTATCGACGGCGCTCGAAAATGACAAATTGATCACGCCTCAACAAACCTGGCGTCGAGGGGAACAGGCGCTGGTGTTCAAGGGCTTGAAGTTCCCGACGCGATGTTTCGGCAACGATCTCTATTTCCTTGGAAAAGCACGTATCACTGGCCCCGCGCCTGACCTTGCCCTGTGCAACCGGAGGGGCTGGACAGATCGCTTCAAAGCCCTCCAGGGGCTTAAAGTGATCGGCTGATTCCAGATCGCTCAGCACGCCAGGGGTGCGGGTGTCGTAACGGTAGACCTTGCCCTCATTGACCAGATCAAAGCCATGGCTGCGGGGCAGGGTATAGGCATCGGCGGCCAGTGGTTTTTCCGTGACCAGTGCTTGAGTACCGTCCGAAAAGGTCTCTTGTCTCACGACTGAAGACGTATCAGAGACGAACCCTTCCAGGGCTGGCCCGTAAGCTGTCATGGTCTTGGCGTCGTAGGCGTACCATTCGCCATCTTGCCGCACCGCGGTGAGCCTGATCTGCTGAGCGCTGCCGGATTGAATAAGTGCACCGTCGGCCCTGTCGGCCGCCGCGCCCCATTCGCCGGCTGCTTGTTCCACAAGAGGGCTGCCCTGCATACGACTGACTGAGCCGAACGACTTCACGGTGCTGACGGCCGTCACGTCTTTGACCGCCATTGAGGCGACGCCTTTTTCGGCTGCAGATTCAACGACAGTTTCTCCAAATTTGACGGCTGCACCTTCGAAAGCCTCCGCGGCGACTGACCAAACCTTTCCTAATGCACCAGGGACGACAATGCTCAGCGCATCAACTAAGAGGTCCTGGCCGGCCTCGGCATAGTTGCCTTGGTAAAGGTCTTCGACGCTGCTGACGCCAGGGACCATGCGCGCCAGGGAACTGAGCCGTTGAAGAAACGTGGGGCCTTTGGTTTCCAGGGCGTTATAACCGTGGTTGATCGCCTTGTACTCGTCTTTGCGCAGGAAGTGCGAATCGACGCAGATAGTGGCGATTTTCCCGAGTTGCTCATTAAAGAACGCGGGCGCCGCGTTTGAGCGGGTGTCGCGGAATGTGGCCCGACCGTCATTTACCAGCTCCCCATTCACCAGCGTGCTCGGTGTGATGCGGTCGACAATGACCTTGGAGGTCTTTCCGTCTCGTGGCGCCGCCGCCGAATTGAAGGCGGCGAAGTCCAATGGCAATTCATGGGGGCCTTCATCGGCGCCGTCATAAATCTTGCCGAAATTCTTGTTCGTACCGCCCAGGGGCATGGGGTTCGGCAGATTCGATATTGTTTTTACCGTGCCGGCATCGGGGAAGACGGCTACGTCAGTGATGTTGCCGTTGTGTCCGGTCGCACGAAGCAGTAGGCCGTGGCTGCCTTTTTTACCGGTTTTGGCGCTGAGGTGTTGCCACGCACTGGTGTCTGATTCCCGAACGCTGTAGTACTCAATCCTGCCGTTGGCCAGATGGTTGCGGACCTCGGCCGGGAGCCTGGACAGCAGGTCCTTGATAATCACGATCGAGTGCGCGCGACGAGGGACGAAATCGCTTTCGATCGCTGCGTCGTACTGTGTATTGACGTCGGGCAATTGGTTCGCCTGATCATGCATTGCCTGGATAGGGATACGCGCATCCCTGGCTTCCCAGGCAGGAGTGGTCGAGCCACTTGTCAAACTATCGATCAGGTTTGTTGGCTTGTAGGTATCCCCCAATTGTTCGGCTTCATAGGCTTCGACCACGCTCGCCAGGGTGCCGTACAACTGATCGCTCTCTCTCCAGAGGCTGCGTTGTTCATAGGGGATTCCCTTGCCAAATTTCTGCTCGAGGTACTCAAGTGCCAGGGCGCGTCGGGTGGGCACAGGGTTATCCTTGATATAGCGTTTGGCCTCTGCCACAGCAGTGGTTTGTTCACCCAGTGCCTTGATACACGCTTGCAGCAGCTCTGGCGTGTACTCGTCATTGGCATTCCTGCCGATAACGCCATTGATGATCCCCCAATCAATCAGAGGGTTCATTTGCGCCCTGAGCAATTGCAGCTGTTCATGGGCGGAGAGAGGCTTGACCTTGTGGTAGTCCATCACTTGCTTGAAATTCATATGCCGCGTGGCGCCGGGCGCTATTTGTTCGATCCGGTTTACAGCCGTATGAAACATCGCCCATTGGGGTGTGCCCTGAACAAGGGACGGGGGCAGATCCTTGACCAGAAACTGCGGTGCGGCGCCCGACATCAGCAAATGCGCCGCAATCATTGCCTGCGGGGTTGGCACGTTGCCGGCGCCGGGATGATCAAGGTGGAGTGCAAGGCCTTGGCGTATTTCATGCGCAGGCCTGCCCCAGTTTTGCGCCTGCATGAAGTCATAACCCGCCACATGATTGCGCTGCGTGCCGGCCGCTGGATCAAGCTCCAGTACCCACGCGGTCAGTAGCCACTGCTTGAGACTGGTCGAAGTGACTGCACCCTTCATCTCGGTTTGCAGATTCGTGGCCAGTTCCAGGGCGCTGTCGCTGGACAGCAGTTGGTCCAGCGCTTGTGCAGGGCTGCTGCTGAGCTGAAGGGGTTGGTCACTCAGGTAGCTGAAGAGGTTGGGATGGGGGACGATGGATTGTTTCACGAACCTACTCACGGCTTCGCGTTGGGCCGTGCTCAGCGGAAGGTCCGTGGCCAGAAAACCCCAGTTGTTGCCCAATGTAGGAGCTTGCGGCGTAGGTGTCTGCAGTGCCAGTAACAGGTTATCGACCTGCGCTGCCGACGTGGCTCCAAACCAGCCCTGATCCGCCAGGAATTTCTGCACGGTCGTCTCGCCTTTAGGCCGATGGGACGAATCCGGGTCGACAATGAAGCGCGTGGTGTCGTCGTTAGAGAGGTTGCCCTGCTTGAGCTGATTGATCAGTGCATACCGATCGTTGCTGTCACCCAATGCGGTTTTTTGCTGGTTCAGCCAATTCACCATTTGTTCCGGGTGGTCGGGGCTCCTTGGGAACATCTTCATACTGTCCAGCTGCGTCATGCTGGTGTCGAATGCCTGGCTGCCGGGCTGCGTAGTGATGCCATAAAAGCGGCCTACCCAGTCCAGCGGCACGGTGTTGCTGCTGGCTTGAGACAATGTGATCGGCCTTCCAGGCGTCGCAAATACCCTGGCGGCGCTGAGCACCGGCGCCAGCACGTCGAAATGCTCGGGGTGGTTTTTCGCAAAGTCGGCGACGGCAAAGCGCCGGTCAACGCCGTCGATTTTGCCGATCAGCGCCTCGCCATCGGGGTCAAAGCGCAGGGAGGTCAAATCAACCTTGTGTTTCTCGGCCCACTCGGTGAAACCACGCGCCTTGATGGCTTTGTCCAGGTAGCTGCACCATTGGCCGAGCAGGCTGTCAGCAGGGATCGGTCCGATCATCCTCGTCGAGGCTTGGGCGGGATTGTTTTTCAGCCCGTGCATTGCGCGATACGTGGCGGTGGCCAGTGCGCTTTCGGCGCTGGCCAGGGCGTCTTGCGGGGAGGGTGCGCTCTCCACCGTCGCGCTGAGCCCCGACTCCACAGCGGCCGCCAGGGTTTCAAGTTCAGAGCCGGTAGTGGGCGTGTCGGCAAGCTGTTGGGTGATGGCGTATTGGCGCTCACGTACAGCCGTATACCAGGTGCTGTCCGCGTGGGGGGCTGTGAATGCCTTGAAACCGTTGTTACCGGTCATCTCGATACTTCGGTCGAGAAGCGAGACCAGGGCGGGTAGGCCGTTTTGTTGACGAGGTATCTCTTCCTTGTAAAACCACATGACCTCATACAGTGATGCGGAGGGTGGGGAGGGGTATCGAACGGGGCGTTCCGCTCCAGCCGCCATCTGCCGGATTGCATCGGCTATTTCTGCCCAGACGCCACCCCAGCCCGAAAGATCGTTCGGCTTAAAGAGGGTGTCCTTGCCATTCACCTTGCCTGTCAGCTCACCGGTGACGGGGTGGATACGAACGCTGCGGGCCTCAACGTTGTTTTCTTGGGCAAAGGTGGTAAAGGCACTGCCGGTCAACGCATCCAGGAGGTTTTTGCGCACCTGGTTGAACGTCGAATACTTCGGAACCTCTTTGAGCACCGGTGGGAAATCGTCGCCTTCGATTCGCAATTGAGGTGTGAGTTTCAGCATGGCCTGGCTGCACTGTTGTGCCAGAGCTCGATCGGCTTCCTGGACCTTTTGCTCCACGCTTGAGGGTTTGAACTGCTCGAGGCGCAGTTTCAATTGATCCGGCGGCAAATCCATGATCCGTTGGCCGGCTTCTCGCTGTCGCTGTTTGACCGGCGCGTAAACCGTGGCGTAGTTCGGATCGGTAGTGTTGAACGCGTGGAAGTTGCCCTCGCTCAGCAGTTGTCCGATGGCAAGCAAGGTGTGGTCGCTTTCGATTTGGCCCAGTTGCAAGCCGTAGAAAGCGGCGACGTTGAAGGCCGACGCTTGATTGCGCCCATGGAAATCAACGGCCAGCGAGGTGTCCCCGGCGATCCTTTTGACTGCGGCCAATACCGCCCCTGACGCGGCTGCCCAGCGGGCGTCGTTACCCAGGGAGAAGTCGGCAGGCGGCTCCTTGCCTGTTTCGATCAGGCGGCCTTCGGGAGTCATGGTCAGTTGGGAGAGATCGAGCTTCCTGGCCTCGGCAAACGATTTGAACGGTTCCGAGTGCAGCGCGTCAGCCAGTTCCGTCCAGGCGTGGCCGAAGGTGGAGTCGGCCGGGATGGTCACCTTGTCCTCGGCATCGCCGGAGTGACCTTTCTCGACGGCAAGCCGTTGGCGCATCAAGCTATTGGCGACGCCTATGGCCAATTGTCGGTCACCGTTTTCAACCAAGGCTTCGGCGAACTGGCGAACGGGTGCAATGCGTGGGGCGGAGGTTGATGAAATATCACGGCGCTTTCGGCTCAGGCGCGGCGGGGCAGGGTAAGTGTTTGGTGCACTGGGCGAGGCGCCATCCAGTATTTCCTGAATAAGCTGGGCATAGGTTTTTTGCGGATTGATTGCGCTGGACTGGTTGAGTCGCTGTCCCACCTCGTTGTGCAGCGCTACATCCGTCAGCGGTTCACGTGTGTTCTTGATCAACTGGCTGATTTGTTCGTCCAGGCTGGACTGTTCTTTGGTGACCGCAAACCTGAGCAACTGCTCGATGCGCGTGCGGTCTGGCAACGGTATATCACTCGCTTGGGCGCTCGCCCGCATGGGTTGAGCGCCGTTCAAGCGTTTAAGAAACAGCTCGATGACTTGGGGTGTCACTGACCCGGCAGGTTTTGTGGGCAGATTCAGTTCCTTTGGAATGAAGAAACCTGGCGTGTGCGACGGCCGAACATTGATCATGGAACTACCCTATGCCTGCGTAGATTGAGTTCCCCTCTTGCTGGTTAAACGAGAGAGGCACTTCGCTAAGTGGCCTGGGGCTTGTTCCACGTTCCTGTTTGGGGTGGGAATTGCCGACACGCTTTGTAAGTACCTGTTTAGTTAGGTGCTGGGTCAGGCCAGGTTTTGTTCCGTCAGACGCTGAACTGCCAAACGGCGGTAGTGAGAGGGGGTCATGCCCTTGAGCTGCTGAAAGCGCCGGTTGAAGTTGGAAATGTTGTTGAAACCCGACTCGAAACACACATCCGTCACGGCCTTGTCGCCATCGGCCAGCAGCTCGCAGGACTTGCTGATGCGCAGCCGATTTACAAACTCGATAAACGTGCGCCCGGTCGCCTGCTTGAACACCCGGGAAAAGTACGTCGGCTTCATCCCCAGGTGCTCCGCCACTTCCTCCAGGGGCAACTCGCGCGCGTAGTGGGCGAAAATGTAGTCCACCGCGCGGTTGGTGCGGTCGATACTGTGTTCATCCGCCAGTTGCGGCGTGGTCACGCCGGACAGCAACTGGTAGTCCTCACAGCTGCTCAACACTTCCAGCAGGATAAAGAAGTGCCCCAGGCGCGCCATGCCCCGGGCATCTTCGATACGCTGCATCAGGGTCATGGCCTGGGCGATGGTTTTCTTGCAGCGAAACTCGATGCCGGACTGCGCGCGCTCCAGCATGGGTGTCAAGGTCTTGAGCTCGGCGAAAATATGGCTGCCCTGCTCGAACAGCTCATCGGTGAAGTTCACCAGCATGTCGCGCTTGGGCACCACTTCGTCTTCCTCCACCTGGCTGATCCAGTTGTGGGGCAGGTTGGGCCCTGTGAGGAACAGGCTTTCCGGATAGAAGTTGCCGATATAGTCGCCGATAAACACCTTGCCGGAACTGGCGACGATCAGGTGCAGTTCGTATTCCTTGTGGAAATGCCAGCGCACCAGCGGGCAGGGGAAACCATGCTGGCGATAGATGATGGACAGGCCGTTGTGATCGTCCATCAGCTCGTAGGAAGGGTCAGTGATACGCGTTGCTCGGGTCATGCTGCCGTCGCTTTATTGTGGTTGCTGCTGGGGATAATGCCCCCTCGCGCACGACCTCGCCAGCGCCGCGGTTCACAGGCTACGGTTTTTCGCCTCGATCCACTGGGACATGTACTGCGTACTTTTATGGGCATGGTGGCGCAGCATGCTGCCGGTGAAGTTGCTGCGGCGATGGGCGGCGAGGTGGCTGCGGCAGTGTTGCAGGCACTCCACCAGTGCAGGCCCGTGGACAGTGCGGTCATAACGGCCGGCAATCAGTTGGCGCCCATCCTGCTGGGCCTGGGTCCAGCGTTCGCGATCCTGATAAAGCGCCACGGCCGCCGCCGCCAGGGCTTCGGCGCATTGCTCGATGGCGCCGGGCCATGGCCGCTCGTCGCCCATGGCCTCGGCGCCGATGGGGGTGGTGATATTGGGGGTGCCGCAGAGCATCGCATCGGCCAGCTTGCCCTTGATACCCGCGCCAAAGCGCAGGGGCGCCAGGCAGATGCGCGCGGCGCTCATCACTTGCAGGGCATCTTCGGCCCAGTTCATCACATGAAAGCCCTGCGCCGGGTTGTGCAGGGCGGTGGCCTTGGGCGGGGTGTAGGCGCCGTAGATATGCAGCTGGGCACCGGGCAATTGCTGGCGAATCAATGGCCAGACGCTGTTCTTCATCCACAGTACGGCGTCCCAGTTCGGCGCATGGCGGAAGTTACCGATGCTGAGGAAGTGTGCACGCTCTTCGAACGGTACGAAGGCCTCGGTTGGCGGCGTCATCATCAGCGGGCACCAGTGGAGCAGGGCGGCGGGCAGCTTGAACTGTTCGGTGAGCAGGCGGATTTCCACGTCGGAGATCATCAGGCTGATGTCGCAGCGGTAAATCGCGGCGATTTCGCGCTTGGCCAGGTCGGTGTCGGCCATCAGTTGGAACGCCTCCTCCAGGGCCGGGGCGAACAGCGCGCTGAAGTCGTCGCTGCCCGGGTGGGCCTTGAGGTGCGCCTTGAGGCGCTGCTGACGGGCGTCGCGCAGGCTTTGCAGGTCGGAGGTCTCCAGCACGCGCAGGGCGTCGGGGCAACACTTCTCCACGCGCCAGCCAAACTGTTCTTCCATCATGAAACGGTCGAACAGCACGATGTCCGGGGCCAGTTCGCGGATAAAATCGTCGAAACTGCTGTTATTGAGCTCAATCGCGCATTCGGCGATGCCCAGCGCCAGCAGGTCGGCCTTGTGCTCGCCCAGTGCTGCCGGGCTGCTGAAGGTAATATCCCAACCTTGCGTAAGAAAAGTTTCGAGGATCTGCATCATATGCCCGCCCGCGGCCGAGGAACGGGGCTCCGGCCAGACATAACCAATGACCAGGACTTTGGTGGCGGGCTGATTCATTAACAACGGTTTCCTTGGAGGGCAGGCGCAAAGCGCGCAATTAAACCACAACCGCGTGGCATGACAATTTGTGTCTGGCGGTAGGTAGCCACGGTACTTTGTGGTTAACTTCCGCCTCTCGAATTCGTTTAACCAAAACCCAGCATAAGGATTCTGTTCATGGCTCAAGTCACTCTTCGCGGTAACCCTGTCCAGGTTGAAGGCGAATTGCCGAAAGTCGGCTCTGAAGCAGCAGACTTCACCCTGACCGCCGGCGATCTGTCGGATGCAACCCTGGCTACCTTTGCCGGCAAGCGCAAAGTGCTGAATATCTTCCCAAGCGTCGACACCCCGACCTGCGCCACGTCGGTACGCAAGTTCAACGCCCAGGCCAACGAACTGAACAACGCCGTCGTACTGTGTATCTCCACCGACCTGCCATTCGCCCAGGCGCGTTTCTGCGGCGCCGAAGGCCTGGAAAACGTGAAGAACCTGTCGGACTTCCGTGACCCTGGTTTTGCCGTCGATTACGGCGTAGCGATTGCCGATGGCCCGCTCAAAGGCCTGACCGCCCGTGCGGTCGTGGTGCTGGACGAAAACAACACCGTGCTGCACAGCGAACTGGTTTCGGAAATCGGCCAGGAGCCGAACTACGAAGCGGCCCTGGCTGTTTTGAAGTAACTGTTTCGGCGCGTTACTGTCGTTTTGCAGTAACACCCGTAAGACATGATTGCGGCCTGGCCTAGTCCAGGCCGTTTTCATTTGTGGCTCAGACGTTTAGCGAAATAGCCCGCAGACTAAGCCGCAGAAGTTAAAAGTTGTAAGCCCAAGGTAAATAGCCGGTAAAGGCGCTTTTCTTAACGCGCTCCAGTGCTTATCTTTCAGCCTCCCGAAGAAGAAGCTCTCGCGCCCAATGGTTGATCACTCCATGCAATCCTCCCCCCGCAACTCCCGCCGCTGGCTGTTCGGCCTGCTCGTGCTGCTGGTTATCGCCGGCCTGTGCTGGAAATTCTGGCCAGGCGGCGCCCACAAAGACGCACCGGCCGGGCATACCGGTAAAACCGGCATGGCGCGCCCGGGGTTCGGCGGGTCCACCGGCCCGGTGCCGGTGCGTGTAGCGCCGGCGGTGCTGGGGGAGTTCCCGGTGTACTACAAGGCCTTGGGCACGGTCACCGCGCTCAATACCATCAATGTGCGCAGCCGGGTGGGTGGCGAGCTGGTCAAGATCGCCTTTGAAGAAGGGCAGATGGTCAAGGCCGGCGACCTGCTGGCCGAGATCGACCCGCGCAGCTACCAGAATGCCTTGCTCCAGGCCCAGGGCACGCTGATGCAGAACCAGGCCCAGTTGAAAAACGCCCAGGTCGACGTGCAGCGTTATCGCGACCTGTACGCCCAGGACAGTATCGCCAAGCAGACCCTGGACACCGCCGAAGCGCTGGTCCTGCAATACCAGGGCACGGTCAAGACCAACCAGGGCGCGGTGGACGACGCCAAGCTCAACCTCGAGTTCACCAAGATCCGCGCGCCTATCAGTGGTCGCGTCGGCTTGCGCCAGGTCGATGTGGGCAACCTGGTGGCGGCCAACGACACCACCTTCCTTGCGGTGATCACCCAGACCCAACCGATCAGCGTGGCCTTCACCCTGCCGGAAAACACCCTGGAAACCGTGCTCGCCCGTTATCACGCCGGCAACAAGCTGCCCGTGGAAGCCTGGGACCGTGGCGACGTCAAGCGCCAGGCCACTGGTGTGCTGCAAAGCCTGGACAACCAGATCGACGTCACCACCGGCACCCTGAAATTCAAGGCGCGTTTCGATAACAAGGACCAGGCGCTGTTCCCCAACCAGTTCGTCAACGTGCATTTGCTCGCCGATACCTTGCACAACGTGGTGCTGGCGCCGTCCGCCGCGATTCAGTTCGGCAACACCGGTACCTTTGTCTACAAGCTCGATGGCGACAAGAAGGTCAAGGTCCAGCCGCTGGTGGTGGGTGACACCGATGGCGACAACACTGTGATCAAGGAAGGCCTGGTCGCCGGCGACCGTGTGGTGCTGGAAGGCACCGACCGCCTCAAGGACGGCAGCGAGATCGAAGTGGTCAACGACAGCAGCGAAGTGCCGACGACGCCCACCGAACACCTGCAAGGCAAGCCGGCGGCTAAAGGGGAGACCGGCACCACCGCCGGCAAGGCGCAAAAGGTCGGTTCATGAACCTGTCGCGGCTGTTTATCCTTCGCCCGGTCGCCACCACGCTGAGCATGCTGGCGATTGTTTTGGCCGGCATTATTTCCTACCGCTTGTTGCCGGTCTCGGCGCTGCCCCAGGTGGATTACCCGACCATCCGGGTGATGACCCTGTACCCCGGTGCCAGCCCCGATGTGATGACCAGCGCGGTCACCGCGCCCCTTGAGCGCCAGTTCGGGCAGATGCCCGGCCTGACCCAGATGGCGTCCACCAGTTCCGGCGGCGCCTCGGTGCTGACCCTGCGTTTCAACCTCGACATCAATATGGATGTCGCCGAGCAACAGGTGCAGGCCGCGATCAACGCCGCCACCAACCTGCTGCCCAAGGATTTGCCGGCGCCGCCGGTGTACAACAAGGTCAACCCCGCGGATACCCCGGTGCTGACCCTGGCCATCACCTCCAAGACCATGCTGCTGCCCAAGCTCAATGACCTGGTCGACACACGCATGGCGCAGAAAATCGCCCAGATCAGCGGCGTCGGCATGGTCAGCATCGCCGGTGGCCAGCGCCAGGCCGTGCGCATCAAGGTCAACCCCGAAGCCCTGGCGGCCAACGGCTTGAACCTCTCCGATGTGCGCACCCTGATCGCCGCGTCCAACGTCAACCAGCCCAAGGGTAACTTCGACGGCCCCACGCGGGTGTCGATGCTCGATGCCAACGACCAGTTGGTGTCGCCCCAGCAATACGCCGAGCTGATCCTGGCCTACAACAATGGCGCGCCTTTGCGCCTCAAGGATGTGGCGCAGATCGTCGACGGAGCCGAAAACGAACGCCTTGCCGCCTGGGCCAATGAAAACCAGGCCGTACTCCTCAATATCCAGCGCCAGCCGGGCGCCAACGTGATCGAGGTGGTCGACCGCATCAAGGCGCTGCTGCCGAGCATCACCGACAACCTGCCGGCCGGCCTCGACGTGACGGTGCTGACCGATCGCACCCAGACCATCCGCGCCTCGGTCACCGATGTGCAGCACGAATTGCTGATCGCCATCGCCCTGGTGGTGATGGTGACGTTCCTGTTCCTGCGGCGGGTCAGCGCCACGATCATTCCGTCGATTGCCGTGCCGCTGTCGCTGGTGGGCACCTTCGGGGTGATGTACCTGGCCGGGTTCTCCATCAATAACCTGACGCTGATGGCCCTGACCATTGCCACCGGTTTCGTGGTGGACGATGCCATCGTGATGCTGGAGAACATTTCCCGCTATATCGAGGAAGGCGAGACGCCGCTGGCTGCTGCGCTCAAGGGCGCCAGGCAAATCGGCTTCACCCTGATTTCCCTGACCCTGTCACTGATCGCCGTATTGATCCCGCTGCTGTTCATGGCTGACGTGGTGGGACGACTGTTCCGCGAATTCGCCATCACCCTGGCGGTGGCGATCCTGATTTCCCTGGTGGTGTCCCTGACGCTCACGCCGATGATGTGCGCGCGTTTGCTCAAGCGCGAACCCAAGGAAGAAGAACAGAGCCGTTTCTACAAGGCCAGCGGCGCCTGGATCGACTGGCTGATCGAAGCCTACGGGCGCAAGTTGCAATGGGTGCTCAGGCACCAGCCGCTGACCCTGCTGGTGGCCATCGCGACCCTGGGCCTGACCGTGGTGCTGTACCTGGTTGTGCCCAAGGGCTTTTTCCCGGTACAGGACACCGGGGTGATCCAGGGTATTTCCGAAGCGCCGCAGTCGATTTCCTTTGCTGCCATGAGCCAGCGCCAGCAGGAGCTGGCGCAGATCATCCTCACCGACCCGGCGGTGGAAAGCCTGTCGTCCTATATCGGCGTGGATGGCGATAACGCCACCCTCAACAGCGGCCGCTTGCTGATCAACCTCAAGCCCCACGGCCGGCGCGACTTGAGCGCGGCCCAGGTGATCACGCGCCTGCAACCGCAGATCGACAAGCTGGTGGGTATCCGCCTGTTCATGCAGCCGGTGCAGGACCTGACCATCGAAGACCGTGTCAGCCGCACCCAGTACCAGTTCAGCATGTCCTCGCCGGACGCCGACCTGCTGGCCCTGTGGAGCGGCAAGCTTGTGCACGCATTGAGCCAGATGCCGGAACTCACCGACGTCGCCAGCGACCTGCAGGACAAGGGCCTGCAGGTGTACCTGGTGATCGACCGCGATGCGGCCTCGCGCCTGGGCGTCAGTGTGTCGACCATCACCGATGCCCTGTATGACGCGTTCGGCCAGCGGCAGATTTCCACCATCTACACCCAGGCCAGCCAGTACCGCGTGGTCTTGCAGGCCCAGTCGGGGGAAACCCTGGGCCCGGCGGCGCTGAACCAGATCCATGTGAAGACCACCGACGGCGGCCAGGTGCGCCTGTCCAGCCTGGCCCATGTGGAACAGCGCCAGGCGCAGTTGGCGATTGCGCACATCGGCCAGTTCCCGGCGGTAATGATGTCGTTCAACCTGGCCCCCGGCGTTGCCCTGGGCAAAGGCGTGGAGCTGATCAACCAGGCGCAGAAGGACATCGGCATGCCGGTGGGCGTGCAGACCCAGTTCCAGGGCGCGGCCCAGGCGTTCGAAGCGTCACTGTCGAGCACCTTGCTGCTGATCCTGGCGGCGGTGGTCACCATGTACATCGTGCTGGGTGTGCTCTACGAGAGCTATATCCACCCGATCACCATTCTCTCGACCTTGCCCTCGGCCGCGGTGGGGGCCTTGCTGGCCTTGCTGCTCAGTGGCAACGACCTGGGCATGATCGCGATCATCGGCATCATCCTGCTGATCGGTATCGTCAAGAAGAACGCGATCATGATGATCGACTTCGCCCTCGACGCCGAACGCAACCAGGGCCTGGACCCGCAGACCGCGATCTACCAGGCGGCGCTGCTGCGCTTCCGGCCGATCCTGATGACTACCCTGGCCGCCCTGTTCGGTGCAGTGCCGTTGATGCTCGCCACCGGCTCCGGTGCCGAACTGCGCCAGCCCCTGGGCCTGGTGATGGTCGGCGGCCTGCTGGTGAGCCAGGTGTTGACGCTGTTCACCACGCCGGTGATCTACCTGTATTTCGATCGCCTCGGCCGCCGCTGGCGCAAAGAGCCGCAAAGCCTGGAGCCGGTTGAGTCATGAACCTGTCCGGACCTTTCATTCGCCGGCCGGTAGCGACCCTGCTGCTGAGCCTGGCGATCATGTTGCTGGGCGGGGTCAGCTTCAACCTGCTGCCGGTGTCGCCGCTGCCACAGATCGATTTCCCGGTGATCGTGGTCTCGGCCAGCCTGCCCGGCGCCAGCCCCGAGGTGATGGCCTCCACGGTGGCCACGCCGCTGGAGCGTTCCTTCGGCGCGATTGCCGGCATCACCACCATGAGCAGCTCGTCGAGCCAGGGCTCCACCCGGGTGATCCTGGCGTTCGACTCCGACCGTGATATCAACGGTGCCGCGCGGGAAGTGCAGGCGGCGATCAACGCCTCGCGCAACCTGCTGCCCAGCGGCATGCGCAGCATGCCCACCTACAAGAAGATCAACCCGTCCCAGGCACCGATCATGGTGCTGTCGCTGACCTCGGACGTGTTGCAGAAGGGCCAGTTGTACGACCTGGCCTCGACCATCCTCTCCCAAAGCCTGTCCCAGGTGCCGGGCGTGGGCGAGGTGCAGATCGGCGGCAGCTCCCTGCCGGCGGTGCGCATCGAGCTGGAGCCCAAGGCCCTCGACCAGTACGGCGTGGCCCTGGACGACGTGCGCAACACCATCGCCAATGCCAACCAGCGTCGGCCCAAGGGCTCCCTGGAAGACAGTGAGCGCAACTGGCAGATCCAGGCCAACGACCAGCTGGAAAAGGCCAAGGACTACGAGCCGCTGCTGATTCGCTACCAGGACGGCGCCGCCCTGCGCCTCAAGGATGTGGCGAAGATCAGCGACGGCGTGGAAGACCGCTACAACAGTGGCTTCTTCAACAATGATTCGGCGGTGCTGCTGGTGATCAACCGCCAGTCCGGCGCCAACATCATCGAGACCGTCAGGCAGATCAAGGCGCAACTGCCGGCGTTGCAGGCGGTGCTGCCGTCCAGCGTCAAGCTCAGCCTGGCCATGGACCGCTCGCCGGTGATCACCGCCACCTTGCATGAAGCCGAGATGACTCTGCTGATTGCCGTGGGGCTGGTGATCCTGGTGGTGTACCTGTTCCTCGGCAACTTCCGTGCCTCGCTGATTCCAACCCTGGCGGTGCCGGTGTCGCTGGTGGGCACGTTCGCGATCATGTACCTGTACGGGTTCTCACTGAACAACTTCTCGCTGATGGCGCTGATCCTGGCCACCGGCCTGGTGGTGGACGATGCCATCGTGGTGCTGGAGAACATTTCCCGGCATATCGACGCGGGCGTGCCGCCGATGAAGGCCGCTTACCTGGGCGCCGAGGAAGTCGGTTTTACCTTGCTGTCGATGAACGTATCGCTGGTGGCGGTGTTCCTCTCGATCCTGTTCATGGGAGGGATCGTCACCAACCTGTTCCGCGAGTTTTCCATCACCTTGTCGGCGGCGATCATCGTGTCGCTGATCGTGTCGCTGACGTTGACGCCGATGCTCTGCGCCCGTTGGCTCAAGCCCCACGTGAAAGGGCAGATGACCGGCCTGCAGCGTTGGAGCCAGAAGATCAACGACCGCATGGTGGCCGGCTACGCCACCAGCCTGGACTGGGTGCTGCGCCATCGCCGCCTGACCTTGCTCAGCCTGCTGCTGACCATCGGCGTGAACGTGGCGCTGTACGTGGTGGTCCCGAAGACCTTTATGCCGCAACAGGACACCGGCCAATTGATCGGCTTTGTGCGCGGGGACGACGGCCTGTCGTTCAGCGTCATGCAACCGAAGATGGAAATCTTCCGCAAGGCGGTGCTCAACGACCCGGCGGTGCTCAGCGTGGCCGGCTTTATCGGCGGCAACAACGGTACCAACAACGCGGTGATGCTGGTCCGCCTCAAGCCCATCAGCGAACGCAAGGTGTCCGCCCAGGCGGTGATCGAGCGCCTGCGCAAGGATGTGCCGCTGGTGCCGGGCGGGCGCCTGTTCCTGATGGCCGACCAGGACCTGCAATTCGGCGGCAGCCGTGACCAGACCAGCGCGCAGTATTCCTACATCCTGCAAAGCGGCGACCTGGCCGCGCTGCGCCTGTGGTACCCGAAAGTGGTCGCGGCGCTGCGTGAGCTGCCGGAGCTGACCGCCATCGACGCCCGCGAAGGCCGGGGCGCGGCCCAGGTCACGCTGATTGTCGACCGTGACCAGGCCAAGCGCCTGGGCATCGACATGGACATGGTCACCGCGGTGCTCAACAACGCCTACAGCCAGCGGCAGATTTCCACCATCTACGACAGCCTCAACCAGTACCAGGTGGTGATGGAGGTCAACCCCAAATATGCCCAGGACCCGATCACCCTCAACCAGATGCAGGTGATCACCTCCAGCGGCGCGCGGGTGCCGTTGTCGACCATTGCCCATTACGAGAACAGCCTGGCGGACGACCGCGTCAGCCACGAAGGCCAGTTCGCCTCGGAAAACATCGCCTTCGACATGGCCCCCGGGGTCACGGTGGAGCAGGGCACGGCGGCCATCGAGCGGGCGATTGCCAAGGTCGGCCTGCCGGAAGATGTGATCGCCAAGATGGCCGGCACCGCCGATGCCTTTGCGGCCACGCAGAAGGGCCAGCCGTTCATGATCCTCGGCGCGCTGGTGGCGGTGTACCTGGTGCTCGGCATTCTGTATGAGAGCTACATTCATCCGCTGACGATCCTCTCGACCCTGCCGTCGGCCGGCGTCGGCGCGATGCTTGCCATCTACCTGACGGGAGGGGAGTTCAGCCTGATTTCCCTGCTCGGCCTGTTCCTGTTGATCGGGGTGGTGAAGAAGAACGCGATCCTGATGATCGACCTGGCGTTGCAGCTGGAACGCAACGATGGCCTGGGCCCGCTGGAATCGATTCGCAGCGCCTGCCTGTTGCGTCTGCGGCCGATCCTGATGACCACCCTGGCGGCCATCCTCGGCGCCTTGCCGTTGCTGCTGGGCACCGGCGATGGCGCGGAAATGCGCCATCCCCTGGGCCTGACCATCATCGGCGGCCTGATTTTCAGCCAGGTCCTGACCCTCTACACCACCCCGGTGGTTTACCTCTATCTCGACCGCGCGCGCCACCGCTTCAACGCCTGGCGCGGTGTGCGTACCGATGCTGCCCTGGACACTGCGCTATGACCGATTCAACCTTCGCCAAATTGGCCATGACCCGGGGTTCCCGTGTTGCGAGCCTGGTGCTTTGCGGCGCACTGCTCAGCGCTTGCGCCGTCGGCCCCGATTACCATCGCCCGGAAGTCACTGAACCCGCGCAGTTCAAGGAGGCCCAGGGCTGGCGCCAGGCCGCGCCGAGTGATTCCCTGGCCCGTGGCGCCTGGTGGGAGCTGTACGGCGATCGCCAACTCAACGACCTGGTGCTGCGCCTGAATAATTCCAACCAGACCGTGGCCCAGGCCGAAGCGCGTTTTCGCCAGGCCCAGGCCCTGGTGCGCAGCTCACGCGGGGCGTTTTACCCCAGCGTCGACCTGAGCGCCGGTAAAACCCGCGCCAGCCAGGGCACCGGCAGCAGCAGCGCCAGCCTCAGCAGTTCCAGCAGCGGGATCCGTGACACCCTCAACGCGCAGCTCGGCGTGAGCTGGGAAGCCGATATCTGGGGCAAATTGCGCCGTGGCCTGGAGGCCAACGAGGCCAGCGCCGAAGCCAGCTCGGCAGACTTGGCCGCGATGCGCCTGAGCCAACAATCGGAACTGGTGCAAAGCTACCTGCAACTGCGGGTCATGGACGAGCAGACCCGCCTGCTGCAAGCCACGCTGGACACCTACCAGCGCTCCCTGCAAATGACCGAAAACCAGTACCGCGCCGGTGTCTCCGGCAAGGACGCGGTGGCCCAGGCGCAAACCCAGCTCAAGACCACCCAGGCCAGCCTGATCGACCTGATCTGGCAGCGCGCCCAGCTGGAAAACGCCATCGCCGTGTTGATCGGCGAGGCACCGGTCAACTTCAGCCTGGCGGTGAGCAAGGACATCCCGGCCCTGCCGCAGATTCCGGTCAGCCTGCCGTCGCAATTGCTTGAACGGCGCCCGGACATCGCCTCGGCCGAACGCTCGGTGATCGCCGCCAACGCCAATATCGGCGTAGCCAAGGCCGCCTATTACCCGGACCTGACGCTGAGCCTGGCCGGCGGCTATTCCAGCAGCACCTATGCCGACTGGATCAGCCTGCCGAACCGCTTCTGGTCGGTCGGGCCGAAACTGGCCATGACCCTGTTCGACGGCGGCCAGCGCTCGGCGGAAGTCGACCGCACCGTGGCGTCCTACGACGAAACCGTGGCCAAGTACCGCCAGACCGTGCTCGACGGCTTCCGTGAAGTGGAAAACTACATGGTCCAGCTCAAGGTGCTGGAAGACGAGGCGGTGGTCAGCAACGAAGCCCTCGAGGCCGCCCGAGAATCGCTGCGCTTGACCCAGAACCAGTACAAGGCCGGGCTGATTGCCTATCTGGATGTGGTGACTGTCCAGGCCACGGCGCTGAGCAACGAGCGCACCGTGTTGACCCTGTTGCAGACCCGCCTGGTGGCCAGCGTGCAATTGATCGCCGCGCTGGGCGGTGGCTGGGATGGGCAGACGCCGATTGCCGAGAAGGATTGATTACGCGTCAAGTGGGGGTCTTGACCTGGCTGAGGGCCCTGAGCTTGCGCCGACGCTTGACCCGCAACATGCCGGTGTAGCGGCGGTGGTTTTTTGAGTTGAGGACCAGGACATAGATCAAGGCCGAGATGAGCGTGGATAGGTTGAGCAGCGTAGGTGGGTGACTGGCGAGATAACCGGTCGCCAATAGAATATTCACGATTGCCACGAGCATGAGTACTCGGGCCGCATAACGAAACCCTTGGCATAGCATTATTTGCCCAGTGTTAAAAACTAGGCAAAGCGTCATGCCGGTCGCAAAAGCATATTCATTGGGCAAGTGATGGCTTTCTGCGTAGTACGCCAGGCTAAGTGACATGTTGGCGGCGATATTGTTGAGACTAAGCAATAGAGCACCGCCGAACGACGGCAAGAATCGATAGGCGTAACGGCGCCATATCCGGTACTCGCGCAGAGGGTCGGTGTCATCAGTCATGGCTGTCGAACTCCTCATACAGGGCAATAATCATGTGGCTGATATTCCCTGACAGCGCGCTGCCAGTAACCGATAGGGTCGCTCCGATTTGATCTTTGATTTGAGTGAGGATGTCCTGGCGTAATTGTGGATTGCTATACCGTTTGGGTAACTCCCCGGCCAGTTGTTTCAGCCGGACGATTTCGAATGGGTGGCGGGGATTTTTAAGCCGCAGGATTTCGTCCGTTAACGCTGCCCGTTCCTGACGGCTCATGGCCCGCAGGATGTCCGTCATGTGGCGCCCCGTCGAACGCCGTATGGCCAACACTGATTTGACCGCTGCGAAGCTGCTGGAGCCTGCTCCCACAAGTGAGATGCCGTCTAAGGCAAGCGTCGTTGCCTGATACCACCTTAACGTGTCGTAGTGATCATTTTGGGCGGGATTGATTAACTCGTTTCGGGTCCTCCATAAACTGTTCAAACACTGTGCCCCACTGACCGCTGTCCCGACAAAAGCGATGTAGGTCAATACTAGGCTCGCACCTAGGGTAAATGGCGCTGCCGCAATACCCGTTTTCGCCACGATGTAGCTAATCACAGCTCCGCCGCAGGAAATCGCCATCCCCGATGCCTCCTTCCATAGCTGTGATTCACGCGGGGAACTTGCCGCCAGTTCTGCATATTCGTCGGCAGTCTTAATAGGCCCGGCCGCCTCGCGCAAAATCACCCGTTTGGGCTTGATACTGCACAGCGGCACAAACTCGCGTAACACTGTTACCTGATAGTCGCTGCCGATATGCACCACTCCAGCACCAACGATGCCGGGGTCGGCGTCGATGGTTCGATAGAGTTCGGGCAGGTCCAACAGACTCATGAGTCGTTGACGGGTGGTGGAGTGTGCATCCGGCACACCGCTACGCAGGAAATCGCTTGGCATCCTTTCACCGGTGAGTCGATAGAGGTGAAAGAGCCTGGGGAATAGTTCCCGGTTTTTATGTCAGGCCGTTCGCTATGTTTTGTAGGATCATGCCTGCCAGTTATCTGATGCTTTTGAGTCGGTGAATTGACGTCAAATTGCCACTAATGGCCCTCTGATAATTAATCAACTGTCCAAGAATTATTCTCGCTACAATCGCCCGCTTTGCCACTTGGCACGGGCGTTTCGGGTCCGTTGCCCACGAGAAGTCCCATGCTTATCGGTAGCTATTCCCCTTCGCTGGTCGCGATCTCGCTGTTTGTCGCGATCCTCGCTTCCTACACCGCCCTGGACCTTACCGGCCGCATCGCGACCGCCAAGGGGCGCGCTGTGTATTTATGGATAGCCGGCGGGGCCATGGCGATGGGGGTAGGCGTCTGGTCCATGCACTTTATCGGCATGCTGGCGCTGCGCCTGCCGTTTGCCTTGGGCTTTGATATCGGTATCACCGCGCTGTCGTTGTTGATCGCGGTATTGTCCTGCGGCTTTGCATTATGGCTGGTCAGCCAAGCGCGTTTGCCTGCCTGGCAACTGGCGTTTGGCGCGCTGGTCATGGGCAGCGGTATTGCCACCATGCACTACACCGGCATGGCCGCGATGCGCATGACGCCGGGCATCGACTATGACCCCACGCTATTTGGCCTATCGTTGCTGATCGCGGTGGTGGCGTCCGGCGCCGCGCTGTTGATTGCGTTCAACCTGCGCCGCAACACGCCTTACGTACGCCTGGCCCGTGGTGGTGCGGCGGTGGTGATGGGCTTTGCAATCGTCGGCATGCATTACACCGGCATGGCGGCCGCACGCTTTGCCGATGAAAGCTACTGCGCCGCCGTGCTGGACGGTTTGAGTGGCAAGGGCCTGGATAACCTGGTGTTGGTGACGACCCTGGCGGTACTGTCCATCGCGTTGCTGACGTCGTTGCTCGACGCGCGCCTGGAAGCCCGCACTGCGGTGCTCGCCGACTCACTGACCCAAGCCAACCAGGAACTGACCCACCTGGCCCTGCACGATATGCTCACCGGCCTGCCCAATCGCACCTTGCTGGCCGATCGTATTCAACAGGCCATCGAGGCGGTAAAGGAGCAGGGCGGTTGCTTTGCCCTGATGTTCATCGACCTGGATGGCTTCAAGCCGGTCAACGATGCTTTTGGCCATCACATGGGCGACCAGTTGTTGCGCGAAGTCGGCCTGCGCCTGCGTGAAGACCTGCGCAGTCACGACACCCTGGCGCGCATCGGCGGCGATGAGTTTGTATTGCTGGTGCAGTTGACCCAGCCCGACGATGCCCTCGGCCTTGCCGAACGCCAGGTGGTGCTGATCAACCGCGCGTTCCAGGTGGCCGAGCATGAGCTGAAGATTTCCGCCAGCGTCGGCATCGCCATGTTCCCGGGCAATGGCAACACCCCCCAGGAACTGCTGATGAACGCCGACGCCGCCATGTACCATGCCAAGGGCATGGGCAAGAACGGCTACAGCTTCTTTGATGTGTCGATGAACACCAATGCGCGCAAGCAATTGCAGCTGCTGCAAGACCTGCGCAATGCCCTTGAGCACGAGCAGTTCCGGCTGTATTACCAGCCCAAGTTTGATGCGATCAGTGGGATCCCGGTGGGCGCCGAAGCGCTGGTGCGCTGGGAGCATCCGCAACAAGGCTTGTTGTTGCCGGCGACCTTTATCGAACTGGCGGAAAAAACCGGCCTGATCATCCCCATCGGCGAATGGGTGCTCAATGAAGCCTGTCGCCAAATGAGCCTGTGGTACGCCCAGGGTTATGAGCACTGGCGCATTGCGGTGAACTTGTCGGCGTTGCAGTTTTGCCACGCCGGGCTGGTCAACAGCGTGGCCGGCGCCCTGGCGCGGCACCGGTTGCCGGCCAACAGCCTGACCCTGGAAATCACCGAAACCACCGCGATGAGCGATGCCGATGCGAGCATGACGGTGTTGCAGCAGCTGTCGGACATGGGCGTGGACCTGTCCATCGACGATTTCGGCACGGGCTACTCCAGCCTGATGTATCTCAAGCGCCTGCCGGCCAACGAGTTGAAGATCGACCGTGGTTTTGTGCGTGACCTGGAGCATGACAGCGACGACGCCGCCATCGTGTCTGCCATTGTTGCCTTGGGCCAGGCGCTGGGGCTGCGAATCGTCGCTGAAGGTGTGGAAACCGATGTGCAGCAGAGTTTTCTCACACGGTTGGGGTGTAACTCCCTGCAAGGCTACCTGCTCGGCCACCCGTTGCCGGCGGACGGTTTCATGGACCATATCCAGCGCGGTGAAGACGCAGCGGCGCCTGACAAAAGCCGTGCGTGACGGTTAGTATCGGATCCAACCCTAAACACCAGGTTGGATCAGGAGACCGCACGCATGGACAAAGTCCTCATCATCACCGGGGGAAGCCGTGGTATCGGCGCCGAGACGGCATTGCTGGCTGCCCGCGAGGGCTATCGCCTCTGCATCAACTATCACTCCGATGAAAAAGCCGCCCACAGCGTGCTCGAGCAGGTTCGCGGCCTCGGTGCCCAGGCGATTGCGGTGCGCGCGGATGTCAGTATCGAAGATGAAGTGATTGCGCTGTTTCATCGTGTGGACGCCGAACTGGGCCGGGTCACCGCGTTGGTGAACAATGCCGGCACCGTGGGCCACAAGTCGCGGGTGGATGAGATGTCCGAGTTCCGCATCCTGAACATTCTCAAGACCAATGTGCTCGGCCCGATCCTGTGCGCCAAACACGCGGTGCTGCGGATGTCGCCCAAGCATGGCGGGCAGGGCGGCAGTATCGTCAATGTGTCGTCGGTGGCCGCACGCCTGGGTTCGCCGGGTGAATACGTCGACTACGCCGCATCCAAGGGCGCACTCGACACCTTCACCCTGGGCCTGTCCAAAGAAGTGGCGGGCGAGGGCATCCGCGTCAATGCGGTGCGCCCCGGCTACATCTTCACCGACTTCCATGCCCTGAGCGGCGACCCGGACCGGGTCAGCAAGCTCGAATCCGGTATTCCCATGGCCCGTGGCGGGCGGCCGGATGAAGTGGCGGAAGCGATTATCTGGCTGCTGTCGGACAAGGCTTCGTATGCCACGGGGACTTTTCTGGATTTGGGTGGCGGTCGCTAGTGATGCAGTGCCTGCACCGGCGCCATCGGGGGCTTGCCCCCGATGGCGTCAGAAAGCGCAACGCCATCACTCAAAACGACCGCACAATCCGCCCCAACGTCTCCATCGCCTTCTCCGAGGCCTCGGTCCACGGGCTGCCGTAGTTCAGGCGAATACAGTTGCGAAAGCGCTGGGTCGCCGAAAAGATCGGCCCCGGCGCAATGCTGATGCCTTGCGCCAGGGCCATCTGGAACAACTTCAACGAATCGGTCTGCTCCGGCAATTCCAACCACAGGAAATACCCGCCGGCCGGCTGGCTCACCCGTGTCTGCGCCGGGAAGTAGCGGGCGATCGCCGCCAGCATGGCGCTTTGCTGTTCTTCCAGGGCATAACGCAGTTTGCGTAAATGCCGGTCATAGCCGCCGTGTTGCAGGTAGTCGGCAATCGCCGCTTGCGCCGGCATCGAGGGGCACAGTGAGGTCATCAGCTTCAAGCGCTCGACCTTCTGGGCGTAGCGCCCGGCCGCCACCCAGCCGACGCGATAGCCCGGCGCCAGGCTCTTGGCGAAGGAGCCGCAGTGCATCACCAGGCCTTCGGTGTCGAAGGCCTTGGCCGGCTTGGGTGCCTGCTGCCCGTAGTACAACTCGGCGTACACGTCGTCCTCGATCAACGGCACCTGATGGCTGCGCAATAACTCGACCAGCGCCTGCTTCTTTGCTTCCGGCAATGTCGCGCCCATGGGGTTCTGGAAGCTGGTCATGGTCCAGCAGGCCTTGATCGGGTAGCGCTCCAGGGTTTGCGCCAGGGCACCCAGGTCGATGCCGTCGCGCGGGTGCACGGGGATTTCCACCGCCTTGAGCTTCAGGCGTTCCAGCACTTGCAGGCAGGCGTAGAACGCCGGGGCCTCGATCGCCACCAGGTCGCCCGGTTCGGTGACCGCCTGCAGGCACAGGTTCAACGCTTCCAGGGCGCCGTTGGTGATCAGCAGCTCCTCCATGGGCAGCATCAGGCCGCCGACCATATAGCGCAGGGCAATCTGCCGACGCAGTTGCGGGTTGCCCGGCGACATGTCGGTGACCACCAGGCGCGGGTCCATCTCGCGGCTGGCGCTGGCCAGGGAGCGGGCCAGGCGCGGCAGCGGGAACAGCATGGGGCTGGGGAAGGCCGAGCCGAAGGGCACGGTGTTGGGGTCTTTGATCGAATCGAGTACCGAGAACACCAGTTCGCTGACATCGACTTCGGTGGACTCATGCACCTGCTCGCTCACCACCGGTTCGGAGAACGGGCTGGGTGCATGGGTGTTGACGAAATAGCCGGAGCGCGGCCGTGCCCGGATCAGCCCGCGACGCTCCAACAGGTAGTAGGCCTGGAACACCGTGGACGGGCTGACGCCATAGGTCTGGCTGGCATAGCGCACCGACGGCACACGCTGGCCGGGGCCGAGCACGCCGGAGCGGATCAGTTCTGCGATGTCGTCGGCGAATTTTTCGTAGCGTTTCATGTTGGCCTTAAACAAATAGGTAATATGAGTGCAGCCCCTCTCACATTTGATCTGCATCATTTTCGACAGCGAGGTCTCAGCGGTTCAGTGGTGCCACAAAGCGACTGTCGGCGGCGCTGTAGATCCACGGCTCGTCCACATCCGAAACCTTGAAGCGCACTGTCTGCGAGCTGCTCGCCGGCTTGTCGGCCAGCAACGCCACCGACACCGGCACATCGACGATTTCCCCCGGTGCCAGGCTGATCTCGGTCTTGCCTTGCAGTTGGAAACCCTGCGCATCCAGCAGCTCCACCCGATATTCCTGGCGCTGCTGTGTCTTGTTGATGACCTTGAGGCTGTAGATGTTTTCGATCTGGCCCTGGGCGTTCTCGCGGAACATGCCACGGTCCTTGGTCACGTCCAGCGATACCATCGGCCGCTCCAGCAGTGCCACCACCAACGCCGCAATCATCACCAGCAGCACCGCACTGTAGCCGATCAGGCGCGGCCTGAGCAGGTGGGTCTTGCCGCCTTGCAGTTGATGCTCGGAGGTGTAGCTCACCAAGCCCCGCGCATAGCCCATCTTGTCCATGATCGAATCGCAGGCGTCGATGCACGCCGCACAGCCGATGCATTCCATTTGCAGGCCGTCGCGGATGTCGATGCCGGTGGGGCAGACCTGCACGCACAGCTGGCAGTCAATACAGTCGCCCAGGCCGACAGCGGCCGGCGTGACCTCGCGTTTACGCGGGCCGCGATGCTCGCCACGGGCGCTATCGTAGGAAATGGTCAGGGTGTCTTTATCGAACATCACGCTCTGGAACCGCGCATACGGACACATGTGCATGCACACCGCTTCACGCAGCCAGCCGGCGTTGATGTAGGTGGCGGCGGTAAAAAACAGCACCCAGAACAGACTCACGCCGCCCATTTGCCAGGTCAGCAGTTCGGCGGCCAGGGGGCGGATCGGCGTGAAGTAGCCGACAAAGGTCAGCCCGGTGAGCACGCTGATGCCCAGCCACAACGTGTGTTTGGCCGAGCGTCGCGCGAGTTTGTTCAGGCTCCAGGGCGCCGCTTGCAGCTTGATACGCTGGTTGCGCTCGCCCTCGGTGACCTTTTCGCACCACATGAACAGCCAGGTAAACGAGCTTTGCGGACAGGTGTAGCCACACCACACGCGGCCGGCGAACACCGTAATCGCAAACAGGCCGAAGGCACAGATGATCAGCAACGCCGATAACAGGATGAAATCCTGGGGCCAGAAGGTGGCGCCGAAAATATGGAATTTGCTTTCGGCCAAGTCCCACAGCACGGCTTGCCGCCCACCCCAGTTCAGCCACACCGTGCCGAAAAACGCCAGGAACAGAAAGCCCGCGCCAACCACGCGCAAGGTGCGGAACAGGCCGGTGAAACTGCGGGTATGGATCAGGTTATCGCTGGATTTGGCCTTCACCTTCTTTGGGTGCATCGGCTCAAAGGTTTCCACGGTTGGGATTCGTTCGCTCATGGTCGTTCGCTCATCAGCCTCCATCAGGCCGATGAACTATGCGCGCCGGTCTGTTTGCGTAACAGACTCAGGTATGGCGATAAAAAGCGGATCAGATGGGCTCTGGCCAGGGGCCTGCGTCAATGTGCTGCACCCCATGGCGCGTGAGGTGCAGGCAAATCTGACGCGTGCTGATACAGATCAATTAAATCAGCGAACCAGGTTCTTCAGCCTTTACATGTTGGCGCCCATCATGGGCACCTGCCACCGTCAGGGCGTCGGCCTCGGCCTCGGTGATATAGATCCGCTCGGCCGCCAGTTCCACGTACGACATGGATTTGTCGGTGTCGGTAACGATATGGACGCGGGTCGCCGGCACGCTCTGTTCCTGGCCATTGTCATCGAGCATGAAGTAGCACAGTTGGTTTTCGATACGCAGGGGCATGCCGGTCTCCTTTTTCATGGGGTATGAAGGTTAGGGGGCAGCAAGGTGTGTGGGTTCAAGGCAACTGACTGGCGGTCGCCGCTGTCCATCCTTTATCCATAAATAAAGGACAGCATCCATGGACGCCTGGTGGCACGAAGTGTGGCAAACCCTGCAGGCCGAATTCGCCGACCTTGGCGACGCGAAACAGCTCACTCAAATCACTGTTCGCCTGCTGATCGCAGCGCTGTTGGGCGGCATCCTCGGGTTTGAGCGCGAGCACAAGGGCAAGGCTGCCGGTGTGCGCACCCATATGCTGGTGGCAATGGGCGCCGCATTGTTTGTGCTGGTACCGCAGATGTCTGGCAATCAGGCGGATGCCATGAGTCGTGTGGTCCAGGGGGTGATCGCGGGGATTGGTTTCCTCGGCGCAGGGACGATCCTCAAGGGCAAGGAAGACGAAGAGGGCCAGCACGTCAAAGGCCTGACCACCGCTGCCGGGTTATGGATGACCGCCGCCATTGGGGTGGCGGCGGGAATGGGCCGCGAGTCGACGGCGGTGTTGAGTACGCTGTTGGCATTGGCGGTGTTCAGCGTGATGCCCAGGATTGTCAAATCATTGGAAAAGGAGCCCTGATTAAAAGGAAATCTTCGCTACTTGAGTGGACGAATTACCCGCGTTGGGATTGGCGGTGTCAGGTCCCCGGGAGGCGTGACCAATGCCTGAGGGCGAACGTAGGGCGTCGAGGTTATTCTTCGTCAACAAGCCGCCGAGATCAGAGAAGGACTTGGCTGTTGAGTCAATGTTGGAAAACTTTTGCTGGAGGTTGTCCAGGGCGATGTCGTTTGCGAGGAGGGTGTTCAGCACACCATCGCTTCCATCGGCGTCAATTAATCTTGTCAAATTATTCAGGGCCTGCAGTTCCAATAGATTTATCTGGTGCTTTGTTACCGCGTTCTTGGCCGAGCTCAGGCTTGGGGCAAGTTGGTCTTTTCCGAGTTTATGCCCGATGGTTTCAAGGACTTGTGCGTTAGCTTGAGCGTTAGCGCCCTGCAACATTGAGCGGAGATTGGCTGGGCTCAATGTCGAACGGGTCAGATCAATAATTTCACGGGATTCCTTAGAGTGGGGGTTGCGCATGATCCGATTGAGGTTGGTGGGGGTCAGTAAGGCGTTAACGTCGTTCAGGCTGCTGTGCGCCTGTGTTGCGTCCAGTGAGGGTGCCAGGGGGGTGGATGCACTTGCCGGGTAAGACGACGCTTGTGGGGCGCGGTCTGGTTGAGGAAGTTGAGAAAGAGGCGAAGTGTGCTGGGGGGAGATGATTGACATAAGTATCCTCGCGATCAGATGAATTGTCGTAACGCTACGTCCCTGGATATCGGACGAAGCGTTTACGCGAGGTGAGTATAAAAACCAATGGAGTAACGTTCTTTCAGCCGTAGTTTCCAGATTGTGCAGGAAGCTTCTGTTTTGTTTGTGGTCCGCTCGCGGGGGGACAGCTTTTTTTGTCGAGCGAACCTCAAGCCTCATCGAGTCTTTCAGACAATTACCGGTGGCATGGTCGTCGGCGGTTCTTCCACGGGGGGCGGTTCATTTTCCGGCGGTTCCTTCTCGGGAATGGGTTGCGGTTCTGTAGGCGGCAGGGTCGGGTTGTCGATATTCGGGTCCGGGGTTTCAGCCGGGATCGGGATATTCATCGGTGTGGCCTCCTTTGTGCTTTGCTCTAGCGGTGGACATCCACCGGGGCCAATTGATTCCCCGCCCAATGGCGGAACATCCAGCTGAACTTTTAACCTTGGCCCAGGCTCGGACCTATAGCGGCCCTGCTCAGGGAGAGCGCTGCCGTATCGGAATTCGGATCAAGCAAAGAGCGTCCACAGGGCGTAAGGGGAAGATGCTCGATGACTGCTGAAACACTGGCTCCAGAAGACTCCATATTGCCGCTGTCCCAGGCGCTGTTGCTGCCCAGGATCGCGATTGAAAGCACTTCACCCGTGATCGACGGCGGCGAATTTGCCGTGAAGGCCGTGGTGGGCCAGCGGGTCAACGTCACCAGCAAGGTATTCGCCGATGGCCACGACAAGCTGGCCGTATTGATCCGTTGGCGCCCGCTGCATGACGAAAGCTGGCACAGCGTGGTCATGAACGACGTGGGCAACAATGGCTGGGAAGGGGCGTTTACCGTCACCGTCCAGGGCCCTCACGAATACTGCATCGAGGCCTGGATCGATACCTTTGCCAGCTTCTGCTATGAACTGCGCAAAAAACATGAAGCCGGCGTGCCGGTCAGCCTGGAGTTGCAGGAAGGCCGCAGCCTGGTGCTGCAGGCCGCGGAGCGCAGCGACAACGAACTACGCGACCGCCTGATGCTGTTGCACCACGAACTCTCCGGTTTGCTGGAAACCGAGCAGGTCGCGCTGTTTTTGCACGAAGACAGTGCACACCTGATGACCCAGGCCGACCACCGCGCCTACTTGAGCATCAGCACCGTCTACCCGATTGATGTGGAGCGCGAGGCGGCGCAGTTCGCCAGTTGGTACGAGCTGTTTCCCCGTTCGATCACCGACGATCCGGCCCGCCACGGTACCTTCAACGACGTGCACTCGCGCTTGTCGATGATCCATGACATGGGGTTCGACGTGCTGTACTTCCCGCCGATCCACCCGATCGGGCGCAGCCACCGCAAAGGCAAGAACAATTCCCTGACCGCAGGCCCCGACGATCCGGGCAGCCCCTATGCCATCGGCAGCGAGGAGGGCGGCCACGAGGCCATCCACCCGCAGTTGGGCAGCCGTGATGACTTCCGGCGCCTGGTCAAGGCCGCCGCCGAGCATGGCCTGGAGATCGCCCTGGATTTCGCCATCCAGTGCTCCCAGGACCACCCGTGGCTCAAAGAGCACCCGGGCTGGTTCAACTGGCGCCCGGACGGCACGATCAAATATGCCGAGAACCCGCCGAAGAAGTACCAGGACATCGTCAACGTCGACTTCTATGCCGCGGATGCGATCCCGGGCCTGTGGACCGAGCTGCGTGACATCGTGGTGGGCTGGGTGGAAGAGGGCGTGAAGACCTTTCGCGTCGACAATCCCCACACCAAGCCGCTGCCCTTTTGGCAGTGGCTGATCGCCGATGTACGGGCAAAGTATCCCGAGGTGATCTTCCTCGCCGAAGCCTTCACCACCCCGGCGATGATGGCGCGTCTGGGCAAGGTCGGTTACTCCCAGAGCTATACCTACTTCACTTGGCGCAATACCAAGGCCGAACTGGCCGAATACCTGGCGCAATTGAACGAGTCGCCGTGGCGCGAATGCTACCGGCCGAACTTCTTCGTCAACACGCCGGATATCAACCCAGGCTTCCTGCATGAATCCGGGCGCCCAGGTTTCTTGATCCGCGCCGCGCTGGCCACCATGGGGTCGGGCCTGTGGGGCATGTATTCGGGGTTTGAGCTGTGTGAAGCGGCTCCGGTGCCGGGCAAAGAGGAATACCTGGACTCGGAGAAATACGAGATTCGTCCTCGGGACTTCACCGCACCCGGCAATATCATCGCCGAGATCGCCCAGCTCAACCGCATCCGCCGCCAAAACCCGGCCTTGCAGACCCACCTGGGGCTGAAGCTCTACAACGCCTGGAACGACAATATCCTGTACTTCGGCAAGCGCAGCGAGGATGGCAGCAACTTCATTCTCGTAGCGGTCAACCTCGATCCGTTCAATGCCCAGGAGGCCCACTTCGAGTTGCCGTTGTGGGAATTGGGCCTGCCGGACGATGCGCACACCCAGGGTGAAGACCTGATGAACGGCCATCGCTGGACCTGGTATGGCAAGACCCAGTGGACGCGGCTGGAGCCGCAGATGCCGTTCGGGATCTGGCGCATCAGCACCTCTTGAGCCTGGTGAGGAGCAACATGTGGGAGGGGGGCAAGCCCCCTACCACATTGACCAGGTTCAGTCTGCACGATTTTTCGAGTATTTCAGGAGTTTCCAATGGCGAAGAAACCCAAGGCTGCCACCTTCATCAAAGACCCGCTCTGGTACAAGGACGCGGTGATCTACCAGGTTCACGTCAAATCCTATTTCGACTCCAACAACGACGGCATCGGTGACTTTCCCGGCCTGATCGCCAAGCTCGACTACATCGCCGACCTGGGTGTCAACACCATCTGGCTGCTGCCGTTCTACCCCTCGCCACGCCGCGATGACGGCTATGACATTGCCGAATACCGGGGCGTGCACAGCGACTACGGAACCATGGCCGATGCCCGGCGCTTTATCGCCGAAGCCCACAAGCGCGGGTTGCGGGTCATCACTGAGCTGGTGATCAACCACACCTCCGATCAGCACCCGTGGTTCCAGAGGGCACGCAAGGCCAAGCCGGGCTCGGCGGCGCGGGACTTCTACGTGTGGTCCGATGACGATCAGAAATACGACGGCACCCGCATCATTTTCCTCGACACCGAAAAGTCCAACTGGACCTGGGACCCGGTCGCCGGCCAGTACTTCTGGCACCGCTTCTATTCCCACCAGCCGGACCTCAATTTCGACAACCCGCAGGTGATGAAAGCCGTGCTGTCGGTGATGCGCTACTGGCTGGACATGGGCATCGACGGCCTGCGCCTGGACGCCATCCCCTACCTGATCGAGCGCGATGGCACCAACAACGAAAACCTGCCGGAAACCCACGACGTCCTCAAGCAGATCCGCGCCGAGATCGACGCCCATTACCCCGACCGCATGCTGCTCGCCGAGGCCAACCAGTGGCCGGAAGACACGCAGCTGTATTTCGGCGACCGCAAGGGCGATGACGGCGATGAATGCCACATGGCGTTCCACTTCCCGCTGATGCCGCGCATGTACATGGCGCTGGCCCAGGAGGATCGCTTCCCGATCACCGATATCCTGCGCCAGACCCCGGAGATCCCCGCCAATTGCCAATGGGCGATCTTCCTGCGCAACCACGATGAGCTGACCCTGGAAATGGTCACCGATAAAGAGCGCGACTACCTGTGGAACTACTACGCCGCTGACCGTCGCGCACGCATCAACCTGGGCATTCGCCGGCGCCTCGCGCCCTTGATGGAGCGTGATCGCCGCCGTGTGGAGTTGCTCAACAGCCTGCTGCTGTCGATGCCTGGCACGCCGACCCTGTATTACGGCGACGAAATCGGCATGGGCGACAATATCTATCTCGGCGACCGTGATGGCGTGCGCACGCCGATGCAATGGTCCATTGACCGCAACGGCGGTTTCTCCCGCGCCGACCCGGCCAGCCTGGTGCTGCCACCGATCATGGATCCGCAATACGGCTACCTGTCGGTCAACGTCGAAACCCAGGCCCAGGACCCGCACTCACTGTTGAACTGGACCCGCCGCATGCTGGCGGTGCGCAAGCAGTCCAAGGCGTTTGGGCGCGGCAGCCTGAAAATGCTCTCCCCAAGCAATCGCCGCATCCTGGCGTATACCCGCGAATTCACCGGCGAAGACGGGCGCAACGAAATCATCCTGTGTGTGGCCAACGTCTCGCGCAGCGCCCAGGCGGCTGAGCTGGACCTGTCGGCCTTTGCCGGCATGGTTCCGGTGGAGATGCTCGGCGGCAATGCGTTCCCGCCCATCGGCCAACTGAATTTCCTGCTGACCCTGGCGCCGTATGGCTTCTATTGGTTCGTGCTGGCGGCGGAAAACCAGATGCCCAGCTGGCACGTGGAGCCGGCGCAAAGCATGCCGGACTTCACCACCCTGGTGCTGAAAAAACGCATGGAAGAGCTGCTCGACGAACCGTGCCGCACCACCCTCGAACAGACCTCGCTGCCCGCCTGGCTGCCCAAGCGCCGTTGGTTTGCCGGCAAGGACACCGCCATCGACAGCGTGCGCATCGCCTACGGTGTGCGCTTTGGCGACCCGCAGCACCCGGTCTTGCTCAGCGAGCTGGAAGTGACCGCCGGTGGCCAGGTCAGCCGTTATCAGCTGCCGTTCGGTTTTCTTGGCGAAGATCAGTTCACCAGCGCCTTGCCGCAACAGTTGGCCCTGGCCCGCGTACGGCGGGTGCGTCAGGTGGGCCTGGTGACGGACGCCTTCAGCCTGGAGCACTTTATTCGCGCGGTGATCCAAGGCCTGCAGGCCGGTACCGTGTTAAACGGCAGCGACGGCGACCTGCGTTTTGAAGCCACGCCACACTTGGACACGCTGCAACTGACGGACGAGTCGCCGGTGCGTTACTTGTCTGCCGAGCAGTCCAACAGCTCGGTGGTGGTGGGCGAGAGCCTGGTGCTCAAGCTGATCCGCAAAGTCAGCGCCGGGGTGCACCCCGAGCTGGAAATGAGCGCCTACCTGACGCAGGCGGGTTATCCGAATATCTCGCCGCTGATGGGCTCGGTGATTCGCCATGATGGCGCCGGCCAGGACAACCTGCTGATGATCGCCCAGGGCTACTTGAGCAACCAGGGTGACGCATGGAGCTGGACCCAGAACAACCTGGAACGTGCCATTCGCGATGAACTGGCCGAGGCCATCTCCGAACAGGAACAGCATTACAACGCACTGGGCGAGCTGGCGGACTTCGCCGGGCTGCTCGGCCAGCGCCTGGGTGAAATGCACGGGGTGCTGGGGGCCAAAACGACCAATAAGGACTTCAAGCCCGAACCGACCAGCGCCAAGGATACCCAAGCCTGGGCCAAGGACGTTGGTGCGCAGATCGACCGTGCATTGCAATTGCTCAAGCTGCATCAAAGCCAATTGAACCCTGCCGATCAGGCGCTGGTCAGTGAATTGCTGGCGCAGAAAAAAGCCATCGGCGCGCATGTCCAGGCGCTGGCGAAAGCCACCTTAGGCGGGCTGCGCATTCGCGTCCACGGTGACTTGCACCTGGGCCAGGTGCTGGTGGTGAAGGGCGATGCCTACCTGATCGACTTTGAAGGCGAACCGGCGCGGCCGCTGCATGAACGGCGCGGCAAGCACAGCCCGTATAAAGATGTGAGCGGCGTGTTGCGCTCCTTTGACTACGCGGCGGCCATGGCCTTGAACGTACAAGGGGTGGATCACTCGCCCGCAGCGGACCAGGCGCGCAGGCGCGTGACCGATCGCTACCTGAAAGAGGCCCGCCAGGCATTTATCCAGGCTTATCAGGCCGCTGCGTCTACACTGGCGCATGACTGGCAGGATGCCAAGGGCCAGGACGCCGCGCTGACGTTGTTCAGCCTGGAGAAGGCCGCGTATGAGGTAGCGTACGAAGCGGAAAACCGCCCGACCTGGTTGCCGGTGCCCCTGCAGGGCTTGCACGGGTTGTTGAGCGGGATTACATCTAAATCGAACACTGCACGCGGTGGGGAGACGTCATGAGCTTTATGAGTAAAGAACCGCTGCAACCGAAGTTGACAGCCATGCCGGCGTCCAAGGACGTCGAAGCGCTGGTGCGCGCCGAGCACCACGACCCGTTTTCCATTCTCGGGCCACACGATGACGAGCAGGGCGGCCAATTTATCCGCGCGTTCCTGCCGGAAGCCTTGAGTGTCCAGGTGCTGAGCCGCGATGGCGGTGAACAGATCGGCAGCCTGGATGCGACCCAGGTGCCGGGCCTGTTCGTCGGGCAGTTCAACACCCGCCAGGCGTACTTGCTGAAAATCCAGTGGGCCGGTGGCGAGCAGATCACCGAAGACCCTTACAGCTTCCAGCAACTGTTGCTGGGGGAGATGGACCTGTACCTGTTCGCCGAAGGCAACCACCGTGACCTCAGCAGTTGCCTGGGGGCCCAGGTGACCAACGTCGATGGCGTAGACGGCGTGCGTTTTGCCGTGTGGGCACCGAATGCGCGGCGGGTTTCGGTGGTGGGAGACTTCAATATCTGGGACGGCCGCCGCCACCCAATGCGCCTGCGGCATCCGTCGGGCGTGTGGGAGATCTTCATTCCACGCCTGCAACCTGGCGCCGCCTACAAGTACGAAATCCTCGGTGCCCACGGGATTCTGCCGCTCAAGGCCGACCCGATGGCGCTGGCGACCCAGTTGCCACCCGATACCGCCTCGAAAGTCGCCGCGCCGTTGCAGGTGGACTGGCAGGACCACGAGTGGATGCAAGCGCGGGTCGAGCGCCAGAAGGCCACGGCGCCGCTGTCGATCTACGAGCTGCACGTGGGCTCCTGGCAGTGCGAGCTGGACGAGGCCGGCGAAGTGGCGCGCCAATACACCTGGCGCGAGCTGGCCGAGCGGTTGGTGCCGTATGTGCAGCAACTGGGCTTCACCCACGTTGAATTGATGCCGATCATGGAACACCCGTTCGGCGGTTCGTGGGGTTACCAGGCGCTTTCACAGTTCGCACCGACGGCGCGTTTTGGCTCGCCGGAGGACTTCGCCTATTTTATCAACGCGCTCCATCAGGCCGATATCGGCGTGATCCTCGACTGGGTGCCGGCGCATTTCCCTACCGACACCCATGGCCTGGCGCAATTCGACGGCACTGCGTTGTATGAATACGCCAACCCGCTGGAAGGCTTCCACCAGGACTGGGACACGCTGATCTACAACCTGGGCCGCACTGAGGTCCACGGCTTCATGCTGGCCTCGGCGCTGCATTGGCTCAAACACTTCCACATTGACGGGCTGCGGGTGGATGCGGTGGCGTCGATGCTGTACCGCGACTATTCGCGCAAGGCCGGCGAATGGGTGCCCAACCGCCATGGCGGGCGCGAGAACCTGGAAGCCATCGATTTCCTGCGCCACTTGAACGACGTGGTGGCACTGGAAGCGCCCGGCGCCCTGGTGATCGCCGAAGAGTCCACCGCCTGGCCCGGCGTCAGCCAGCCCACCCAACAGGGTGGCCTGGGCTTCAACTACAAGTGGAACATGGGCTGGATGCACGATTCTTTGCATTACATCCAGCAGGATCCGGTCTATCGCGCCCATCACCATAACGAGTTGAGCTTCGGCCTGGTGTATGCGTGGTCCGAGCGCTTCATCCTGCCGATTTCCCACGATGAAGTGGTGCACGGCAAGCACTCGCTGATCGACAAGATGCCCGGCGACCGTTGGCAGAAGTTTGCCAACCTGCGCGCCTACCTGGCGTTCATGTGGATGCATCCGGGCAAGAAGCTGCTGTTCATGGGCTGCGAATTCGGCCAGTGGCGCGAGTGGAACCACGACCAGCAACTGGACTGGTACTTGCTGCAGTACGCCGAGCACAAAGGCGTGCAAAAGCTGGTGGGTGACTTGAATCGCCTGTATCGCGAAGAGCCGGCCCTGCACGAGCAGGATGATGCGCCTCAGGGTTTCCAGTGGCTGATCGGCGACGACGCGATCAACAGCGTCTACGCCTGGCTGCGCTGGAGCAAGGACGGCAAGCCGGTGCTGGTGGTGGCCAATTTCACCCCGGTGCCCCGTGAGGCCTACAAGGTGGGCGTACCGTTTGGTGGGCGTTGGAGCGAGGTGATCAACAGTGACGCCGATACCTACGCGGGTTCCAATTACGGCAATGGCGGTGGCGTGTTCACCGAGGATGAGCCACGCCATGGGCAACCGGTGTCACTGTCGTTGAACCTGCCGCCGTTGGGGGTGCTGATTTTGCGGCCTGACGGGAGTTAAAGGCTCTACCCTGCTGGATTCAGTTGTCCACGCTGGTGGCAGGGTGCCACAATGGCGCCTTTGTCATGGCAGTCGAATCAGGCGAATTTCATGAATGGCCTTGGGCATGGGCGGGACCAGGATTGCTTTATAGAGGCACAGGTGCGAACCGACCGTTTGCACCAGTTGTTTCGCCAGTCATTTGCAGCCATTTTCGGCAGCTACATGGCAGCCGCCATGCTCTGCTGGCTGTGCTGGGAGCGCTTCGATCACACGTTGATGCTGGTGTGGCTGGTGGTGTTGGGCGCGTCGTCGCTGCTGCGGGTCAAGATGTTCCTGGACTGGTTCCGCTGCCCCAACAGCGAACGCACCCCGGACCGCTGGGAGCGCCGCTACTGGGTCACGCTGGTACTGTCCGCGGGCATTTGGGGGGCTGGGGCACTCGCGCTGATGCCCCCCGATGATCGGTTGTCCCAGGCGCTGGTGATGCTGTTCACCGTGGGGATGTCGGTCAGTGCGGTGTCGTGTTATTCGGCCTATCGCTATATGACCCTGGTGTCCATCGGCCTGGTGTTGCTGCCGTGCACCCTGTGGCTGTTGTTCCAGCCCACATCGATGCAAGTGGGCATCGGCATCGCGGTCCTGGTGTTTTCCACGTTTGTGGCCAGTGCCACGCGCAAATTGTCCGATGCACTGGAGAAAGCCTTTCGCCTGACCCGGCAAATGGAACGGGCCCATAACATCTCGACCCGTGCCGCACAGACCGATGAGCTGACCGGCCTGATGAACCGCCGGGCGTTTTTCGAACATGCGCAATTGCTGTATGCGCAATGCCGTCATAACCAGCAGCCGCTGTGCGTGCTGATGATGGACATGGACCACTTCAAGCAAATCAACGACACCTATGGGCACCAGGCCGGCGATCAGGTCTTGCGCCAGATTGGCGGGGTGATCAGTGCGTCGTTCCGCAAGGCCGATGTGTATGGTCGCTTGGGCGGCGAAGAGTTTGCCGTGTTGTTGCCCAATACGTCGTTGGACACCGCGCGCACTATTGCCGAGGACCTGATCAAGGCTATCGCCGGTTTGGCCGCCGAGCCGGTCAAGGGGCTGTCAGCCAGCCTTGGGGTGGCGTTCACCCATGCCGTGGACGAGGACCTGCACGGCCTGATGAACAGCGCCGACAAAGCGCTGTACCGGGCCAAGGCATTGGGCCGCAACCAGGTGGCCGTGGCGGAGTAGGGCGCGGCTCAGTCCTTGTGCATGGCCTTGATCAATACCCGCGAAACCTGCTCGGCAGAGTAAGGCTTGGGCAGGAACTCGAAGCCGTCATAGCCATTGTCTGCCAGCTCTTCGCTGTAGCCCGAGGTCAGTATCACCGGCAGGTCCGCTCGACGCTGGCGCAACAGCTTGGCCATGGCGACCCCGGTGATACCGGGCATGACCACGTCGGAGAAGATCACATCGAAGGCCCTCCCATCGTGCCCGGCAAGGGTCAGGGCCTGTTCGGCATCGGTCACCCAGGTGGCCTGGTAGCCCAGGTCTTGAAGAATCTGGCTGGCAAACCGCCCGATCTCCAGATTGTCCTCCACAATCAGCACCCGGCACTGTGATGTGTCGTGGGACGAAGCCGGCGCTTCCTCGCAGGGGAGTGGCAGTGCTGCTTCGGCTTCGACCTGGGGCAGATACAAGGTGAATACGCTGCCTTGGCCGGGCGTGCTGGTCACATCGATATTGCCCCCCGACTGCTTGGCGAAGCCGAAGACCTGCGACAGGCCCAGGCCGGTGCCTTTACCCACCGCCTTGGTGGTGAAGAACGGCTCGAAAATGCGTTCGACGGTGTCTTCGGGAATGCCGGGGCCGGTATCGGCGAGCGAAATGGCGACATACGCCTTACCCGACCCGGCGTCGCCGCGAATATGGGGCAACGGCTGTGCCCCGAGGACTTTCAGGGTCAGGGTGCCCTGGCCCTCCATTGCGTCCCGTGCATTGAGGGCGATGTTGATCAGTGCGGTTTCAAACTGGCTGGCATCGATCCGCGCAAAACACGGCTGCGAAGGCATCTCGACACGTACATGAATGCGCGCGCCTGTGACGCTCTCCAGCATCTCGCCGATGTTCTGAACGCGCTGGCCCACGTCGAAGACTTCCGGGTTCAGCGGTTGGCGGCGGGCAAAGGCGAGCAATTGGCTGGTCAACTTGCTGGCCCGCTCTACGGTATCCGCCACTGCGCCCATATAGCGCTGGCGACGCTGCTCCGACAGGTCTGGCTGACGCAGGAAGTCCACCGATGAGCGGATGATCGTCAGCAGGTTGTTGAAGTCATGGGCCACGCCGCCGGTGAGTTGGCCGATGGCTTCGAGTTTCTGCGACTGGCGCAGCGCGGCTTCGGCCTTGGCCAGCGCCAGGGTGCGTTCTTCGACGCGCTGTTCGAGAGTGGTGTTCAGTTCGGCATAGGCCGCCAGGCCCTTGCGCACATCGGCATCGGCACGCACGCGCTCGATATGCGCCCAGGAGCGCTCGGTGACTTCCCGCAACAGGGCCAGGTCGTAGGGTGACCAGGGGCGTGGGCTTTTGTCATGGACGGCCATCAGGGCGGTCAGGCGACCGTTCTTGATCAGCGGCATGCAGATCGTCGCCGTCACCCCCAGGGCCTGGAAGGTGGCGGACTCTGCGGGCGGCAACTCGCGCAGATTGTCGTGGATCACCAGGGGGTCGCCGGCGCGCAGGCATTTGACGGCCATCTCGCCGAACGCTGCCAGGCTGTAGCGGCCAATGATGCTGGGCGAGCCGGGCGCGGTCCAATTGTCTCGAATGGTAAAGCCGTCTTCATCGGCGTCCATGTCGGCGTAGGCGCAATTGCTCACCTGCAGGTGCTCGGCCAGCAACCGGGTGGTGCTGGTCATGATGGCTTCGGCATCGACGGCGTTGACCACCGCGTTGCCGATGGCGTCCAGCACCGCCAGGCGGCGTGCCAGGAACACCGTGGAGGTGGTCTCGGTGACGGTGTCGAGCATGCCGACCACCTTGCCTTGGGGATCGCGGATCGGGCTGTAGCAGAAGGTGAAGTACGCCTGCTCCCGCCTCGGGCCGCGTTCAATCACCAGGGGGAAGTTTTCGATATAGGTGGCGTGGCCCTCGAAGGCGGCGTTGGCGATGTGGCTGACGTCATCCCACACCTCGGCCCACACTTCGTTGAACGGGCGCCCCAACGCGTAGGGCTTGCTGCCCAGGATCGGGATAAACGCATCGTTGTAGAGCGTGATCAGTTGCGGGCCCCAGACAATCGCCTGGGGAAAGCTGGAGGCGAAGCACAGCGCCACGGTGGTCTTTAACACGTCCGGCCACTGTTCCAGCGGTCCTAGGGGCGTACTGGCCCAATCATGCTGACGTACTTGCTCAGCCATGTCGCTGCTGCTTTGCAGCCAATTCATCATTGGGAGAACACCTTGTATTCCGGAATCTTCAACGCGCCCGCAAGGATGTGGCGTAAAGCTACAGACCTGTCTGGTCGCTGCCAGTTCAGCACGATTATCCGCTAGATGGCATTTTGATGCTGTATTCGTTTGAAAGAGCGAAGGGCCGGGGGGTGGGCGATTGCCCAACCCTTATTGCGTGCCGAATAAAGCGGTCCAGTAGATGCCCGCGTCACTCTTCGGGTCCATGGCATAGGCTGCGCCCAATTCGCGAAACTGCGGGTTCATCAGGTTGGCGCAATGACCCGGGCTGGCGAGCCAGCCGTCGACCACCTTGCGCGGGGTGTCCAGGCCGGCGGCGATGTTTTCGCCGATGTTTTTCGCGATATACCCGGCCAGTTCCGCGCGGTCGCCAGGCGTGCGGCCGTCGTGGTCCAGGTGGTCGAAGAAATTGCCGTTGGCCATGTTGCGCGTGTGGCTGTTGGCGGCCCCGGCCAACGCCTCGTTCCACGACAATGGCGTGGTCGCGGTAAACGCCTGGGTGCCGCATTGGCGCGGTTGCGTGCGGGCGGCATTGATCAGGTCGAGCAGCTTGCGGCCTTCGGTTTGCCAATCGCCCAGGCCGCTGGACAGCAACGGGCGGGCCAGCACGATGCGCCAGTCCTGGCCGCTGTTGCTCACGCCGATGTCGACGAATTGCGGGTCCAGCACCACCCGGCAGAAACTCTCGCGCACGGCTTTCATGGCTGCCTGGGCGTCCTTGGGCCCGGACAGGCTGATGGCCTGCACATTGACCATCGGGTACGCGGCCCGGGCCAGGGCCTGCTGCAGGTCGCCGACGTTATTGGCCGGCAGCACCAGCCGTGTATCGTTGGCCAACGGTGGCAGTTCCTGGGAACCCTGGTCGCCGCAGCGCTGCACCTGGCTGCGGTACTCGTTGATCTGTTGCACCAACTGACTTTCTTCATTCGCCATCGCGCTGGCGCAGAACACCGTACTGGCGGCCAGCGTCGTAAGACCCATCATCAATGACAGAACGCGCATGGACGTTACCCTTGAGCTTGAAAGTGCCCATGATGCGCGATGTAACCCCGTCTGGCGCAACGCCTTTTTTGTTTTTTTGCCTCAACGGGCATTCTGTGGGGCATTCACGGCGCGGATGCGGCCCGCTGTCATCGCGGTGGCCAGCAGGATCAAGCCCACGGCGACGGTGAAAGTCGCATGCAGGCCACTGGTCACGGATTGCGCGGTGGCGCGGGTGACATCCGGGGTCGCCCAGGCGAACACCGCCCCCAGGGCCGAGGTACCGAAGATCAGCCCGATATTGCGTGACAGGTTGAGCAAGCCTGCGACCGTACCTCGGCGCGCACCGTCTACATCGCACATCACCGCAGTATTGTTGGCGGCCTGGAACAGGCTATAGCCCGTCGTCAGAATCACCAGCCCCCCAAGGTAGGCGATCAATCCCGAGGCCAACGACAATAGTAATGCGCCGCAAACCAGGATGCCCAACCCGGCGAAAGTCATAAGGCGCCAGCCGTGGCGGTCGGTGAGGCGCCCCGCCGGTACACCGCTGAGCGCCGCGACACAGGGCCCGACGGCCATGGCCAGGCCCATCCATTGCGGGTCCAGCCCCAGCCCCTTGGACAGGTAGAAAGGGCCGACCACAAAGGTTGCCATGATCACCGCCGCTACTAACGCACTCATCGCGAGACTCGTGCGCAATGATGCTTCCTTCAACGGTGACCAGACGCTGGAAGGTGAGCCTGCTTGGCGTCGATCAACCGGCAAGTAGCGCCACGCGAGGCTGGCCGTGAGTAACCCCAAGGGCATGCCCACCAGAAACAGCGCGCGCCAGCCCCACACACTGAGCAATAACCCGCCAGCGGCGGGGCCCATGGCGGTACCGACGGCTGACATTGTGCCCAGCAGGCCCATCACCCGGCCGGTGCGTTCCTTGGGCACCGTGTCGCCGACCATCCCCAGCGCCATGGCCATCATGCTCGCCGCGCCCAAGCCCTGCAGGAGGCGTGCGGCAATCAGCCAGCCCAGCGAGGGCGCGCCTGCACACAGCCCACTGCCCAGCGCAAACAGCAGCAGCCCGGCGAGCAACAGCCGGCGACGGCCCAGGCGATCGCCCATTCGGCCGGCCATGACAATCACCGCCGTGATCGCCATCAGGTAGGCGAGCACCACCCACTGCACGGCATGAAACGACGCATCGAATGCCTGTACCAGGCTGGGCAGGCCGACATTGGCGATGCTGGTGCCGAGGGCGGCGAGCAACATGGACAGCGACAGGCTGGCAAGGCCGCCCCGTGAAGACGTATGCATGGAAGATTCCTTGGGTGGACGCAACTGTCACAAATCTACGACCTCGCCTAACATGGCGGAAGACGCAGGGTTTGCAGTTAATACCTGCGTCAAACGCCTGCTAAGGAGCGCCCATGCCCGACTTTAATCTGCTGATCACCCTGGATGTCTTGCTGGCCGAAGGCAGTGTCGCCCGAGCGGCCAAGCGCTTGCAGTTGAGCCCCTCGGCCATGAGCCGGGCGCTGGCGCGCTTGCGTGAGACCACCGGCGATCCGCTGTTGGTCCGCGCCGGGCGCGGGCTGGTGCCGACGCCGCGGGCGCAGGCATTGCGTGAGCAGGTCAGCCGCCTGGTGCAGGACGCCCACGCAGTGCTGCGCCCGGCACACGCCCTGGACCTGGCCCAGGTGGAGCGCACGTTCACCTTGCGCACCAGTGAAGAGTTCGTCGAAAACTTCGGTCCCGCGTTGCTGGCGCGCATCGCGCGGGAGGCGCCTGGTGTACGCCTGCGTTTCGTCAGCAAGACCGACAAGGACAGCACGTTGCTGCGCGAAGGCAGCGTCGACCTGGAGACCGGTGTGGTCGACCCCGACGCCAGCCCCGAAGTGCTGACCCAGGCGCTGTTTCGCGACCGTTTGATTGGCGTGGTGCGCAGCGGCCATCCCCTGAGCCAGGGCGACATCAGTGCCGAGCGGTTTGCCCTGGGGCGGCACGTCTATGTCTCGCGGCGCGGGCAGGAGCGCGGCCAGATCGACGATGGGCTTGAAGCCCTGGGCTTGACGCGGCAGATCGGCACCATCGTCGCCGGGTTCGCCACGGCCATCGCCCTGGCCCGCGACACCGACCTGATTGCCAGCGTGCCCGAACGCTACACCGCCCATCAGCGCGAAGGCCTTTACAGCTTTGCGTTGCCGTTGACGCTGGCACCGTTCACCGTGGCGATGCTCTGGCATCCGCGGCTGGATGCCGACCTGGCCCACCGCTGGTTGCGCGGGTGCGTGCGTGAGGTGTGCGGGCACTGAACGGCCTGCAACAGGTACAATCGCCGCTGCCTTGACGCGAAACCCAGGAATCTGCATGTTCAGCCTTACCCGCTACACCACTCCGTGCCCCGAGCCCATCAATGCCCAGATCCTGCAGATGGTGGTGGACAACCTCACCGACATCAGCAGCGTCGCACTGCCGCCGAGCAACCTGCTCTATAACATTTACCAATACGCCATCGGCTTTGAGGTGCACCTGTACCTGGAGGCAGTGGGCGGGTCGAAGGGGATTGCCGTTGAGTTGATCGTGGCGATGCTCGAGGAGCAGGTGATTGGCTTTTGCCTGTATCTGCCGGTGAAGGATGATCCTGAGGCCTGTGGCATCGCCTTCATGGCGGTGCAGGCTGGTTTCCGGCGCCAGGGTGTGGCGCGCGGGATGATGGCGGACGTGCTGGCGCGCTATCCCCATGCGGAGTTGGCCTGTGCCGTGGAGAAGGTAGCGGCCTTCGAGGCCATGGGGTTTGAAGTGCGGGGTGCGCGGGGCACCCAGGTGTTGATGAATACCCGGGACTACGGCACCGATGGCTTGATGGGCGTGTTGGATGTGGCGGCGATCTACAGTTCGCTGGAGGTACGCCAGATCCATACCTACCTGCTGCAAAAACATGGCAAGCGGGCGATGGTGGACGCCGAGAAACAGCGTGATCGGCACCTCGATCAACTGGCCCGCAAGGTCCAGCTGTTTGTGGCAGGGCGTTAGCCTGGCCTGGTTGGCTTTTTTTGTAGTGAGCGGGCTTCTGTGGTGAGCTTGCCTCTGTGGTGAGCGGGCTTGTTGTGGTGAGCGGGCTTCTGTGGTGAGCGGGCTTGCCCCGCGCTGGGCTGCGAAGCGGCCCCAGAAACAGCCCCGGAGCTGCCTGGCACACTGCAGCGCTCTTGTTGGGGCCGCTTCGCAGC